>NZ_JASATD010000001.1:0-404174 GCF_038440115.1 Ralstonia sp. OTU4908 | reverse complement strand
ACCCTGGGTGTACGGATCGAACTTGTCACCAACCTTGGCACCATCCGAGTACACGTCGAAGCGTTGGCTGACTTGCGCAGCACCTTGCGTGTACACGTCAAACTTGGCTGCCGCCAGGGCCGGCACACTTGCCAGGGCGATCAGGGCGGCAATCAGAGTACGTTGGGCTTTCATGATGTCTTCTCCAGAAGGGCGCAGCGCGTCGGGCAGGTGACCCGGACGTTTCCGGGATCTTCTTTTTCGCTGCGGCGCCGCATTCGATGAAGTCATCGTAGGCGAGCCTGTTCAGACAATAAATGTCGCGACAGGCAATTTATTGTTGCGATATGTGAAATTACGGGAAAACCCGCATCACCAGTGGTTTTGCGGCCTGCGACAAAGGCTTGCGGGTTAATTTGCGCAAACGCAGAATGTGACTTTTTCACCCAAAGTCAGCGTTGTACGGCTTTCGAACGGGTTTTATTGTTGGGTTCTGACGCATCGCATCATGGTTGTGCGACGCGCACAGATTGTCATTTCCCGATACACACGCGCAGAGGTTGGCGAATGACCCTGTGTCACACTGCACGGCATTCGCTTTCAAACGCACCCACGATGAAACGCCTTCTCCTCGCTGTGTCCCTGCTCGTTGCTGCACTCCTTTCCGGGTGCGGCGTGGTGGCCGCGCCGTGCCGCGTGGCATCGGCGGGCCTGAAGATGGTGCCGCTGGTGGGGCATGTGGCGGCCGCGCCCACCGACGCCTGCGCCGACATCATCGATTGAGCGTAGTAATCAAAGCGCTGTGAATTGAGCTCAGAAGGCTTGGGCCACTCAGGAAAGCATCTACCGTTCTTCACTGAACCTTAACCAGTGCCGCTGCCTCACAGGGCCCGCTGCATCAGCAGACAATCCAGCCAGCGACCAAACTTGTAGCCTACCGCCTCCAGCACGCCCACCTCGCGAAACCCGCAACGGGCGTGCAGCTTGGCTGACCCCGGGTTCTCGCGGCCGCCCCCTACCACAGCCACCATCTGCTTGAAATCGCGCGCCTGGCATTCGCGGATGAGCGCCTCCAGCAGCAACGTCCCAACGCCCCTCCCCTGAGCGGCGGTGTCGAGGTAGATGGAGTCTTCCACCGTATGGCGATACGCAGGCCGCGCACGATGCGGGCCGGCATACGCATAACCGAGCAGCGCACCGCCCGCTTCGGCCACCACGTAAGGCATGCCGGCTTCCTGCAAGGCATGAAAGCGGCGCGTCATCTCGGCCAGATCGGGGGCATCGATCTCAAAGCTGGCGGTGCCGGTACGCACATGATGTGCATAGATGCCGACGATGGTCGGCAGATCCGCCTCGATAGCGGGACGAATGGCAACCGCACCGGATTCGCGCACGGATCCGGAAGCGTCGATGGGCATTGCAGAAGGCATGGCGGCAGGAGCTGGAAGCGGTGTGAAGCGTTCATTGTCACGCCAATTCAACACGAATCGCATATCGCCGAGCGCATTCCGGTGACATGGCTATCGGGCGGCGGCGGAATGCGGTAACTTGGCAGACGCATTTGCCCCCGCCGCGCCCTTCCTGCCATGCATGACCTGTTTCCCTTGATCGCCGAATACGGCGCGTTTGCCGTGTTCCTCAATGTGCTGCTGACGCAAGCCGGCGCCCCGCTGCCGGCCGTGCCGACGCTACTGGTGGCCGGCGCGCTCACATTCCAGGGGCCGCTCTACTTCATAGAGCTTGCGCCCGCTGCGGTGTCCGGTGCGCTGCTGGGTGACGGCCTGTGGTACTTCGCAGGCAAGCGCTACGGCAGGCACGTCATGGCACTGCTGTGCCGCGTGTCGCTGTCGCCCGACTCCTGCGTGCGGCGCACGCGCACGCAGTTCGAGCGCTGGGGCGCGCCGATGCTGCTGATCGCGAAGTTCATTCCGGGCTTGTCGACCGTGTCGTCGGCGCTGCTGGGCACCATGCGCACGCCGTTCAGCAGGTTTGCGCTGTACAACCTGGTGGGCTCGGCGGCGTGGGCAACGCTCTGGCTGCTGCTGGGCCGCGTAGCGCATGACAGCATCGACCAGGCGCTGCGCCAGCTCGACATGCTGGGCGCGCGTGCCGTGCTGCTGATCGCATTGCTGGCGGCGGTGTATGTGGCGGCGCGCTGGCTGCAGCGCTGGCGCTTTCGCAAGATGCTGGAGATGGCGCGCATCTCGCCCGATGAGCTGCACGCGCTGATCGAATCGGGCGCGGCACCCGTCATCATCGATGTACGCGCCGACAGCTCGCGCATGCTGCAGCCGCAACGCATTCCGGGAGCCATGCTGTATGACATGTCCAGCAGCAAACGCGCGATTGAGATCGACGGCCCCGACCGAGAGATCATCATCTACTGCGCCTGTCCCAACGAGGCGTCTGCCGTCATGCTGGCGCGCACGCTGATGGGACGCGGCTTCAAGCGCGTGCGTCCGTTGCATGGCGGTATCGATGCATGGGTGCAGCGCGGCTATGGCGTGGAGCACGTGATATCGGTCACGCCCGCCACACTCGCAACGGCGGAAGCGGGCGCCTGAGACTCCGCACGCAGGTGCGCCGCAACGACGAAGCTGGCGCACAAAAACAAAAAGCGCACCTCGCGGTGCGCTCTCCCGTAAGTACGGCAAACATGCGGTGCGCCAGCCCCCCGGCTCGGACACCCCGCATCGGTCCGTCTGCATCCGCCCAAGGACGGATGTGGCGAAATGATCCCCGTTTGATCCCTTCTTCGCCAGTCGGACTTGACCCCCTTGTTATTCATTTGCAACGCTGCCGCTTCAAACCTATGCGCGGCGAGCTCGCGTTGTGATTTCCCGTCCTTCCTTTGTAGCCTCGCGGCTGGCCATTTTTGCGTGGCACTCCTGCGTACTAACGGCAGCGTCGCGTCGAACTTTAGGCGCCGCCCCAATCGTCAGGCAAATGTATCGATCGCACCTTCGTGGCTGGAAACACGGCGCGGTGCCGCCGTCACCGTATCGGGGCGGTCTTGCGAGCCGCTGCTGCCATAACGACTGCCACTCCCCCCGTTGCCCGAACCGCTACCTTGGTTTTGCGCCGACGAGCCCTGCGATGCGTTCTGCTGCTGGCTGAAGTCGCCCGTGCTGACTGACGTTTGCGCAAGCTGCATCCCGCCTTGCTGCATGGCGTCGCGCAGGCGCGGCATGGCGTCCTGCACGAGTTCGGCCACGGCCTGGTGCTGGCAGACAAAGCTCGCGTTGACGGCGCCGTTGTCCACTTCCAGCTTGACGTGCATGCCGCCCAGCTCGGCCGGGTTCAACTGCAGTTCGGCCGACGATTGGCGATGCACTTGCATGAAAGCCAGCTGGCTGGCCATGCTCTGCGGCCATGCGGCGTCGCCGAAGGTGGGCAGCGTGTGGACTTGTTGCGGCGTGATCGATGCCCCAGCCGCTGCGCCTGCGTTGGCACCGCCCACCGCAAAGGTAGGCGCGGCCATGCCCGCGTCGCCAGTGGCGCGCGACAGCACGCCCTGGAACTGCATGCCGTTGCCCTGCGCGTTGGATTGCGTGCCAGCGTTATCGGTGTTGCCGGTGTTGCCACCATTGCTGGCGTGGCTGATGGCATCGGTTACGGCGGCGGCGGCCGGTTGCGCGGGGGCGTTGTGTGGGCTCAGATCGCGGCGCGGCAGGCCGCGATCGGCATTGACGCCCTGCCCGGACGACGCGCTGCCGAGCTGGCGCACGGCAGCCGGCGTGTTGTCAGCAGCGGCGCGTGTGCGAGCCATAGCCTGGGCCAGCGTGCCGCTATCGGGCAACGCGGTGGCGGGCGGCGTCGGCGTGTTAGCGGCGTTTGCCTTCGCGTCCTTCGCGGCAGGCAGTCCGGCCAGGCCGGCCTGTGCCATCGCGGCCGGGTCTGCGGAACCCTGCGCCCCGTTGGCGGCTGCACTTGCGGCGGCCAGTGCGGCGGCGCCATTGGCAGGCGATTTGCTCGCTGCCGACGACGTCGCCTCGGTATCGGTGTTGGAGGTCGATGGGGAGGCGGGTAAGGCAACCGGCAGTTGCGCGGCTGCGGCCTGCTGCGCGGCCTGGCGTGCAGCCTCGATCTGCGCGGCCAGTTGTGCAGCCGGATCGACCGCGGCCTGCTTCGCGGCGGTATCGAGATCCTTGGCGCTGGCCGGTTGCGACTGCTTGGCAGTCGCCGTATCGGCGGTGCTGGCGGCAGGCGTGGTGATGCTCGGCACGGGCGTATTGCCGTCGGCCGGCTTGGCGTCCTGATCGTTGCTGGCGGCGCTGGTGCGCGTCGCGTCCTTGCGCGCGATATCGGCGCGGCGGCCGGCATCGTCGGCGGCCGACTGTGCATCAGCGCGACGGCGCGCGGCGTCCTGGGCCATGCGGTCCGACAACAGGTTGCCGAAGGTATCGTTGCCCGACGACGGGGCCTGCGTCTTGTCGGCGGCGGCAGTATTGCCGGCCGACAGCATGGCGCCCAGGTCTTTGGCAGCGGCGTTGGGGGTGGCACTCAAGCCCACGTTGACTCCATCTTGCGACTGCGTGTTCGCGTTGGTCTTCAATTGCCGCCCTGGGCCGCACGCATGCGGATCACCTTGGCGGCGTGTTCGTCGTTGTCGCGCTGGGCACGGCGTTCTTCGTCCAGGCGCTGCTCTTCAATGTGGCGCTGGCGCAGGATGTCGAACGACTGCTCGCGGCGTTGCTTTTCAAGCCAGTTCGCACGGCTCATCGCAAGCTGCTGCTCCAGCGCGTTGATGGTGCCTTTCTGCTGGTGCACGGCATTGCCCAGGCGGTCGATAAAGGCCGCGTAGTTGCGCAGGCGCGTGACGTCCATGCCGCCTTCAGCGCTGCTCAGCATCTGCTGGTGGTAGTTGTTGCGGTAGTCGGACAGCAGTGCCAGCTTTTGCGTGGCGGCCTCGCGCGTGTTCATCAGGCGGCCGACTTCCTGCGTGGCTTTTTCGGTGTCCTTCTGGGCCAGTTCCAACACGGTTTCGAGGCGGAACGGCTTGTTCATGGTGGTCATCGGTGGACCCTCCAGCTTCCCGTTACATCAACCCATCGGACGCAAACCCGGCGGCTTTAGCCTCCGGCTTGCGCAACGCTTGCGGCTTCACGGTGTCAAGCGGGCACATCACGCCAGCACTCCGTGCATCTTCTCCAGCGTGTGCTCGCGGCTTTCGTTTTCGAACATGCCCTGCTGCAGGAACGCTTCCATGTCGGGGTAGCGCGCGATGGCCTGGTCGGTCACCGGGTCGCTGCCACGTGCATAGGCGCCCACGGCAATCAGGTCGCGGTTGCGCTGGTAGCGTGCGTAGAGCTGCTTGAAGCGGCGGGCCGTGTCGAGCTGCTCGCGCGGCACGATCGCCGACATCACGCGGCTGATCGACTGTTCGATATCGATGGCCGGGTAGTGGCCCTGCTCGGCCAGCTTGCGCGAGAGCACGAAGTGGCCGTCAAGAATGGCGCGTGCCGCATCGGCAATCGGGTCCTGCTGGTCATCGCCTTCGGCCAGCACGGTGTAGAACGCGGTGATGGAGCCGCCGCGGCCGTTGGCATCAACCATGCCGTTGCCGGCACGCTCAACCAGCGCCGGCAGCTTGGCAAACGCCGAAGGCGGATAGCCCTTGGTGGCCGGCGGCTCGCCGATGGCCAGGGCGATCTCGCGCTGCGCCATCGCATAACGCGTGAGCGAATCGACAATCAGCAGCACGTTGCAACCGCGATCGCGGAAGTATTCGGCAATCGTGTGGGCGTAAGCAGCGCCCTGCAGGCGCATCAGCGGCGAGGTGTCGGCCGGCGCGGCCACCACGGCCGAGCGCGCCAGGCCTTCGTCGCCAAGAATCTCGTCGATGAATTCCTTGACTTCGCGGCCGCGCTCGCCGATCAGGCCCACCACCACCACGTCGGCCTGCGTGTAGCGGGCCATCATGCCCAGCAGCACGCTCTTGCCCACGCCGGAGCCGGCGAACAGGCCCAGACGCTGCCCCTGGCCAACGGTCAGCAGACCATTGATGGCGCGCACGCCCACGTCGAGCACATGCTCGATCGGCTTGCGCTTGAGCGGGTTCAGCGGTGCCGGGTTCAACGTGCCCCAGGCCAGGTCTTCATGCGCGCCCAGCGGCCCCTTGCCGTCGAGCGGTTCACCGTTGGCGTCCACCACGCGGCCCAGCAGGCGCGGCCCCACGGGCAGGAATTTGCTGTGTGAAATCGTCGGGTCGGCGCCGTCTTCGCTCGACACCGGCAGGCGTTGCGGCTCCAGCGGGAACACGCGCGCGCCTGGCACCACGCCCACCAGATCCGTTTGCGGCATCAGGAAGGCGCGCTCTTCGGCAAAGCCGACCACTTCAGCCAGCACGTGGCGCCCATGCGGCAGTTCCACGCGGCAGGCGCTGCCCACCGGCAGCTTCAGGCCAACGGCTTCCATGACCAGGCCGGCCACACGCGTGAGCTTGCCGCACGTCACCACCGGACGGGCCAGACGCGCACGCTGCGCGGTCTGCTGCAGGTGGGTGCGCCACATGCGCACGTTGGGATTGTTGGCGGCAGCGTTGTGGCCAACCCCCGCTGCGGGCTGCACGGTCTCAGGCGACATGGAGTGCGCCTCCTGCAATGCGTTCGGCTTCCGCGCGCTCGCTGGCAAGCCATGCGGTATCGCGGCCCAACGCGCGGGTCAGTTCGGCCCAGCGGGTTTGCAGCGTGGCATCGGTTTCGCCAAAGCGGGTCTGCACGCGGCAGCCGCCGCGCTCGATGGCGGCATCGACGATGAGCGTCCAACCGGCAGCGGCCAGCTCCGTGCCCAGCGTCTGGCGAATCAACGCTGCGTCATCGGCATGGACGCGCAGCATGGCAGGTGCCGGTGCGGTGGGCGCGTCGCCCAGCACTTCGCGAATCAGCGGCAGGATACGCTCGGGCTGCGCATGCAGCGCACCGTGCAGAAACTGCTGCGTCAGTTGCAGCGCCAGATCGACCAGCTCTTCGGCAACGCTGCCGTTCAACTGATCGATCGCCTCGCGCACGGACTGCATGAGCGTGGCGATGTGCTTGGAATCTTCTTCGCCCTGGCGGCGCCCTTGTTCAAAGCCATCCTGAAAACCTTGCGCGAAACCATCGCGGCGACCTTCGTCACGGGCGGTGGCAAGCTCGGCGTCCAGCGCGGCCTGCCATTCCTCTTCGGAAATCGGAGGCTCTTCGGGTTCGGGCGGAGGCGGAGGCGGAGGCGGTGCCGCCGCGGCGGCGGCAAGCTCGGCCTGGCGCTCGAAGTCGATCAGTTCCCACCGCTGGTATTCGACCAGCGTGTCGCGCGGGATGATCGGCGGACGCGGCATCTCAGCGCTCCGTTACAGCAAAGCGGCCGGCACGGTCAGACATAGGCGTCCTCCGCCTTGCGGCCGATGGTGATCTCGCCTTCGTCGGCCAGGCGGCGCGCAACGACCAGGATCTCCTTCTGCTGCGCTTCGACTTCCGACACCTTGACGGGCCCCAGCACTTCCAGCTCTTCCTTGAGCATCGTGCCGGCACGCTGCGACATGTTGGCGAATACCTTGTCGCGGAACTCCTGCTTGGCGCCCTTGAGCGCCACCACCAGAACGTCCTGGCTGATCTCTCGCAGCAGCGTCTGCAGCGCACGGCCGTCCAGATCGATCAGGTTGTCGAACACGAACATCTTCTCGACGATGGCGTCGGCCAGTTCCGGATCGCGCGAACGCACGCCTTCGATGACCGCGCTCTCCACGGCGCTCGGCACCAGGTTGAGAATTTCCGCTGCCGTGAGCACGCCGCCCATCGCGTTCTTCTTGCGGTGGTCGTTGCCTTGCAGCAGCTTGGTCAGCACGTCGTTCAGCTCGCGCAGGGCGCTGGGCTGAATGCCGTCAAGCGTGGCGATACGCAGGATGGTGTCGTTGCGCAGGCGCTCGGTGAAATAGGTCAGGATTTCCGAAGCCTGGTCGCGGTCAAGGTGCACCAGGATCGTGGCGATGATCTGCGGGTGCTCGTTGCGGATCAGTTCCGCCACCGACGATGCATCCATCCACTTCAGGCCTTCGATGCCGCTTGTGTCACCGCCCGATAGGATGCGGTCGATGATGTTGGCGGCGCGGTCGTCGCCCAATGCCTTGCGGAAGACGGTGCGGATGTACTCGTTCGAATCCACGTCCAGCGGCAGGTCTTCGGCTTCGACAAAGAAGGCGTCAAAGGCGTCGAGCACACGCTCGCGCGAGACGTTCTTCAGCGCGGCCATGGTCGCGCCCAGCTTCTGCACCTCGCGCGGGCCCAGGTGCTTGAGCACTTCGGCGGCTTCGCTTTCGCCCAGCGACATCATGAGGATGGCGCTGCGTTGGAGTCCTTCGGCGCTCATTCGTTACTCACCCATTGTTTGATGACGGCCGCGACGGCGCGCGGGTTGCTCTGCGCCACACGGCGCATGGTCTCGAGCTTCTTCTCGAAGTCGTTGTTCTTGAGTTGCGGCAGCGCGTCCGGCAGCTCTTCGGAATCGGCGCCCGCCGCCGGACCTTCCAGTTCCGGCCCGGCCGAAGCCGCGGCGCCGGTGATGATCGGTGCGTTCGGGTCTTCGCCCTCGCGGCCAACGAACGTGGGCGTGACCGGCTCGGCCTTCTTGCCCATCGAGCGGATCGCCGGACGGATCACGGCAAACACGAGGATCAGGAAGCCGATGGCCAGCGCCAGGTACTTGGCAGCCTGGATGGCGTACTGGATCATGTCCGGCTGCTTCCACAGCGGCAGGTCGTCCTTGGACATCGGCAGCGTGCCCGAGAACTGGCTGTTGACCACGTTCACGGAGTCGCCGCGCTTGGCGTCAAAGCCCACGGCGTCCTTGACCAGCGCGTTGAGCTTGACCATCTCGGCTTCCGACAGCGGCTTCCAGGTCTTGCCGTCGCCGCGGTAGTTGACCACCACGGCCACCGACAGGCGGCGCACGGTGCCCACTGCGGCGCGGGTACGACGCACGGTCTTGTCGACTTCGTAGTTGGTGGTGGTGTCGCGGGTGCTCGACGAATTGCCGCTGGCCGCGGTGCCGCCCGTGTTGGCAGCCGCCACTTGTTGCGGTTGGCCATTCGGGCCGGTTGCAGCCGGTTGCGACGCCGAGGCCGGAGCCGGTGCGGTCGGCAGCATGCGCGGCGCGGTCGGCGGCTGATTGGACAGCGCGCCCGGCACGCCACCCTGGGCGTCGGCCTTAGTCTGCGTGGCTTCAGCGGTGTGCGTGCTGCGCACGGCGGCGTTGGCCGGGTCCTGGTTCGGACGGTAGCTCTCGGCCATCTGCTCGGTGTTGTCCAGATCGACGTCGGCCGTCACCTGCGCACGCACGTTGTCTTCGCCCACCACGGGGCCGAGGATGGCTTCGATGCGCTTGATATAGCCCTGCTCGACGTCGCGCACGTAGCTCAGTTGCGTCGGGTCGAGGCCCGAGGCGTTGTCCTGGAACGACGACGACAGCAGGCGGCCGGATTGGTCGACCACCGTCACATTGGCCAGCGGCAGGTTCGGCACGCTGCTCGACACCAGGTGGCCAATGGCCTGCACCTGCGAGCGGTCGAGCATGCGGCCCGGATAGAGCTTGAGCAGCACCGACGCGCTGGGCTTGGCCTGCTCCCGCACGAACACCGACGGCTTGGTCATTGCCAGATGCACGCGGGCGGACTGCACCTCTTGCATGGCCTGGATGGTGCGGGCCAGCTCGCCTTCCAGGGCGCGCTGGTAATTGACTTGCTCGGTGAACTGGCTGGTACCGAATTTCTGGTTCTCCATCAGCTCGAAGCCGGCCTGGCCGCCCTTGGGCAGCCCTTGCGAAGCCAGCTTCAGACGGGCTTCATGCACGCTCGCCTCGGGCACCATGATGGCGGTGCCGCCTTCGGCGAAGCGGTACGGCACGTTCATCTGTTGCAGCGCAGCGATGATCGCCCCGCCGTCGCTGTCGGACACATTGCTGTACAGGACGCGATAGTCCGGCGCCCGGCTCCACAGCATCGCGGCGGCAATGACGGCCACCAGCGCGGCACCGCCGATCATCATCAGCAGACGCGGCGACAGACGGCCGAGCGGGCCCAGGGCGCCCAGCGCACCTGCTCCTCCCGCTTTCTGGCGCGTCATCGCGCCCTGGCCCACCGCCGGCATATCCACCGTACCGAGCGTGTCGGCGACAGCAACCGAATCGGCTGTCGTTGGCATCCAAAATCTCCTGACTGACTACGTTGCTTGAGCCCTCGCCCAATGTCCGGGCAAGGCTCCGTGGTTGCCATTATCGGCAGCGGGTGCGCAAGCAAATTGCCAAGAAGAGGGCCTTTTCCCGTTCTTTTGGGCGCTTGGGAACGGCGGGCGGGCGGCTACCTTTGCATCACCGTGGCGCCATAGCGACCAACCGGCCAGGGCGAAAAACGCTCAGGAAAGCCGGCCCAGGCAGCCAAGCAGCGGCGCCGCAAGTAATACGAGCAAAGAGGAGTCGACTTCACATGGATATTACGAACGCCAATTCAGTGGTCTCGCTGATGAACAGCGTGCTGGCGCCCTCCACCAAGGTGGGCGGCATTGGCGCGGGCGGCGTGGCCTCCGGCGACGACGCCAAGGTCAGCGTCGACTTTGGCGCGGTACTCAAGTCGTCGCTGGACCGCGTGGATGCCTCGCAGCAGAAGGCCGAGTCCGTCTCGCGCAGCTTCGAAATGGGCAACAACGACGTGGATCTGCATGACGTGATGCTCTCGCTGCAGAAGGCCAACATCGACATGCAGACGGCGGTGCAGGTGCGCAACAAGTTTGTCTCGGCGTACCAGAGCATCATGAGCATGTCGATCTGAAATCACTTTTTTTCTACGCCTCTTTTTCTTCGCCGCATGTCCAAGCACGCCAAACATCGCGCCAAGCCGGCCAAGGGCAGTCTGGCGCTGGTCGTCATTGCCCGCGACGAAGCCGCCTGCATCGAGCGCTGCCTGATGAGCGCCAAGCCGCACGTCGATCGCATGATCGTGCTGGACACCGGCTCGACCGACGACACCGTGGCGATCGCCAAGGCGTGCGGCGCCCAGGTGCAGCATTTCACGTGGGTGGATGACTTTTCCGCCGCCCGCAATGCCGCGCTGGCCGCCGCCAATGCCGACTGGAACCTCGTGCTGGACGCCGACGAATGGATCGAGGGCGGCACTGAAGAGCTACGCAACGCTTGCAGCTTTGGCCCGCTGCTCGGCGTGGTTTGCATCCGCAGCGAATACGACATTTCCGGCCATGTGGAGCATTCCAACAGCTGGATCGCACGTCTGTTGCCGCGTGGCGTGCGCTATCAGGGCCGCATCCACGAGCAGCCGGTCGTAACCGCGGCCAACCTGCAGCGGGTGCGCCTGCCGCTCGTGATTGGTCACGACGGCTACATGAACGCCAAGCTGGACCGCAAGCGTGGGCGCAACCACACGCTGTTGCAACTCGAGCTGGCCGCGCATCCGGATGACCCGTATGTGCTGTACCAGCTCGGCAAAGACTTCGAGATCAACCAGAAAGACCCCGCAGAGGCCGCTGCGCACTATCAGCGCGCGCTCGCAAGGGCACCCAAGGTGGCGCCATATCGGCATGACCTGTGCATTTGCCTGCTGGCGTGTCTTTCCAAATCGAAGCAACTCGACGCGGCCATCACGCTGGCGGGTGAATGGATGGAGGAGTGGTCCGGCTCGCCAGACTACTTCTACATGCTCGGACACCTGATGTTCGAAGCCGCCGCGCAAGACCCTGCACAAGCCGAAAAGCAATGGCTGCCGATGGCAGAAAACGCCTTCCTGAAGTGCCTGGAAATTGGCGAGCAGCCCAAACTGGACGCCGCCGTATTCGGGCGCGGCAGCTTTGCCGCCGCAAAGTACCTGGCGCTGACCTACCGGGCCCTGGCCGACACGCTGGCCATCAAGTCGAACCAATATTCCGACATTGCGCGGCAGATGCAGGAGCGCAGCGCCGCCGTCGCCGCATGAGTACGCAATCATGAAGACAGTCATCCTGGCCGGGGGCCTCGGCACGCGCATCAGTGAGGAATCGCACCTGCGGCCCAAGCCGATGATCGAAATTGGTGGCCGCCCGATCCTGTGGCACATCATGAAGATCTATGCCGCGCACGGCATCAACGATTTCATCATCTGCCTCGGTTACAAGGGCTACGTCATCAAGGAGTACTTCGCCAACTACTTCCTGCACATGTCGGACGTGACGTTCGACATGTCGAAGAACGAAGTGACGGTGCATGAGCGCCATGCCGAGCCATGGCGCATCACGCTGGTGGATACCGGCGAGCAGTCCATGACCGGCGGGCGCCTGAAGCGTGTTGCCGCGTATCTCGATCCGAACGAGCCCTTCTGCTTTACCTACGGCGACGGTGTGTCCGACGTCGATATCACCCGCAAGATCGCCTTCCACCGCGCACACGGCAAGATGGCAACGGTGACGGCCGTGCAGCCGCCGGGCCGCTACGGCATGCTCCAGCGCGATGGCAACCGTGTGACCGGTTTCACGGAGAAACCACCCGGCGACGGCGGCACCTGGATCAACGGCGGCTTCTTTGTGCTGAACCCGGCCGTCATCGAATACATCGCGGGTGAAGACACCCACTGGGAAGGCGAGCCGATGAATCGCCTGGCCGAGATGGGCGAGTTGAGCACGTTCGAGCACCAGGGCTTCTGGCAGCCGATGGACACGCTGCGCGACAAGAACAGTCTCGAAGCCATGTGGCAATCGGGGAGTGCACCGTGGAAAAAGTGGTGACGCTCGACCCGCGTGCGTGGGCGGGCAAGCGCGTCTTCCTGACCGGGCACACTGGCTTCAAGGGCAGCTGGCTGGCGCTGTGGCTGCGCCAGCTTGGGGCCAATGTGACCGGCTTCAGCCTGGCGCCGGAAACGAACCCAAATCTCTTTACGCTGGCCGAGGTGGAATCCGTCATGGCCGGCCACACGCTGGGCGATATCCGTGACGCGGATGGCCTGCGTGCCGCGATGACGGCGGCGCGGCCCGACGTGGTGTTTCACCTCGCGGCGCAACCACTGGTACGTGCGTCGTACCAGGACCCGGTCGGCACTTACGCCACCAACGTGATGGGCACCGTGAACGTGCTGGAAGCCGCGCGCGCGTGCGCCGGCCTGTCGGCGATCGTGGTCGCCACCACCGACAAGTGCTACGACAACCGCGAATGGGCGTGGGGCTACCGCGAGACGGATGCACTCGGCGGCCATGATCCGTACAGCGCATCCAAGGCCTGCGCAGAACTGGTGGCCGCAAGCTACCGGCGCGCCTTCTTCGCCAACGGCCCGCTGCTGGCCACGGGCCGCGCAGGCAATGTGATAGGCGGCGGTGATTGGTCGGAAGACAGGCTCATCCCCGATGCCGAGCGTGCCATGCGTGCCGGTACGCCGCTGGTCATCCGCTCGCCGCACGCCACGCGGCCGTGGCAGCACGTTCTGGATTGCCTGCATGGGTACCTGGTGCTCGCGCAACGGCTGCTGGCGGGTGACGCCTCGTGCGCAACCGCCTGGAACTTCGGCCCGGACAGCGCTGCCACGCGCACGGTCGAACAGGTCTTGCAAGGCTTGCAGCAACATTGGCCCGCGCTGATCTGGCAACTGGACGCCAATGCCACCACCGGCCGCCATGAAGCTGGCATGCTGCATCTCGACGCCAGCCGGGCGCGCCAGCATCTAGGCTGGCAAACGGCGTGGCAGTTCGAGACCGCGCTGGAACAGACCGCCGCGTGGTATCGGCATCTGCATGAAAAAACCGCGGATGCGCGCGCGCTGTGCGACCAGCAGATCGACCGCTTCACCGCCGCCGCATCTGCTGCCGCATTCAGGAGCGCCGCATGAGCCGCTTCACCATCCAACCGACGCCGCTGGCCGGCGTGGTCGAAATCAACCGCAAGGTGATCGGTGACCATCGCGGCTACTTCACGCGCTTTTTCTGCGCAGACGAACTCGCCGCCGCCGGCTTTGACAGCCCGATCGCGCAAATCAATCACTCGTATTCCGCCAAGCGCGGCACCGTGCGTGGGCTGCATTTTCAGTACCCGCCGCATGCCGAGATCAAGCTGGTGAGTTGCGTGCGCGGCCGTGTGTTCGACGTGGCCGTTGACCTGCGTGCAGGCTCGCCGACGTTCCTGCAATGGCATGCGGTGGAGTTGTCCGCCGACCGCCACAACAGCCTGCTGGTTCCGCGCGGCTTTGCCCACGGCTTCCAGGCGCTGGAAGACGATTGCGAGCTGCTGTATCTGACCTCGACGCCGTACGCGCAAGCCGCTGAAGACGGCCTCAACCCGACCGACAGCCGCCTGGCCATCGCGTGGCCACTCGACATGACCGAATGCTCCGACCGGGACCGCAACCATCCGCCGCTGACCGACGCATTTGCAGGCATCGCGTTGCGAGCCCTGAATCCTGAACTGCAGGAACAGCCATGACCCAAAAGATTCTGTACTCGAAGCCGTCGATCACCGAGCTGGAAGTCGAATACGCCACCGACGCCGCACGCAACGGCTGGGGCGACCAGTGCTACGCCTACATCAACCGCTTCGAAAAGCAGTTTGCCGCGTTTGTCGGCACGCAGTACGCCATTGCCACCTCAAGCTGCACCGGTGCCATGCACATGGGCCTGGCCGCGCTCGGCATCGGCGCCGGCGACGAGGTGATCCTGGCCGACACGAACTGGATCGCCACGGCGTCGCCCATCACCTACGTAGGCGCCACGCCGGTGTTTGTCGACATCCTGCCGGATACGTGGTGCCTTGACCCGGCGCTCGTGGAAGCGGCCATCACACCGCGCACGAAGGCGATCATCGCCACGCACCTCTACGGCAACCTGTGCGAGATGGACCGCCTGCTGGACATCGGCAAGCGCCACGGCATTCCCGTCATCGAAGACGCGGCCGAAGCCGTCGGCTCGCGCTGGCACGGGCACGCAACCGGCTCGCAGGGCATCTTCGGCACGTTCTCGTTCCATGGCACCAAGACCATGACGACGGGCGAAGGCGGCATGTTCGTCACCAACGACCGCGCGCTGTACGACCGCGTGATGACGCTGAACAACCATGGCCGCGTGCCCGGCGGCAAGCAGTTCTGGTCTGACTTCATCGGCTTCAAGTACCGCATTTCCAACGTGCAGGCCGCCATTGGCTGCGCGCAGCTTGAGCGCATCGACGCGCTGGTTGCACGCAAGCGCGAGATCTTCGCGGCATACCAGAAGCATCTGGGTGACGTTGGTGCCCTTGCGCTCAACCCGGAGTCACCTGGCACGCTCAACAGCTACTGGATGCCCACCGTCGTGTTTGACGAGGCACTGGGCATCACGCGCGATGGATTGCTGGCCGCGTTCTCGCGCCGCGGCATCGATGCACGCGTGTTCTTCTATCCCCTGAGCCAGATGGGCCTCTTTGGTGACGCACCAGGCAACACGCCCAACAGCTACGCAATTGCCGAGCGCGCCATCAACCTGCCGTCATATCACGACATGTCGAGCGCAGACATCGACACCGTGTCGCAAGTGGTGCTCGATCTCGTGCAAGAACATCAGGAGAAGCAGACGTGCCTGGCATCCTGACCCCCGATCAGATCGAGACCTTCCAGCGCGACGGCCTGCTGATCCTGCGTGACTTTTATGCGCCGGACCAGGTGGTGCCGATCCAACGTGCGATCTACAACATTATCGGTCTGGTCATCGACAAGTACCGGCTCGACATCGAGCGTGCGCCGTTTGCACCGGAACGGTTCGACGACGGTTATCAGGCGCTGATCAAAGCCAATCGCAAGTACGGCGCCGAGGTGTATGACGCAGTCAAACAGATCCCGGCGTTTGTCCGGCTGCTGGGCGACGAGCGCCATGAGCAGCTCGTTCGCAGCGTGCGCCCTGGTGCCCTGCCGGGCATTGCGCACGCCGGCTCCGGCATCCGCATCGACAACCCGCGCGAAGAGAAATTTCGCGCCAACTGGCATCAGGAATATCCGGCCCAGTTGCGCAGCCTGGACGGCGTGGTGTTCTGGAGCCCGCTCGTCGAAATCACGCCCGAGATCGGGCCGGTGGAGTTCTGCCCCGGCTCGCACGTCGAAGGCCCGCTGCCCGTCTTCAGCGCCGACCCGGACAACGCGGGCAAGCAAGGCGCCTACGCATTGCTGATCAAGGACGAGGCGAGCTACCTCGCGCGCTATCCGCACGTGCAACCGCTGACCAAGCCCGGCGATCTGGTGATGGTTGACTTCCTGGTGCTGCACGCCTCGGGACACAACACAAGCCAGCGTTCGCGCTGGTCGATGCAGTTCCGCTACTTCAATTTCTGCGAGCCGACCGGGCGCTCGCACGGCTGGAAGGGCTCGTACGCCAACGGCGTCGATTTCCGTACCGTCCACCCCGAACTCTCCGTGGAAGCCTGACCATGATCCAAGGTGCACTGCCCTGCAACGTCTGCCAGCAGCCGCTGCCAGAACCGATTTATCGCGCCGCGCCGCAAAGCTCGCTGTCTTCTCTGCGCCGCGCCATGGACGGCACGCTCGAGGTCTTCTGCTGCGCTGCGTGCGGCCATATTCAGACCGCCGAGCTGTGCGACAACGGCAGCTTCTACGACACCGAGTACGACATCCTCGTCAACAGCGAGGAAGAAGACCAGATCTATGCGGTCGAAAACGGCCAGAAGATCTTCCGCGCCGACCACCAGGTCGCCACGTTCCAGGGCAAGCTGGCATTGCAAGGCGCGTTGCATGAGGGCGCGCGCGTAGTCGACTTCGGCTGTGCAAAGAGCGCCACCATGCGCCTGCTCAAGCAGCAGCGCCCCGACGTAAATGTCCATCTGTTCGACATCAGCGACCGCTACGTCGGCTTCTGGGAAAAATTCCTGAGCCCCGAACAATGGGCGACGTACACGATCCCGCCGGCATGGCAGCGTTCGTTCGATGTCGTCAGCTCGTTCTTCTCTCTCGAACACATCCCCGACCTGACGACAGCGCTGCGCAACATTCACGGCCTGCTGCGGGATGGCGGCGTGCTGTACGCGATCGTGCCGAACACGTTCACCAATTCGGTGGATTTTCTGGTGGCGGATCACGTCAACCACTTCACCCACACGTCGCTGCAGACGCTGCTGGCCAACCATGGGTTTGACTTGCTCAAGGCCGACGCGCACAGCCACCGTGGCGCATTCGTCGTGACCGCCGTGCGCCGTCCTGGCGACAGCAAACTCGCGCCGGTGCTCGATGCGCAAGCATTGGCCGACACGCAGAGCGCCGCTCGCAAGCTCGCCCACTTCTGGCAACAGGCCTCCAGCCATCTGACGGACTTTGAAACGCAGCACGGCAGCGCCCCCGCCGTCATTTACGGCGCGGGTTTCTACGGTGCCTACACGGCAAGCAACCTGCAACAGCCGCATGCCCTGCGCGCTTTTGTCGATCAGAACCCGTACCTGCAAGGGTCTTCCCTGGCGGGCAAACCGGTGGTGGCGCTGGACAGCATTCCGGACGAAGTCGAAGTGGTGTACCTGGCCGTGAACCCAGTCATTGCCGATGAAGTGCGGCACACCGTGGAAGCCGCGTATCCGAATCGCTTCCGCTATTTCCGCTTCCAGCCATGATCGCGCGCGGCTCCCTCGTCCTTCGGGAATGGCGCGAGAGCGACATCGCCCAACTGGTGCCGTTGCGCAACGATGTGCCGACGCAGCTGCAACTCATGACGCGTCCGCGGCCCAACTCGGCCGCGAGCGTGCGCGACTGGCTGATCGCAAAATCGAAGCAGAGCGACCTAGTGCTTTTCGTCATTGCCAGCCAGGCAGATGACAGCGTGCTGGGCTACCTGCAGCTGAACCACATCGATGCGGTCAACCGACACGCTTCGCTGGGCATCTGCCTGGCGTCGTCCGCGCAATGCAAGGGCCACGGGCGGGCCGCATGCGAAGCCGCGTTTGCCTACGCCAGCGAAACGCTGTGCCTGCGCAAGATCACGCTGGAAGTGCTGGCCGAAAACACGCGCGCCATCGCGCTGTACGAGAAGCTCGACTTCCGCACCGTCGGCACGTTGGCCGGCCACTACCTGCAAGACAACCGCTGGCACGACGTTGTCCTCATGGAACGGATGCTCGCGTCATGAAAGTCGTGATCACTCAACCAATGCTGTTCCCGTGGGTCGGTCTGCTCGAGCAGATCATGCTGGCCGACGTGCTCGTCAATTACGCTGACGTTCAGTTCTCCAAGGGCAGCTTCACCAACCGCGTGCAGATCAAGGAGCCCGCCGGCACGCGCTGGATGACGGTGCCGCTGGAGAAGTTCCACCTCGGTGCGCGCATCGACGAAGTCAAACCCGCCACCAACGTCGACTGGCGAGCGCAGCATCTGCGCATGCTGGAGCAGGCCTACGAGGCCGCGCCGCATGCAAGCGACATGCTGGCGCTCGTGCGCTCCGTGTACGAAGCCGACTACACCAACATGGGTGCGCTGGCACTGGCATCCATGCGGGCGGTGTGCCGTTACCTGGGCATCGAGCTGGACCGCAAGTTTGTCGACGCGCCGGAGCTGGACATTCCCGGGCGCAACACCGACCGCGTGCTCGCCATCGTGAAGAAGCTGCAAGGCGACACCTACATCACCGGACACGGCGCCAAGAACTACCTGGCCCACGAAGATTTCGAGCAGCAAGGCGTTGCCGTCGAATACATGAACTACGCCATGCGGCCGTATCCGCAATTGCATGGCGCGTTCACCCCGTTTGTCAGCAGCCTGGACCTGATTGCCAATCATGGCCCGGCCGGCAAGCAGTACATGTGCCCTCAGACCCTCCACTGGCGCGAGTTCATCCAATGAGTGAAATCGAAGCAATCCAACCCGAAGCGCCGCAAGACGTGGCGCCTGTGAAGCAGGCCGAGGCCATCCAGCAGGTTGCGCTGAGCGTCTGCATCCCGACCTACAACCGCGCCCGCTATCTCGAGAATCTGCTTGCAGAACTCGTCTCGCAGACTGGCGAGCTGAAGTTCAGCTACGAATTGCTGATCGGCGACAACTGCTCGACGGATGCCACCGAAGAAGTCGTGGGCCGCTACCAGGACAAGCTGAACATCCGGTATTTCCGGCGCCCATCGAACCTCGGTTCCGACAGAAACCTGAGTGAGCTGTACCGCTCTGCACAGGGCAAGTACGTTCTCTATCATGCCGACGACGATCTGCCGATCCTTGCAGAGATCAACAACAACATCGATATCCTGGAACGCAATCCGGGCGTGGGTGTTGTCTTCGCGCCGTGGTTCATCCACGACCTGCCGACGCGGCAAGACCTGACCGCCTTCTACCGTCAGGACGACAACTACCTGATCGAGCAGCACGACTACGCCAAGCTGCTGGCGCTGGTGCTGTCGCACCACCTGTTTCCGGAGATCTACATCGCGCGCCGCGAGGTGATGAACAACCTCTATTTCAGCGCGCCGGAGCATGCCTTCTACGCCTTCGTGCATGCGGCGGAAATGCTCGGCTCCAGCGCGGTGTACTTCAGCAAGACACCGTTCTATCGCTCGGTCTCGCGCTACTTTGCCGACGAGACGCGCGCCCAGGCCGGCAACGAACAAGTGAAGTTCGCGTGGGACCGCTATCGCGGCGGTCTGGAATACCTGTTCGGCAAGTTCTGTCACACGCTACCCGCAGCCGAGCGGCCGGAGTGGCTGAATGCCGTCAACCAGTTCATCCTGCTGCGCATGAAGGTGGCGCTACGCCTGCGCACCCAGGAGGGCGGCGACTGGATCAACAACTACTACATCGCCAACCGCGTCCGCGCGCTGGGCGAAGTGGCGGACTTGCCCGCGCCGTATGACCTGTACCGCGTCAATGCCGCGTTCGAATACGTGACCAAGCTCGACCCATTCCAGCCCCAGCCGCCCAAGTACGCCACCCTGCGCCGCGCGCCACTGCAGGTCTTTCATCACGCGCAAGCCTTTGCCGACACCGAGTTTCTGGTGCTCGACGACGATGCCGCGATTCCCCATCACACCGTCATCGTCACGCCGATTCCGATGGACATTGCGGTGCCTGCCGGCCGTGAAGTCCGCTTCGTCTCGGAACTCGAAACACTCGCCAAATTTCCCTGAGTCACTGGTCACGCCCACATGGATCTTTCCAACGCCCATTCCGTCGTCTCGCTGATGAACAGCGTGCTGGCACCGACAAGCGCCGTCGGCGGCAGCAGCGCCAGCGGCGACGCCGGCAAACCCAGTGTCGACTTCGGCTCCGTGCTCAAGTCGTCGCTCGACCGTGTCGACGCTTCCCAGAAGAAGGCCGACTCGATCTCCCGCAGCTTTGAAATGGGCAATAACGACGTCGACCTGCACGGCGTGATGCTCTCGCTGCAGAAGGCCAACATCGACATGCAAACGGCCGTGCAGGTGCGCAACAAGCTCGTCTCGGCCTACCAAAGCATCATGAGCATGTCGATCTGACATCTCGCTGCACCCCCTTTCCACGTGGCGGAGAAGGGTTTCCAGTCCTCCTTGCCATTTATATTGTGTTCAATATAATTGTGTCATCGATTTTAGATCGATCTCCCGGCCGACATGTCGCCGACCGGGCTTCCCAATAAGAGGACCCGACCATGAAAACGCTCTACCAGACGCAAGTCACCGCGGAAGGTGGCCGTGCCGGCCACGTTCGTAGCGCCGATGGCACGCTGGATCTGCCCCTCTCGCTACCGCGCGAACTCGGTGGCGCAGGCGGTGCAGCTACGAATCCCGAGCAACTGTTTGCCGCCGGTTATGCGGCCTGCTTCGAAAATGCAGTGCTGCATGTGGCACGTGCCAAGCAGATCAAGCTGGCGTCGACCTCGGTCACGGCCACGGTCGGCATCGGCCCGCGCGAAGACGGCGGCTTTGCATTGACGGTGTCGCTGGCGGCCACCCTGGGCGGCGTCGATCAGGCGACCGCTGAAGCGCTTGTGGCTGCGGCACATGGCGTGTGCCCCTATTCGCATGCCGTCCGTGGCAATATTGACGTCCAATTGAACACGGTCACGCGCTGAGCCTTTTGCTCCGCCCTGTTGGGCCGAAGCGGCACTCGCCGCTCGAGCGCCAGACCGTCTCCCCGGGAGTTTTCCGTGAACGACGTGCTGGCGCTCGATCAGCAGCTCTGCTTTCCTTTGTATGCCGCCGGCCACTTGCTGACGCGCCTCTACCGCCCGCTACTCGACGAGCTGGGGCTGACCTATCCCCAGTACCTGGTGATGCTGGCGTGCTGGCAGCAGGCGCCATGTGCGGTCGGCGACCTCGGCCGCCGTCTGTACCTCGACACGGGCACGCTGACGCCCCTGCTCAAGCGCCTCGAAGAACAAGGCCTCGTCACGCGCACGCGCGATCCTGATGATCAGCGCCGCGTCGTCATCGAATTGACCGACGCCGGCCGTGCACTGCGCGAACGCGCGTCCAAAGTGCCTGAAGCTCTTGCCTGCAAGATTCCGCTGGAATTGGACGAAATCGGCGCCACGCGCGACGTGCTGCGCAAGCTGCTCGACGCTCTGGCCACAGCGGACGACCGCGAATGAGCGCACCGTCTGCTTCCGCCGATCTGGCGCTGGTTGTCATCGCACGCAATGAAGCCGACAGCATTGCGCGCTGCCTGCTCAGCGCCAAGCCGTTTGTCGACCGCATGGTGGTACTCGATACGGGCTCGACAGACGACACCGCCGCCATTGCGCAGTCATGCGGCGCGCTCGTCAGCCACATGACCTGGACGAACGATTTCTCGGCAGCGCGCAACACCGCACTGCAGGCCGCCAATGCCGACTGGAACCTTATCCTCGACGCTGACGAATGGCTCGAAAGCGGCGGCGAGCATCTGCGCACGCTCAGCGGTGCGGCCCCGTCCGTCGGCGTGGTGTGCGTCAAGAACGATACCGATGCAACCGAATCCGCCAGCCAGTTGATAGCGTGGATTCCGCGACTGCTGCCGCGTGGCGTGCACTACACGGGGCGGATCCATGAGCAGCCGGTGTCGTCCTTGCCGTCGACACGCGTACCGATCGTGGTGCGCCACGATGGCTATACCGCGGCCAAGATGCAGAAGAAAGGCGAGCGCAATACCCAACTGCTGCTGGATGAACTCGCGCATCGGCCGGATGACCCGTATGTGCTGTATCAGCTTGGCAAGGAAACCGAGCTGCATCATGAAGACTATGCAAAGGCCGTGAACTACTACGCGCGCGCCTTCAGCCTGGCGCCCGCAGATGCGCCGTACCGCCGTAACCTGGCGCTGCGTTATGTGTACAGCCTGGGCAAGGCAGACCGCGTTGACGAGGCACTGGCGCAAGGCGATGTCGCCATCCAGACGTGGCCGGACTTTCCGGATCTGTGCTTTGCGCTGGGATTGGTCTTGCTGGATGCGGCAGCCAAGCACCCTGACGAGGCAGGTGCGCGGTGGCTACCGTTGGCGGAGCAGGTCTTCAACCGCTGTCTGGAAATCGGCGATCAGCCGGAGATGGACGGCAGCGTCGTCGGCCGGGGCAGCTTCCTGGCAGCCCAGCAACTGGCGATCGTGTACCAGATGCAGAGCCAAGCGCTCGCACGCAAGTCCGAGCACTATCTGACGCTGTCAAAACAGCTGCAGGACGCGTCGTCTCAATAACGCGCCATGCTGCCGTAAGCGTTGCTGGCGTTGGTGGCACGGCGTGCCGTGTCGATGCGCTTCTGCAGGCGGTCCAGGCGCGGATACACCATGGCACGCACGCGTGCGTCATCTTCCAGAATGCGCACGAGCAGCGTGCGCTTGCGCTCCACATCGGCACGCGAGAGCTGCGGATGCGGTTCGGAACGGCGCAGCGCATCCACATAGGCGGCGCTTTCGCGTTCCAGCGTACTGACGACTTCCCAGTTACCCACTTCGGCCGCGCTGACCATTTCAGCGGTCAGACTTGCGATGGCTTCGTAGCAGGCGAACAGACTTTCGCTGTCCTTGATCGGGATGTTGCGGTGCATATTGGCTCCAGTTGGGCCGAATTCAGTCAAAGGTCGCTTTACTACAAACGACGTGCAATCAGCTCACAACGCTGAGGTGGCTGTTTGCCGCAGCAGCACCCGGTTGGCCGGCCTGGCCGATGGCGAGCCACGCATCCTGCAGCGGGACCAGCAAAGCATCCACCTCCGCGAGGATCGTCAGATCGTTGTTCGCGTTCGCCAACAGCAGGCGGCGCAGCATATAGTCGTACAGATTGTTCAGTTGCACGGCAATCTCGCCGCCGCGCTGGTGGTCCAGGCTGGCCTGCAGCCCCTGGCCGATGATCGAGATGGCCTTGTCGAACGCCCGCACCTTGGCCAGCACGTCGCCGCGCTGCATGGCGGCACTGGCCAGGTTGATGGCGGCGCGCGCGCCTTCAAACAGCATGGCGATCAGGCGGTGCGGATTGGCGTCTACCACGGACGTCTCGATGCCGACTTGCGCATAGGCACCGATGGCACGGCGTGCAGCGTACATGGAAATGGTCCTCGCTGTGGTCTGTTTGTTTTGGGTTGTGCTCTAAGCCTAAACCCGGCTTAGTTGTTGCTCGAAGTTTGCTTTGTAATGGCCGCAAGCTGCGTCGTCAGGTAATTGCTGGTGTTCGTCATGCTGGCCACCGCGGAGGACAACGCATTGAATTGCGTGTAGTACAGCGCCTGCTTGTTATCCAGGCGCGTCTGCATGGCGGTGATCTGGCTGGCAAGCGAAGTCAGCGAACTGTTGATCGAGTCCGTCTCGTTCTGCACCATGCCGCTGGACGACAGCAGGTTGGTCATCACAGTGTTGAGCTGGGCGGCGTAACCCCGCTGCACCGTGACCGTGCCGCGAGCGCCCAGCGGACCGCCTGCAATCTGCACGGTCAAGCCGTCGGTGGCGGAACCGGCAATGCCATACAGGTTCTGCCCCGAACCAGTCGCAGCCACGCCGTTGATGGTGCCCTGCACATCCACACCGTTGGTGGCCGTCGGGCTCGCGCCGAAGAGCGACGAAGCCCCCGCGCCCGATACCGAGACCGCCGACACGGAGCCAAACTGGCTATCGGTAATGCTCAGCACGCCGCCGGCATTGGCCGACACCGAAGCGTTGACCTTGGCGTTCTGCAGCGCGGTCGAAGCGTTGATCTGACTTTGAATCTGTGTGGCCAGCGTCGCGGCCGTGTAGCTGCCGGCCGCCAACGTCACGTTGACGGACACCCCGCTGATGTTGAACGCGAGCGTGTCGTTGACACCCGCCGTGATGGTCGTGTTGGCGGCGGCCGACCCTGTGAGCGTGCCCTGCGTCGCCAACTGCGTGACGTTGACGGCGTAGCTGCCGGCCTGCGTGGAATCCGAGAACGTCGGCACACTGACAAGCGAGTCGGTGGCCGTGCCGGTACCGGCAAACAAACCGGCAACCTGGCTGGGCGACTTTGCAATGGCAGCCGACAGCTTGGTGTTGTCCACCGACAGCGTGCCGTCGGAGTTCATCGTCACGCCCACGCTGCCGAGCGACTGGTAGTTGCCGTTGCCGACCGCCTGGCCCAGCACGTCGGTAATCTGGTTGATGAGCGTCTTGGTACTCACGTCGCCAGCGAGCGGGCCGTTGTTGGCCTTGTTGGCGGTGTCGATGTTGGTGAGCCCGTTCAGTTGCGTACGCAGCGCGTTGTAGCCGTTCACGAAGTTGGTGACGGCCGTGGTGGTGGCGGTCGGATCGTTGGCCACGGTCACGTTGGTACTGCCTGTCTTGGACAGCGTGAACGACGTGCCATCCACCACGTTCGACAACGTGTTGGTCGGGCTTTGCACGGCAATGCCGTTGATGGTGGCCAGGGCATTCTGGCCCGTGGTCACCTCGGTCATGTTCTGCGTGCCGGCCGGGTCTTGCGAGAGCAGCGATTGCAGCGTCGAGTCGCCCGACACCGAAATCTTCATCTCCGAGCTGGAACCGCCCGCGGTGGACGTCAGCACCAGACGGTACGGGCTGCCGCTGCCGTCGTTGACGATGCTGGCCGAGACGCCCAGGTTGGCCGAATTGATCGCATCACGGATGCCGGCAAGCGTGTTGTTGGACGAATCGATCGTGATCGAGCCGCCGGCGAGGTTGCCGTTCTGCGTGAACGTCGAACCGGTGTACTTGCCGCCGGAAAGCGAGCCGCCCGACACCGCGCCGAACGAGAACGAAATCGTGGTCGATGCGCCGCTGCCGATGGCGGTGGTGGTGGAAGCTTGCCCCTGCGCCGCCAGCACCTGCGATTGCGCAAGCTGCGTGACATTGACGGCGTAGGAACCTGCCGGTGCCGAGCCCGTCACCGATGCACTCAGCATCGAGGTGTCGTAGCCGCTGGCCTTCATGGCGCTGTAGTTCGATGCACTGGTCAGGCTCGACAGCGCAGTCTGGAAGGTCGACAGCGCACTCTTGAGCGTGCCCACCGCCGAAAGCTGCGTCTGGTACGAGCTTTGCTGCGTCTGCAGCTGCGTCAGCGGCTGGCTTTCCACCTTCATGAGGCTGGTCACCAGCGAATTGACGTCGATGCTCGTCCCGATGCCGGGAATGGAGATCGGCGGAACGTAGTTGCTGGTCGAGGAGGTGGTAGTGGTAGTCGCCATGATCGGGTCCGATAAGCATCTGCGCCGGCGGAAGTCTCTCTACACAACGGCACGGGCTGCCGCTTCTTTAGGGCAGGTTATGCAGGCGCCACCCACGAAAAAGGGGGGTATCCGACCAAAGAAAAAAGGCCGACGCCCCGAGGAGCGCCGGCCCTTAGCCTAACCGCCGGAGCGGCTGGACTGCATCCAACTGCCTGATTAGCCCTTCAGCAGGCTCAGGATGCTGTTCGGTGCCGAGTTGGCTTGCGCCAGCATCGCCGTACCCGCTTGCTGCAGGATGTTCTGACGGGTCATGTTCGAGGTTTCCGACGCATAGTCCGTATCGATCAAGGACGACTTGGCAGCCGACAGCGCGGTGTTGTTCGACGTCAGCGTGTTGATCGTCGAGTTCAGACCACTTTGCTGAGCACCCAGGTTGGCGCGAGCCGCCTTCAGGTTGGTCAGATCGGTGTCGATGGCCGCCTGTGCGGCGGTCGCGTTGGCAGTCGAGGTCACGCTCGTGCCGCTCAGCGTACCGAAGGTCGACAGGTTGGCGTTGGAGACCGAGGTCACATCGGTCGCCGCATTCTGGCCGTATTGGAACGTCGTGGACGTGACCGAACCGTCGAACAGCTTGTTGCCGTTGTAGTTCGCGTTGGTCTCGATGTTCTTGTTGGCGGTGGCCAGCTTCTGGTATTCCTTGTCCAGGTTGGCCTGGTCGGTGGTCGACAGACCGCCGTTGTTGGCTTCCACAGCCAGTTGGCGCATACGTTGCAGGTTGTTTTCAACCTGGCCCAGGTACGAGTCGGCCGTTTGCAGATACGACATCGCCTGGTTGGAGTTCTGGATACCTTGCGTTTGCGAGTTCAGCGTGGTGGTCAAGCTGGAGGCCACAGCATAAGCGGCGGCATCGTCCTTGGCGCTGTTCACGCGCAGGCCGGTCGACAGACGTTCCAGCGAGGTCTGCAGGGCATCCTTCGATGCAGACAGTGCTTGCTGCGTTTGCAGGGACGAGATGTTGGTATTGAGGCTGAGGGACATGACGGCTCCTAAGTTTCCCGATGGTTTGTTGCCCGTGTTTGCTAATTCCGGCTAGGCCGGGCAACGTGACCTGCAACTTGAAGGGGATCAGGTCTGCGTTGTACTCAGGTTATCGGTGGCCGCTGAGGAAAGTTTAGGGTCGCCTTGACAAATTTGTGCGTCGGCGGCGGTTTGGGCTTGCGGCCACCTGACTTCCGACACCCCTCCAAAAGAGGCGGTGCGTCTGCTTCTTGGCCGGCAGGCCCTCGGCTATACTCGTTCGACCAGTTCATAGGCGCCTGCATCTCTCTATATAGAGCGCCACACACGGCACAGATGGGGAGTTGCAAGCCCGCCGGACGGCCCAAGGCCTGCCGGCGGAAATAAGAGCTCGAAGCGAGCCCGCGTTTGACCCGCAACACCCACCATGCTCAATGTCCTGATCGTCGAACCGCACGATATCGCCCGTGTCGGCCTGCGCCAGATCCTCAAGGATTCGCGCCTGGCCCGCCAGATCGAGGCCGTGCCGGACCTGCGCGATGCCAATAACGACCTCCTCGCCCAGCGCGAGTGGGACGTCATGCTCTTCTCGGTGGAATCGGCCACCGGAGACGAATTCCAGACCATCAAGACCGTGCGCCAGCAGCATGCGCGTTTGGCCGTGCTGGCGCTGGGCCGCCACCCGGAAGCGCTGCTGGCCGTACGGGCGCTCAAGGCGGGCGCAGCCGGCTATCTGCCGATGGACGCCAGTCAGCCGCAACTGCTGGCAGCCGTGAACGCCATCTCGAAAGGCAAGAAATACCTGCCTTCGGACCTTGTGGAAGTCCTGGCCGACAACCTGAATGTCGACTGGGACAAGCCCCGGCACGACATCCTCTCTGACCGCGAATTCCAGACGCTGCGCATGCTCGGCTCCGGCCGCACGCTGGGCGAGATTGCCGAGGCACTGCAGATCAGTGTCAAGACAGTGAGCGTGTATCGGGGGCGCGTGCTCTCGAAGATGAAGCTGCGCAACAACGCCGAGCTGACCATGTACGTGGTCAGCAACAGCTTGCAGATCTGAGCGCGCTATGAGAACCGCGGGACACGCTCGCCGTAACGGCGGGCGTTCTCGCGCACGAGGTCCTGCACCGCTGCCGGCTCCAGCGGCCGCGTCAGCAGATAGCCCTGAAACTCGTCGCAGCCGACTTCGCGCAAAAATTCAAGCTGGCCGAGGGTTTCCACGCCTTCGGCCACGGTCTTCATTCCCATGGCTTGCGCCATCATGATGATGGCCCGCGTGATGGCCGCGCGCTCGACCACGTGCGGCAGGTCTTGCACGAACGACCGGTCGATCTTCAGCGTATCGATCGGGAAGCGGTGCAGATACGACAGCGATGAATATCCGGTACCGAAATCGTCCAGCGCCAGCGATACGCCCATCGCGCGCAGCTCGGTCAGCAGCGCATGCAATGACGGATCGTCGCGAATCAGAATGCCTTCGGTCATCTCCAGTTCCACCGCGTTGCCGGGCAAGCCGCTGGTCAATAGCGCGCCGCGCACCATCCCGCTCAGCTGCCCCGAACTGAATGCCTGCCCCGACAGGTTGATCGACATGCGCAAGTCCGGCAGCCCGATGCGGCGCCAGCGTGCAAGCTGGTCGCAGGCGGCGCGCAGGATCCAGCGGTCGATCTCGACGATCAGGCCGGTTTCTTCGGCGTCCTGAATGAACTGGCCGGGCATCATGTGGCCGAAATCGGCGGAGTTCCAGCGGATGAGCGCTTCCACGCTGACGATACGGCCGCTGCGCACATCCACGCGCGGCTGGTAGTCGGCATAGAACTCGTTGCGGTCGCTCGCGCGGCGCAGGCCCGATTCAATGCGGAAGCGGCGCGAGACGCGGTCGTCAAGGTCGCTGGTGAAGGTCTGGAAGTTGTTGCGCCCGCGCTCTTTGGCCAGGTACATGGCGGCGTCGGCCTTGCGCAGCAGCGTGTTCGGATCGTCGCCGTCGTGCGGTGCCACGGCAATGCCGATCGACACGCCCAGATACAGCTCCTGCCCTTCGATATGGAACGGCGCGCTGATGGCCGAGAGGATGCGCTCGGCCACGCGCCGCGTGCCCAGGCCATCGAGCGCTTCGAGCATGACGACAAATTCATCGCCGCCCAGGCGCGCAACGGTGTCGGCTTCACGCGCGCAGGCCTGCAGGCGGGCTGCCACTTCACGCAGCAGCATGTCGCCAAACTGGTGGCCCAGCGTGTCGTTGACGTTCTTGAAACGATCCAGGTCGAGAAACATGACCGAGACGCGCGACTGGTTGCGGCGCGCAAGCGCCAGCGCGTGCTCCAGCCGGTCTTCCAGCGCGGAGCGGTTCAGCAGGCCCGTGAGCGTATCGTGCGTGGCCAGATGCCGGATGCGCTGCTGCGCTTCGCGGATCTGCGTGATGTCGACCAGCGACACCAGCACCGAATAGGGCGTGGCGCCGGCTTCCGAGGCGCGCGCCGAGGCCGTCATCGAATGGCTGCCATCGGCAAACAGTGGCGTCCAGTTGCTCGAAACCCACACCGTGCGGCCATCCACACAGTGCATTCCGAAAATCTGGTTCAACTGCGGCTGGCCCTCGGCGATCACGTCCTGATCGGGCCAGTCCGCCTCGTGGATGGAGGCGTCGAATTCGTCCACGGCAGAGGTGACCACCGTGGGCAGCAGGCGCCCCACTAGGGCATCCACCGGCAAACCCAGCAGCCGTGCGGCGCTCGGGTTGGCATAGGTGACGCGGCGATCCGCCCCGCACACGAGGATGCCCTCCGTCAGCGCATTGACCATCGACAGCAGGTCCAGCTTCGGGCAGAAGCTCGGCAGTGCGCCGCGTGCAGGACAGTCGGCCGACAAGCCATCGGCATCGACGAGCGCAAAGTCAACACGGGAGGGAAAGGGCAAGGAATTCAAGGCGGCTTCCGACAAGGCAACGCAGAAATGCAGGGCCGGAACGTGCCGGCGCCTTCCCTCATTACAACGGCAAGCGCGGGTAAATCTTTCGGGCCAACGTCACTTTTTGGCGTGACCGCGCGCCAGCAGGGATGGGAGTGCACTAGGGGAAGCCTCATCGCCCTAAAAAGTGACTCATAATTTACTTATGACACGACCGACGGGCTACCCCGTCCACCGCAAACGCCCGAGATAAGCGGGATTGACCGCGTTTCTTGCTGGAATGAGCTGGACAGAGGTGGGGAAGAATGCCATCCGAGAACCCGACTCTGTGCGTTGCGTTGTTTTACGGTGACTTGCACGACGTGAGCCGGGAAAGCCCACCCCCCCTTCGTCCCCGAGTGATCCCCATGGCTGAAGCTGCTGCTGCCACTACCGCCCCCGCCCCCGCAAAGGGCGGCTCCACCAAGCTGCTGCTGATCATCCTGATCGTGCTCCTGCTCGTCGGCATGGGCGGCGGCGCCGCCTGGTTCTTCCTCGGAGGCGGCAATCACGCCGCGTCCGGCCCCGCCGCTCCGTCCAAGCCCAAAGAGCCGGTGTTCGTGCCGATGGAAACCTTGACCGTCAATCTGCAGCCCGAAGAGGGCAACGACCGTTACCTGCAGATCGGCATCACGTTCAAGAGCTTCGACAAACATGCCGAGGAGCAGATCAAGACCTACACGCCCGAACTGCGCAGCAAGGTCCTGATGCTGCTGGCCAGCAAGACGCCCACCGAGCTGTATCCGGCAGATGGCAAGGTCAAGCTGGCCAAGGAAATCGTTGAACTGTGCGAACACGTCTTCAAGGCTGTCGGCAAGGAATCGCCGGTTGCAGATGTCTTGTTCACCAACTTTGTGATCCAGTGACATGCTCAAGGAAGAGTTTCTTTCCCAGGAGGAAATCGACGCGCTCCTGAAGGGCGTGTCCGATGACGCGGACGACGACCCCGTCGAAGCCGCCGACCCCTCGGGCATACGCTCGTACAACCTGGGCTCGCAGGAGCGCATCGTCCGCGGGCGCATGCCCACGCTCGAAATCATCAACGAGCGGTTCGCGCGCAACTGGCGCATCGGGCTGTTCAACTTCATGCGGCGCAACGCGGAGATCTCCGTCGGGCCGGTGAAGGTGCAGAAGTACAGCGAGTTCATCCGCAACCTGGTGGTGCCGACTTCGCTCAACCTCGTGCACGTCAAGCCGCTGCGCGGCACGGCGCTGTTCGTGTTCGACCCCAATCTGATCTTCCTGGTGGTCGACAACCTGTTCGGTGGCGATGGCCGCTTCCACATGCGCGTGGAAGGCCGCGACTTTACCGACGTCGAGCAGCGCATCATCCAGCGCATGCTGCACCTCGTCTTCGAGCACTACGCCAAGGCGTGGCAGCCGGTCTACCCGATCGATTTCGAATTCCTGCGCATGGAAATGCACACCGAGTTCGCCAACGTGGCCACGCCCAATGAAGTGGTGGTCACCACCAGCTTCAGCATTGAGCTGGGCAGCAACGGCGGCGACGTGCACATCTGCATGCCCTACACAATGATCGAGCCGATCCGCGACCGGCTCACTTCCGCCATCCAGGGCGAAGCGCTGGAAGTGGACAAGCGTTGGCTGCGACTGCTGTCGCAACAGGTGCAGACCGCCGAGGTCGAGCTGATTGCCGACCTCGCCACGGCCAAGGTGCAGGTGTCGGACATCCTGAACATGAAGGTGGGCGACGTCATTCCGCTGGAGCTGGATGACTGCGTGACCGCCAAGGTAGACGGCGTGCCCGTCATGGAATGCAACTACGGCACGTTCAACGGCCAATACGCGCTGCGGGTCAACCGCATGCTGAATATGAGCGGCAGCGAGCCTGCCACGGAGTCTGACGATGACAACTGAACCGACCATGAACCCCGAAGCCAACGCCGACGACGTCGATGTCGAGATGACGATGGAAGAGGCCATGGCCCTGGAAGCCGCGCAGCGTGCGGCGGCCAACCCGCCGGCCGCCGCGCCCGCCGCCGAGTCCAGCCCGGTGTTCAAGCCCCTGACGGCCGATGGCCTGGGTGCTGCGCAGCGCAACGACATCGACATGATCCTGGACATCCCCGTGCAGCTGACGGTGGAACTGGGCCGCACCAAGGTGCCCATCAAGAACCTGCTGCAGCTTGCGCAGGGTTCGGTGGTGGAACTCGACGCACTGGCCGGTGAGCCGATGGATGTCCTTGTCAACGGTTACCTGATCGCCCAAGGTGAAGTGGTGGTCGTCAACGAGAAGTTCGGCATCCGCCTGACCGACATCATCACGCCGTCGGAACGCATCCGTAAGTTGAACCGTTAAGCCGCACAAATACGCCGTCACTCGGCACCCTGACAGCAACCAATGCTCCCCCCGGGCAAGGTGTTGAAATGAACCATGCAGTGGATTGGGCCCGCACCCTAGGCGGGCTGTTTGTAGTATTGGCGATGATCGTGGCGGCCGGCTGGCTGCTGCGCCGCCTGCAGCAGCGCGCGGGCATGGGCCCTGCGGGTTTGGGCCGGCGCCGCAGCCAGGTGATTACCGTGGTCGCGCAGCAGATGCTGGGCGCGCGCGAGAAGGTTGTCGTCGTCGATGTGGAAGGCACATGGCTCGTGCTGGGCGTCACGCAGCAGCACGTGCAGAAGCTCCACACGCTGCCGCGCCCGGCAGAAGCCGCTTCCACCCCGGACGACCCATCCGGCGACGGCACTTCCGGCTCCGGCAAGCCACCCCGCTTTGCCGATGCACTGTCCATCCAGCTCAAGCGTCACCTGACGGGGAAGTCGGAATGAACGTGCGTATCTTCCTCCGTTGCCTGATGGCGTTGGCGCTGCTGGGCGCTGCGCCCGCGGTGTTTGCACAGGCACAACCGGGTCTGCCGCTGCTCACGGGCACCGCCGGCGGCCAGAGCTATTCCCTGCCCGTGCAGACGCTGGTCTTCCTGACGTCGCTCGGGTTTCTGCCGGCCATCATTCTGATGATGAGCAGCTTCACGCGCATCATCATCGTGCTGTCGCTGCTGCGCCATGCGCTCGGTACGCAAACCACGCCGCCCAATCAGGTGCTGATCGGGCTGGCGCTGTTCCTCACGTTCTTTGTCATGTCGCCGGTGCTCGACAAGGTGTACACCGACGCCTACGTGCCGCTGCGCGACAGCAAGATCACCGTCGAGCAGGCCATGGACACCGCCGCCACGCCGCTGCGCCAGTTCATGCTCAAGCAGACGCGCGAGCCCGACCTCGCCCTGTTCGTCAAGATGGGCAACATGCCGGCCATCGCCTCGCCCGAGCAAACGCCCATGCGTGCGCTCATCCCGGCCTTCGTCACGAGCGAGCTGAAAAGCGCGTTCCAGATCGGGTTTGCCATCTTCATCCCGTTCCTGGTGATCGACATCGTGGTGGCGGCCGTGCTGATGTCGATGGGGATGATGATGGTCACGCCGTCGATCTTCTCGCTGCCGTTCAAGATCATGCTGTTCGTGCTGGTGGATGGCTGGCACCTGCTGCTGGGCTCGCTGGCCCAGAGCTTTGTGCAATGAGCGTCGATAGGAAACCGACATGACCCCCGAGTACGTTCTCGATATGGCCCGTCAGGCCATGCAGGTCGCCATGATGGTCGGCGCGCCGATGTTGCTGGTGTCGCTCGTGGTCGGGCTGCTCGTGGCGGTGTTCCAGGCGGCCACGCAGCTCAACGAGCAGACGCTGTCGTTCATCCCCAAGCTGCTGGCCGTGGCTGCCACGATGGTGCTGGCCGGCCCGTGGATCGTCGCGGTCATCGTCGACTACACGCGCGGGGTGCTGACCAACATTCCCAACTACGTGAATTGACGTCACCGAGCTGACGCAGCCGCCCAATCCACGATGATCCAATTCACCGCCACGCAGCTCAACGGCTGGATCGCCATGTACTGGTGGCCGCTGGTGCGCGTGCTGGCATTCATCGCCATTGCACCGCCGTTTGCCAATACCGAGATCCCGACGTCCATCAAGGTGGCGTTCGGCGTGGTCATCACGGTGGCGCTGGCGCCCATGCTGCCGGTGCCGGCAGGCGTGTCGGTGGGCTCCTATGAGGGGCTGTGGATTACGCTGGTGCAGGTGTTGATCGGGCTGGTACTCGGCTTTTGTGTGCAGCTCGTGTTCTCGGCCGTCAGCGGCGCGGGCGAGGTGATGTCGGTGCAGATGGGCCTGGGCTTCGCATCCCTGCTCGACCCAACACAAACCGAGAGCAGCATGCTGCTTGGCCGCTTCCTCAGCCTCACGGCCGTCACCGCGTTCATTGCCGGCGACGGCCATCTCGTGCTCCTGCACGCCCTGTTCGACAGCTTCACCGCCCTGCCCGTCTCGGCGGCGCCGCTGGGCAACCCGGGCTGGCAGACGCTGGCTGGCGGCGGCACGATCGTCTTTGCGCTCGCCCTGCGCATCGCCCTGCCCATCATCGCGATCATGATGATCGTCAACCTCGGCTTTGCCGTGCTTTCGCGCACGGCGCAGGCGCTCAACCCGTTTGCCGTGGGCATCGCCGCCACGCTGGTGGTGGGGCTGATGCTGGTCATGGTGATGATGACGTCGCTGGCGCCGGTGGTGGAGCGGTCTGTGATGGATGCGCTGGACTTGGGTGGGCGGGCGTTCAGCCAGTTCAGCACCCTGCCTCGATAAGCAGCGCGCGCCGCCGCAGCAACGCCTGCCGCGCGTGCGATGATCGCGGTATTCCGCCGACCGATCTTCAAGGGAGTCTCACCACATGAGCCGCCGCGTTCTTGTGACGGGTGCCAGCCGCGGCATTGGCCGCGCCATCGCCTACCAACTCGCCTCCGACGGGTTTGACGTGTCCGTGCATTGCCGCAGCGGCCGTGCCGAGGCCGACGCCATCGTCGTAGATATCCAAGCAAACAAGGGCAGCGCCCGCGTGCTGCAGTTCGACGTGCGCGACCGCGCCGCCTGCCGCACCCAGCTCGACGCCGACGTTGAGGCCCACGGCGCCTACTACGGCATCGTCCTGTGTGCAGGCGTCACGCGCGACGCCGCCTTCCCTGCCCTGACCGACGAAGACTGGGACATCGTCCTCGAGACCGGTCTCGATGGCTTCTACAACGTCGTCCACCCGCTCACCATGCCGATGGTGCGTGCGCGCAAGGGCGGACGCATCGTCACCATCGCCTCTGTTTCCGGGGTGATGGGCAATCGCGGGCAGGTCAACTACAGCGCCGCCAAGGCCGGGCTGATCGGTGCCACCAAGGCGCTGGCCGTCGAGCTTGCGTCGCGCAAGATCACCGTCAACTGTGTCGCACCCGGGCTGATCGAAACGGACATGCTCGCCCACATGGAACACGTCGACCAAGCCCTGCAGGCCGTCCCGATGCAGCGGGTCGGACAGCCTGCGGAAGTGGCTGCAGTGGTCGGTTTCCTGATGTCGGATGCGGCGTCGTACGTCACGCGGCAAGTGATCGGCGTGAATGGCGGGATGGTGTGATGCGCAGGGCCGCCCCACTGGGCGCCGCGCCCACGCTCAAGCATCACTTCACGCGCCAACTGGCGAGGCGCTCCGCGCTGCGCATGCATGTCGTCCTGATCGTGCTGTGGTCGCTGCGTGGGGTGTGGCGTGCAACAAGCTGCTGAGCTGCGCCCGTTCTCTACCGACGTCGCGCCAGCAGATCATCCACCACCGGCACCACCGCCAGCAGCATCAGAATCGACGCCAGCGGAATCGTGGCCGTATAGCCGAGGTGCCGGAAGCCCAACGCACCGACCATGCCGCCCACAAAGAACATCCCGAGCAGGGACGCCAGCAGCCGCAGCTTGGGCCGGTTGGCGACCACGGCCGGCAGAGTGTGATGCCCATGATTCCAGTACAGCGCCTTGCCGATTTCGATGCCGATGTCGGTGGCCAGACCGGTCACGTGCGTGGTGCGGATCTCCGCCTTCGAAATCTTGGTGATGATGGCGTTCTGCAGCCCCATCAGGAAGCACAGCAATGCCACGGTAGCCGGCACGAACACGACCCGGTATTGCCCGAGCGTTGTGCCCATCAGGCCGAAGAGCAGCAGCAGCGCGGCCTCCAGCATGAGCGGCAGCGCGAATTCACTCTGCGTGCTGCGGCGGCGCCCCCAGTTGACGAGCACCGCCGTACACGCCGCGCCGCACAGAAACGCCAGCAGCGAAGCAAAGCCCGCAAACACAAGGACAACGTCACCCAGCACGAGGTCGTCGGCGATCGCCGAGACGATGCCGGACATGTGCGAGGTGTATTGCTTGACGGCGAGGAATCCGCCTGCGTTGGCGGCGCCCGCCACGAAGGCCAGTGACTGACCGAGGCGCCGGTTGGCGTCTTCTGAGCGTTCCGGGCTGGTCAGGCGGCGAAGATACTGGATGGGCATGACCAGTCCTGACGGTAGGTGAGCCGACATGATACGCCGCGCTCCCCGACCGCCCGACCGCGCCGCATCAAGGATTGATGTACTGGAACAGCGACATGCCCTGCATGGCCGTGAAGGTCTTCTGCGCGGCCTGCAGCGACACTTGCTGCTGAGAGAACTGCGAGATGGCAGAAGTGTAGTCCACCGATTGCAGCTTCGAGATCTGTTCCTTCAACTGCTCGCCGTAGTTCGAGCCGCTGCTGTTGAGCGTGGTGAGCTGCGCCTGCTGCGTGCCCACCGTCACCTGCGCCTGCAGGGCCACTTGGTAAGCGTTGTCCAGATTGCCCTGCGCCGTCTGCACGGCCTTTTGCAGGTTGGCGACGTCGGTAGCCTGCGTGGCTGCGTTGATCGGGGTCGACAGCGCCGTGATCAGCTTCTCGTACGTCTTGAAGATGCTCTGATTAGCGTTCGGGTTGGACGCATCCGAGTTGGGGATGCGCACGAACACCGAATCGCCCGCCACCGAATTCGGCATCGAGATGTTCTGGGACACCTGCACCACGGGTGGCTGGCCGCTGCCGACGTATTGCACGGAACCGCCGGTGTTGGTGAACGGATCGGTCGTGCCGTTGGCGCCGCCAAACAGGGCTACGCCCGCGGCATCGCGCTGATTGGCCGTCGACAGCAGTTGCTGGTACTGCTGCTTGACCTGCGCCAGCACACCAACGCGCTGTGACTCCGTCATCAGCGAGGTGTTGGCGCCCACCAAGGTCTGCTTGCCCTGCTGCAGCGTGGTCACCAGGTTGGTCAGCGCCGAAGACACGCTGGTCAGGCGCGCGTCGGTGGTGTCACGGTTGGACTGGTATTGGTCGTTGGTGTCCTGCGTTTGCTGCAATTGCGCCATCTGACCAAACGCGCTGGGGTTGTCGCCCGCACTGGTGAGCGCGATGCCGCTCGCAATCTGCTGCTGCAGCGTGAGCAGGTTCGATTGCGTGTTCTGCATCGAAGCGGAAGACGCGGCAAAGAATTGGGCGCTACTGACTCGCATGATCGGTCCGGACGAAGGGCTTTAGGACGTTATCGGCAGGCGGGGCGTTTTCTTCAGCTGCCCGATCAGCCGCCGGCAATCGACAGCAGGCTGGCGAACAGCGAATTGGCCGTCTGCATTACCTTGGCGGAGGCCTGGTAGGCCTGCTGGTATTTCATCAGGTTCATCGCCTCCTCATCCAGGTTCACCCCCGACACCGACTGCTGCTGTTGCGTGGAGCTGGCCAGCAGCGCCTTCTGCGAGGTCAGGTTGGTGCTGGCGCGGTTGGCCTGCACACCCACCTGGGTGACGAGGTTGTTCCACGCCGAGCCGATCGAGGTCGTGCCGCCGTCCAGCAGATTGCTGTTGCGCAGCTTGGCCAGCGCGCTGGCGTTGCGGTTGTCGGTGCTGTTGGCGGTGTTGGCCGAAATGGCGAATGTGTCACCGTTGCCGGGCGAACCCGAAAGCTTCATCTGTACGCCGTTGAACGCGTACGTCGCGCCCTGCGTGTACGGTGCCGTGCCGCCCGCGTACGTGGTCGACGTGCCGCCCACCGTGACGGTGACGCTGCCCGGGAAGCCCGACAGCGAGCCGCCAACGGCCGAGCTGTACGTCAGGTTGATCGGCGAGGTGAGCGGCGATCCGGCATACGTGCTGTCCACGCCCAGCGACGACACCGAGGCGCTGCCCGTGTTGTTGCTGCCCTGGTTGAGCACCACCGGCGACGCTGCGGCCACGTTGTGGTAGTCGGTGGTGAGCGTCTGCATGGTGGCCGCCGCGTTGGCGGTCGGGCGCACCAGGAACGAGTCACCGCTGTTCATCGTGCCCGACAGGTTGAGCGTGACACCGTCGATCGTGGTCGGCCAGCTCGACACCGTTACGGAGGCGAAGCCGTCCGGATAGTGCGAAACGGTGTAGGCGCCGCCCTGGTACTTGACCTGGTAGTCGTAGCCCTGCCCCGCATTGGCGTTGGTGATGCTGGCGGTGAGCGAGCCGCTGCCGGTGTTGTTGGTGCTGGGCGCGACGCTCGGGTTGGCCACGGAGAAGAGGTCCGTGCCCATCTTGCCGTTGGCGTCCATGCCGAGTTTGTTCTGCGCGTTCACGTCGGCCGACACGGCCGTGGCCAGGCGGCCAAGGCTGTTCTGCGCCGGAATGAGCGTGTTGTTGCGGAAATCCATCAGGCCGCCCAGCGCCCCGCCGCCGAGCTGGCTGTCGTCGATGTTGACCGTGCCGCCCGGGCTCTTGTAGCCCACCGACAATTGCGTCGGGTCGTACTGCGACGGCACCGCCGTCAGCTGGTAGCTCTGGTTGCCCTGCACGAGCGCCTGGCCGTTGCCCACGTAGATGTTGAACTGGCCGTCGCCGGTCTGTACCACGCTGGCCTTGATCGACTGATTGAGCGTCTGGACAAGCTGGTCGCGCTGGTCGCGCAGATCGTTTGCCGGCTGACCGGTCGACGCTTCCGCCTTGGAAATCTGGTCGTTCAACGCGGCGATCTGCTGCGCGGTGCCATTGACCGCGCTGATCTGCGTCTGCACCTGCGTGTTGACCTGGCTGTTGAGCGAACTCAACTGGCCGGCAATCGAATTGAAGCGGCTTTGCAGGCCGGCTGCAGCGTTCAGGAAAACCTGGCGCGCGGTGGTGTCCGAAGGCTTGGAGGCCAGGCCATCGGCAGCGTTGAAGAAGCTGGTGAGCGACGAAGTCAGGCCGCTGTTGCTGTCCGACATGTACTTGCTCAGGCCCGACACCAGGCTGTTGAGCTGATCGGCTGCGCTGGTCGAGGCCTGACCGCTTTGCACCTGTGCCGTCAGGAACTGGTCGTAGATGCGCTTGACGGTCGTGACGTTGGCGCCCTGGCCGAGATAGCCCACGCCCGCGTAGAGCGGAATGTTTTCCGTCTGCACGGCTTCCTGGCGCGAATAGCCGGGCGTGCTGGCGTTGGCAATGTTGTTGCCGGTCACCTGCAGGTTGATATCGGCCACCCGCAGGCCGGACGCGCCAATATTCAGAAGGGAGCTGCTCATAGTTGTCTCGGTGCGGGCAGCACGAAGCCGCCGAAATAAGCTCTAGAAACAACATCGGCCGGACAAGAACAAACTTGAGCCGGCCGATGTTGCAAAATATGCTTACTAAGTCACTTAGGCGATCTGCTTGAGCACCGCCATGATCTTGTGGGCGTAGTTCGGATCGGTGGCGTAGCCTGCGCGCTGCAAGCCCTTGGCGAACGACGCCGCATCGTTGCCGTTGCCGGCTGCCACGACGTTGCTGTAGCGGGGGTTGTTGGCCAACAGATTGGCGTAGTCCTTGAACGCCTCGGCGTACGAGCTGTAGGCGCGGAACTTCTCCTGAACCTTGTGGGCGACGCCGCCGATGTATTCGGTGGTGGTCACCGTGGCAGTCTTGCCGGCCCACGAGCCACCGGCCTTGATGCCGAACAGGTTGTGCGTGTTCGTGCCGTCCTTTGCCTTGATCTCGCGGCGGCCCCAGCCGGACTCCAGCGCGGCATGGCCGATCATGAAGTTGGCCGGAATGCCGGTTTCCTGCGCAGCCTGCGATGCGTGGCCGATCAGCTTGTTGTAGAAGCTGGTCATGCGCTCGCCGCGCGGCTCCGATGCCACCGTCGACAGATCGACCTCGGGCGGCGCGCTTGGACTCTGCGCCTGCGCGTCCGCCTGCTTGCGCAACGCGGCCAGCGCACGCTGCACGCGTTCTTCCAGGCCCGGGCGCGGCACGGTGCTGATGCCCGAGCCGTCGTCTTCCGTGCCGGGCGCAACAGCTGCAGCCATGCTGTTGAGCGACGAACGGGCGATGGCCTTGGCGGCATCGCTAGTGGCACCGGCGGCCCCCGGCAGCGCGGTATTGGTCGCCGTCGTATTGGACAGCGCGGTATTCACCTTGCCACCCGCATCCGGGTTCACATGGTTGGCCTGACGCAGCATCTGCTTCAAGAGCTGATCTGCCACGCCCACGCCGCGCGAGGCCATGGTCTGCGACAGCTGCTGGTCGAGCATCGACGTGTACATCTTGCTTGAAGACGAATCGAGCGGCCCGTTCTGCGGCGATGCATCGCGCATCTGCTTGAGCATCATGTTCACGAAGATCGCGTCGAACTGCTTGGCGACGGTCTTGGCCGCGCCGTTCGGATCGGTACGCGCCGTCTGCTTGAGCGACTCGAACCCTCGGGAATCGAGCGCCAGGCGGCTGGTGAGGTCGGTTTGGTTCATCGTGGCCTCCGCAGCGTCAGATGATTTCCAGGTCGGCGCGCAGCGCGTTGGCCGCCTTCATCGCCTGCAGGATCGAGATCAGGTCTTGCGGGTTGGCGCCAATCGCGTTGATGGCCTTGACCACATCCGCCAGGTTGGTGCCGCCCTTGACGTTGATGAGGCTGCCGCCTTGCTGCTTGACCTCGATGTTCGAGCGCGCGCCCGCCACCGTCTGCCCTTGCGAGAAGGGCGCGGGCTGGCTCACCACCGGGTCCGTGCTGATGGTGACCGACAGGCTGCCGTGCGCCACCGCGCAGGGCTCGAGCTTGACGAGCTGGTTCATCACCACTGAGCCCGTGCGGGCGTTGACCACCACACGCGCGGCGGCCAGCGCCGGCGTAACGTCAATGTTCTGCAGCTTGGCCAGAAAGCCCACGCGGTCCGACGCCAGCGCAGGTGCGCGCACGTTGATCGTGCGGCCGTCGGCGGCTTGCGCCGTATCCGTGCCGAACTGCTTGTTGATGGCGGTGACGATGTTCTGCACGGTGCCGAAATCCGTCGTGCCCGTATCGAGCTGGATGCTGCCCGCCTCGCCCACCGTGGCCTGCACGGCGCGCTCCACCGTGGCGCCATTGGCGATGCGGCCCGCGCCGAGCTGGTTGATCTGCACCTTGCTGCCATTGGCCGATGCGCCCGCACCGCCAATCACCACGTTGCCCTGTGCCAATGCGTAGAGCTGGCCGTCCACGCCCTTGAGCGGCGTGAGCAGCAGCGTGCCGCCGCGCAGGCTCTTGGCGTTACCGATGGACGACACCGTCACGTCGATGGTCTGGCCGGGCCGCACGAAGGCGGGCAGCGTGGCCGTCACCACCACGGCAGCGGTGTTTTTGAGCTGGATGCTCGCGCCGGCCGGCACGTTGATGCCGAATTGCGTGAGCATGTTGTTGAAGCTCTGGACCGTGAACGGCGTCTGCGTGGTCTGGTCACCGCTGCCGTCCAGGCCGACGACAAGGCCGTAGCCGATCAGCGCGTTGTCGCGAACGCCGGCAACGGTGGTCAGATCCTTGATGCGGTCGGCGTGTGCCGTGCTCGGAACCACCGCCGAAATTGCGCTCAGTGCCACCAGGGCTGCGCCGATGATGCGATGCAAAGTCATGGCAGATTCCTCAGAACGGCGACACGGTCAGGAAGAACCGCGACAGCCAGCCCATCTGCTGCGACTCGGCCACATAGCCCGTGCCGCGATATTCCATGCGTGCGTCCGCCACCTGGGTGGACAGCACGGTGTTTTGATTGTTGACGGTCGTGGGGTTGACCACGCCCGAGAACTTGACCGACTCGGTGCCCTGGCCCACGGCGGTCTGCTTCTCGCCGCTGACCACCAGGTTGCCGTTGGAGAGCACCTCCACCACCGTCACCGTGATGGTGGCCGTGAAGTTGTTCTGCGCACCGTTGGCGCCCTTGCTGTCGAACTTGTTTGCGTCGCTGGCCGACACACCCAGCAGCGACAGCACGCCCGGGTTCATGCCAGCAAATGTCGGCACCGAAGCGGTCAAGCTGCCCGTGCGGTTGACGCTGCCCGAAGTCTGCTTGCTGGCCGCCGTGTTCTCGGTGATCACGATCGTGATCGTGTCGCCCACCATGTGCGCGCGGCGGTCTTCGAACATACCGCGAAACCCACCGCTGCCCGATGCCACTTCCTGGTAAATCGCCCCGTTCTGACGCGGCGCCATCACCGGCATCGGCGGGCGCGCGGTTGTCGGACCTTGCACGATCGGAGCAGGCGGCGGCAGCATGCCGCACGCCGTAGCGAGCAAGGCGGCCGTGCCGAGCACGACCAATCGAACGACTCGAACAGCTAGCACAGCGCGGCCGCTGTGCTTGCCATACTGGAGCGAGTGAACCGGGGGGGTATGCATCGCACTACATCCTCAAAAACTGCGCTGTCCAGCTCAAAGCTGTGACAGCTTCTCCAGCATCTGGTCCGACGTCTGGACCGATTTGCTGTTGATCTCGTACGCGCGCTGCGTCTGGATCATGTTGACCATTTCTTCCACCACGTTCACGTTGGACGTTTCAACGTAGTTCTGGTTGAGCGCGCCCACACCGTTCGAGCCCGGGTTGGCAAGGTTGGCGGTACCCGACGCTTCGGTTTCGGCGTACAGGTTTTCGCCCATGCTGCGCAGGCCGGCCGGGTTGATGAAGTTGGCCAGCTGGAACGTGCCCACCTGCGTGTTGTTGACCGTGCCCGGCGTGGTGACCGTCACAACGCCGTCCTTGCCGATCGTCAGGCTGGTGGCGTTCTGCGGCACCGTCACGGCCGGCTGGACCGGGTAGCCACTGGAGGTCACCAGCTGACCCTGTGCGTTGATCTGGAAGCTGCCGTCACGCGTATAGGCCAGCGTGCCGTCGGGCATCTGCACCTGGAAGAAGCCGTTGCCGTTGATGGCCACGTCGGTCGAGTTGCCGGTCTGCTGCAGGTTGCCCTGCGTGTGCAGGCGCTCGGTGGCGACGATGCGCGTACCCGTACCGATCTGCATGCCGGAAGGCAGCGTGGTCTGTTGCGACGACTGCGCACCCGGCTCGCGCACGTTCTGATACAGCAAGTCTTCGAACACGGCGCGCGAGCGCTTGAAGCCCGTCGTGTTGACGTTCGCCAGGTTGTTCGAGATGACATCCAGCTGCGATTGCTGGGCGTCCATCCCGGTTTTGGAAATCCACAGGGAGCGAATCATGTTCGAGTCCTTGGTTGATTCAATTCAATGCGCCGGCCGTTCAGGCGTGGCGCAGCAGTTCATTGGCCGACTGGGCATTCGTGTCGCTCGTGTGCAGCGATTTCATCTGCATTTCGAGCTGGCGCGAGATTTCGATCATGTTGACCAGCGAGTCGGTCAGGTTGACGTTGCTGCCCTCCAGCGCCCCGCCGGTGATGCGGACTTTTTCATCCACGCCTGCGTCCTGGCCGTCGCGCTGGCGGAACAGGCCGTCCGCGCCGCGGTCGATGTTCGCCGGGTCGATGCTCACCAGTTTCAGGCGGCCCAGCGACACCGGCGGCGTACGGCTGTCGGCACTGATCGCGTTGACCGTACCGTCCTTGGCAAACTGCACCGTGGTGTTGGGCGGCAGCGTGATCGGGCCGCCGTCGCCCAGTACGGGCTGGCCGGAGAGCGTCTGGATCGTGCCGTCCGGGCCCAGTTGGAACGTACCGGCGCGGGTGTAAGCCTCACCGCCATCCGGCGTCTGCACGGCAAAGAAGCCGGGCCCGTCGATGGCCACGTCCAGGCTGCGGCCGGTGGTCTCGATCGGGCCGGGTGCGAGGTCCGTACCGATGGCCGAAGCCATGACGTAGCTGCGCGTGGGCGAGCCATCGCCTTGCACACCCACCGTATGGAACGCGTCGATCTGCGCCTTGAAGCCCGTGGTGCTGGCGTTGGCGAGGTTGTTGGCGCTGGCAGCCTGCTGGTCAAACAGGTGCTTTACGCCAGTCATCGACACGTAGATCGAGCGGTCCATGCGAGTGTCCTTGGTGTGCGGTCAGTCAGCTTGAGGCAACGACAATTACAACGTCACCAGCGTCTGCAGGATGGTGTCCTGCGTCTTGATGGTCTGCGCGTTGGCTTGATACGAGCGCTGGGCAATGATCATGTTGACCAGTTCCGCAGACAGGTCCACGTTGGATTGCTCTACCGCCGACGATTGCAGCAGGCCGAACGAACCCATGCCCGGCGTGCCCAGGTTCGGCGCGCCGGAGTTGGACGTTTCCACCCACTGGTTGCCACCGATGTTCTGCAGGCCTTCCGGTGCCTTGAAGTTGGCCATGGCGATCTGGCCCAGCGTCGAGGTGCGGCCATTGGAGTAGCGTGCGGTGACGGTCCCATCGGTACCGACCGTGTAGCTGGCCAGGCGGCCGGTGGCGTAACCGTCTTGCGTCACGCCCGGGGCGGTGTCGTTATAGCCGCCGCCGTACTGCGTGGTACCCGTGAAATCCATGGTGGCGATGCTCATGCCGCCAAAGGCCACGTTGACCTTGCTGGGTGCCGAGGTGAGCTGGCCGCTGCTGTTGAACGTGAGCGACGTCACGGGGTTGCCGCCCGTCGGGTTGTTGCCATTCACCTGCGAATACACATCCCAGCCGGCGGCGGTACGCACGTAGTAGTTGGTCAGCATGTGGGCCGTGCCCGTACCGTCGTACACCTGCTCCGAAACCGAGTGGTTGAACGTGGCCGAGTTGGTGGGCGAGAACGGCGTGGTGGTCGGCACCGTGGCCGCCGCATCCAGGTTCACACCGAATGCGGTGTTGGTGGTGGCCAGCGGCGCTAGGTCATTGACGGGAATCTTCAGGTTGGTCAGCACGGCGGTATTGACCTTGCCGGTCGAATCCACGCCGTAGCCCGTCAGGTTCTGGCCGGTGGCCGAGATGATGAAGCCATTCTTGTCGGTCTGGAACTGGCCGTTACGCGTGTACGACACCTGGCCGCTGGACGGATCGACCATACGGTAGAAGCCCGTGCCGTTGATCGCGATGTCCAGCGGGTTGCCGGTGTTGGTCACATTGCCCTGCGTGAACGACTGCGAGACCTTGGTCACGCTCACGCCCTGGCCGATCTGGTTGTCGGACGCACCCACCAGCGAGCGTGCGTACACGTCGCCAAATTCGGCGGTCGACTTCTTGTAGCCGACAGTGTTGGCGTTTGCCACGTTGCTGCCGATCACGTCGAGGTTGGCAGCGGCGGCGTCGAGACCGCTCAGGCCTTGCTGGAATCCCATTGTGTTCTCCCGTAGAAGATAGAAGCGCGGGGTCTGCCCGCAGTTGACCCGTGGTTACTGAATCGATGCCACGTCGGACAGCTTGGCGGTTCCGCCAGAGGCCAACACCAGCTGCATCGTGCCGTTGTTGATGGTGACGCCGGCCACCTTGTCGGTGCCCAGGGCGTTTGCCGTGACGACCTTCCCGCCCTGCGTGGCCGTCAACTTGATGGAGTAGGCGCCATCGGCGAGCTGGTTGCCCTTGTCGTCCTTGCCGTTCCAGGTGTAGTTGCCGCTGCCGGCCGTCATCTGGCCGAGGTCGACAGTGCGCACGGCAACGCCTGCGGCGTTCGTGATCGTGACGACGACATCGTCGGCGCCGTTGGGCACCGAGACGCCGAAGTTGGCCGCGCCCGATGCCAGCGTCAGGTTGCTAGTGGGCACCTGCACCGTGCGGCCGATCATCGACGACGCCTGCGTGGTCGCGTTCTGCGTGAGCATGCTCGACATCGTGGTGTTCAGCTGCTGGATGCCGTTCACAGTGTTGATCTGCGCAAGCTGCGAGGTCATCTGCGAGTTGTCCATCGGGTTGAGCGGATCCTGGTTCTTCAACTGCGCCACGAGCAGTTGCATGAACGTGTTCTGCAGGTCGCTGCCCTTGGTGATGGCAAGCTGGTTGCCGGAGGTCGTGCCCGCGGTGCTGGTCGTGTTGGTCGTTGAGCTGACGGTCATGTTCTTGTCTCGCTAGGAATGTGCCGCTTACTGGCCCAGGGTCAGAGCCTTGGAAGCCATCGTCTTGGTGGTGTTGGCGACCTCCACGTTGGCCTGGTACGAGCGCGACGCAGAAATCATGTTGACCATTTCGTCCACCACATCGACGTTCGGCATGGTCACGTAGCCGTCGGCATCGGCCAGCGGGTTGCCCGGCTGGTGCATGCGCTTCATGGGGGTGACGGTGTCCTCCACCACGCGGTCGACCGACACGCCGGTGGCGTAGTCGTCAGACTGCTGCGCGGGCGAGAACACCACCTGCTTGGCGCGGTACGCCGTTCCGTCCGGGCCCGTCACGCTTTCGGCGTTGGCCAGGTTGGAGGCGACCACGTTCATGCGCTTGGACTGCGCGGTGAGCGCGCTGCCAGCTACATCCATCACCTTGAATAGCGACATGTTGATTCCGATGTCTTCAAACACTGTTGCCGGCATGGCTGCCGGACCCATCCGGTGTTCTGTATGGCGGCTTGCTCCGGACCGCTATCTCCCGGCCCGGAGCGCCACACAGTTCCCGCCCCTCTTTCGCCGCGCGTGATTGCTGCGCGGTCGTCTTAATGCCTGTCTGCTGCTCTTGCTGCTCTTGCTGCTCTTGCTGCTGTTGCTACATCGCGCTAGCTGTTCTGAATGGCCGCCAGCATCGACTTGATCTTTTGCGTCACGATGCTCAGGTCGGCCTCGTAGCGCACGGTGTTGTCGGCAAAGCGCATGCGCTCACCGTCCATGTCGACCGTGTTGCCGTCGATGGACGGCTGCTGCGACGTGCGGTACTGCACCTCGCCCTGCAGCGCCTTGGTCTGCTGCGAGAGCGATGCCTGCATCAGCGACACATCGCCGGCCGGCGCGCCATCCACACTCAGGTGGCCCGCAGCCGTTGCCGACATCGGCAGGCTGTTACCGCCTTGCTGGCCGACCGCCTTCTGCAGCGCCGACTGAAAGTCGAAGTCGCGTGCCTTGTAGTTGGGCGTATCGGCGTTGGCGATGTTCGAGGCCAGAATCTGGTGCCGCTGCGAGCGCAGGTGCAACGCCTGCTCCTGAAAACCGAACAACTGATCCAGCTTGTCGACCATGTCTGTCATTCCTTGCGCGTGGCGTCCTGGTGATTGCTGCCACCCGCCGGGGTTGCGTTCCGTCTTGCGTTTGCTTGTTGCGCGTTCCGTTCGGCAGGAGGGCCCGGCATCAGCGGCCCCTTCAAAACCGCCGATGCCGTCTCCAAAACCGCTGAACCGCTTGTCTTGCTGAGTTGCCGTCATGCAGCCTCAGTGGAAAAGACCTGTCTGCGAATCCAGAGGTTGGCCGGGAAACCTTCCACCGGGGCAGGCTGTACGGCCAGGAACCGCACAACGCCAGGGACTTCACCACGTTGCAAAGTCTAGGGGCCGGTGTGCAAGACCATTCGTCCGAATAAGGGGGGGATTGGCCGACATTTCCGCATTTGGCGCTCGCGCACGCGTGGCTACACTTCACTGGACTTTTGATGAAGGGGCTCTCCATGTCCACGCGGTTTGCGCGCAGCGCGCACCACCCGACCCGACCTGCCACCAAGGCCATGCCGCTGGCGGGGCGCCAGCGCAAGCTGCTGCTGATCCTGGCGCTGGGCCTGCTGGCCAGCGTCGTGCACCCGATCCTGGCGCATGCACAGGGCATGGTGCGCGTCGGCTATCCGCCGGCCCAGGCTCCAGTGGCGCAGCAGGCCGCGCAGCCCACCACCATCCAGGGCCCGAACGCCATCCAGATGCAGATTCAGCAACAGCTGCAGTCGCAACTGGACATCCTGGGCGGCACGAATGAGACGGGCGTGCCACGTGCGTCGGTGGAAGTTGGCCCCGTGGATGCACGCGTGGCCAACCAGCCTTGCGACCAGATCGACCTGATGCTGCCCGCGGCCAACCGCCTGCGCGGCCGTATACAAGTAGGCGTGCGCTGCCGGTCGCCGCATGCCTGGGCGGCCTGGGTGCCGGCCACGATTCAGATTACGGGGACGTATTACGTCGCCTCGCACCAGCTGTCGCCGGGCAAGACGCTCGATCTGGGCGATCTGGAGGCCCGTACCGGCGATCTCTCCACGCTGCCGGCGTCGGTCGTGCAGCAGCCGGCCGATGTGGTGGGACATGTACTGCTCACCAGCGTGGCCGCCAACCAGCCGCTGCGCGCGGAAAGCCTGCGCCTGCCGATGGCGGTGCAGGCCGGCCAGACCGTCAAGCTCATTGCCGAGGGCGGTGGCTTCCAGGTCAGCAGCGACGGTCGGGCCTTGAACCAGGCCGCTGTAGGCCAAGTGGCCCAGGTGCGAACCGCCAACGGCAATGTCGTCTCGGGCATCGCACAGTCCGCCGGCGTCGTGGCGATCCAGTTTTAAGATCAAATTGATAACGGCGGATCACTTTTCTGCTGTGATGCGTAATCGATACCTGCCGCTAAAGTTTGGGCCGGGGTTGGCCGATATGGGTGTTAGGATGAACGCGCTCTTCGGAGACACCCGTGAAAATCAACCATATCGTGAACAACACGCCGGCCGTTGCGCCGACCAAGGACGCTGCGTCCGGGTCGACGCGCGCCACCGGCTCGTCCCCGGCCACCACGACGGCTTCGGGCACCACGCGCCACACTGGCGATTCGCCGTCGCTGTCGGTCCAACAAGTCTCGCGCCAAGTGGGCAGCGGCGACTTCGACGCCGCGCGCGTCGAGCAGATCCGCACTGCCATTCAGAACGGCACGCTCAAGATGGACGCCGGCAAGATCGCCGATGCGGCGCTTTCCGACGCGCAATCGCTGCTCTCCACGCGCTCCAAGAAGGTCTGACGGGGATTTCCCGTCGTCCGTCCCCTGTATTTTCCGACGCCGCCGGTCCGTTCGGACTGATCGCGGCGGGGCGGTGTGCCAGCCGGCGGCTGCCCAAGCTTCCAAGCCTGAGCCTGAGGTAGTCACCATGGACAACACACTGCTGATCCGCACCCTTGCCGACGAGCAGGAACTGCTGCGCGCCGCCACCCTCACCCTGGATGCCGAAGCGCAGGCGTTGCGCGATGGCGACATGGTCGAGCTCGAACGCATCACCCAGACCAAGCAAAAACAGCTCGCCGCCCTGGGTGAGGCCGACCGCGACCGCCGCCTGTGGTGGGCCCAGCATGGCGGGGCCGATCCGTACGGGCTGGTCAAATACCTGCGCACCGACGAAAACGCCAGCCGCCTGTTCGACGAGAACCTGGCCTTGGCCCGCCTGCTGCGCCAGCGCAACATCGACAACGGCACCCTGATCGACCTGCGCCTGCGCGCCACGCAGAACGCACTGTCTGTCCTGCATGCCGCAAACAACGGCGGCGGCACGCCCTACGGCCGTGACGGCAAACAGCCGCTGTCGATGCCGCGCTTCTCGGTGGTCGCGCAATAAGCCACCAGAACCCATCTTTTGAGCACAAAAGCCGCCCTTTACGCCCACGTCAATGGGCGTGAAGTGGGGCTAGCTGCTGCCGTCTGATCCTGCTATGTATAGAGGGGTCTAGCACACCACCAATCGGGGTAAACAAAAAGGTTTACATCCCATTGATGGGTGCAACAAGCATGCTGGGGATTTATTCTGCGATTTCGGCGGAGTTAATCCTCCGCGCCTGGCGACATAAACAAGAAAAACCGGAAGGAAATTGCGCCTAATGGCGTGCCAAGGTTTCGGCCCGACGGCACCGCACCGCGGTGACTGCCGGTTGAACGGGGAAATATACCGAGACCGCGCGCTAAAAGCATTTTCCATGGGCACGGCCGCATTCATTTTGGACCGCAGGTTCAAATATAGACGCGGCAACAAGCTGATTCCGGAAATGGACAAACAAACCATAACCAGACAGGCGGCGCAGTGAAATCAATCGTAGTGGAGGCACACCCTTTGGTGCGTGCCGGCGCGACCCATGTGTTGCAATCCCTGCCGGCCATTAGCGAGGTGGTCAGCGTCGAGCCGGACGAAGCCCTCTTTGAAAATCTTGCGGCGCATGCGGACGCCGAATTGGCCCTGATCGGCCTGCCCTTGCCCGGCATCGACGATCTGCCGGCCCTCTCGCGGCTGTTGCAGCAGCCCCATCCCCGACACGTTGCCGTGCTCGGCGAAACCGATTCCGCCGCGCATGTGCGCACGCTGATGCAATTGAATGTTTCGGCCTATCTGCTGAAAAGCTATTCCGGCAAATTGATTGCGGCAGCTTTGGAATTGGTGCTCGCGGGCGGCCGTTATGTGCCGGCATCGATTGTGCTGACACGGCCCGAAGCCAATGCGGCAGGTTCTTCCAGCGGAAATGGTAATGACGATTGCGCCTTGCTCGGCCTGACACAGCGTCAATATGAGATTCTGGTCTTGCTCTCACGCGGGCATCCGGTCAAAACCATCAGCCGCATGCTGAGCATTTCCGAGGCGACAACAAAGGCGCATATCAACGCGCTGTATCGTCGGCTCGAAGTACGCAGCCGTACCGAGGCCGTCTTTGTTGCTACGCAGCGCGGCGCCATGCTGCTGAATCAGCCGAACATTGGAGCGGAGACCGCTCCGCCGCCCGCCCGGCCGCTGCGCCTGGCGCGCACAGGCTGACGCCAGCCCTGGCCGGTTGTCCACACGACAAAAAACGGCGCCCGGAATCCGGACGCCGTTGCACATGGCCGCCCACGCTGTCGAGACGCGGGCGGCGACAAGGAAAGCAGATCGCGAAAAGCTTAAAACTTTGCGCGGACGCCTACGCCGAAGGTGTCGGCCGTCGACAGATCCGACACCTTGTCGCGGAAATACGCCGCATACACATCGGTGCGCTTTGACAGCGAATAGTCGTAACCGACTGCCCAGGTGTTGCGCTTCACGTCTGCGGCGCCCGACGTCTTCGTGTACGCGTACGAGGCCAGGATGCTGCCCGGGCCGACCGGGATCGACACGCCGAGCTGGCCGCCGTTGCTCTTGGCGTCGCCCGTGCTGATCGTGTTCTTGATGTACTGGTATTGGCCGTACAGCTTGACCACGCCAAAGTCATACGTCGCGCCCAGCTGCCCCGCCGTCTGGCGCGAAAAGCCAGCCACCAGGCTGTTCAGGTCGCCCGGCGCGCTGTCGTAGCGCACCTGCTGGAACGCCGCCGTAGCCGCAAAATTGCCGCGGAAGTACAGCAGGCTGCCGCCCCACTTGTTCTGGCCGTTGTGGCCGGCTTGCTCGCCTGCGCCGTAGATCAGGGTACCTGTCAGGCCGCCCATGTCCGGCGTGGAATACATGATCGAGTTGTCCCAGCCCGAATCGCCCACCAGGCCCGAGATGCCCGCGGCGCCCGAACGGCCGTTGCCGAGGTAGGTGTGGAACACCATCGGCGAGAAGGTGTACGAATCGATGAACGGGTTAAACAGGATCGTCGAAACGAAGTACGGGGGCGTGTTGCGGCCGAGCTTGATCGAGCCCCAGGTGTTCGACTGCAGGCCGACAAACGAATTACGTGCGAAGAAGTGGTCGCCATCAAAGCGGCCGGACTTGCCCGTATCAGGGCGGAAGAACGCTTCCAGCGTGAAGATCGCCTTCAGGCCGTTGCCCAGATCTTCACTGCCCTTCAGGCCCCAGTACGACGTCGACATGCCGCCCGAGTTGACACCCCATGCGCGGTCCTGGCCCAGGTTCTTGGTGGCGCCGGCCCAGGCATCCACCTGGCCGTACAGCGTCACAGACGATTGGGCCTGCGCTGCGCCTGCGGTCAAACCGGCGGCGGCAGCCAGCACGGCCAGCGAAAAACGTCGCTTGAGTTGCATTGTTGAGTTCTCCCTCGTGTGGTTCCGTTGTGTTGAATCGACTGAATCAGCGTTGAGGCGGCAGGTGGCTCAACCCGCCGCCGCTGAGATGGCGCCGTGAATGCAACTGCCGTGCCAATACGTTGTCGGCAAAGCGTCGCTTCACAAATGAATACGTTTTCCTGGGAAGGGGCGCAGACTAGCTTGAATACCCCAGGCGGACAAGTCCCCATCGCGGGGTGTGTGGCGCCGTTTCTGCACCGGTCTGGCGCAGTGCGCTTTCAGTCGTTTTGAAGCACCCGGATGTCGACTTCGCGCGTGTAGCGCTCGGGCGAAAAATCGCAGTACGTGAGGGAAATCGGCGTGTCCGCCACGCTGTAGCCGATGCGGCGCACGCGCACCAGCGGCACGCCTGCATCCACGCCCAGCTGCGCAGCCTGGTGGGCGTCGGCCACACAAGCCAGCGGTGCCTCGCGCGAGCGCGCGATAGTCAGATTGGCGCGCTGAAACACCTGCACGAACAGGCGATCCTCAAAGTCGCGCGCCTCCAGCATCGCCGCCAGCCGCGACGTCAGCCAGGTACGCAGCAGCATGATGGGCTGCCCCGCCACCTGAGCACGGCGCTCGACAAACGCCACCTGTGCGCCCACCGACAGGTCGAGTGCGGCGGCCACGGTGTCGTCGGCCGCCTCCAGCCGGAATGCACTGACCGTATAGACGGCGCCCGGCACATATTCCAGCGCGGCGTCAGACTGGCCCGGCGCATACAGCACCGGCCGATGCGGCCCCACGCGATCGAGCACCACGCTGCGCTGCCCACGCGAACGCTTGAGCAGCCCGCGCGCCGCCAGCTCATTCAGCGTGCGGCGCGCCGTCAGACGGGATACACCGTAGCGCTGAGCGACTTCATTCTCGCTGGGTGCGATGCTGCCGGCCGGCAGCGCTCCGTGCAGGATGTCGAGCCGAATGCGGTCGGCCAGTTCGAGGTATTTGGGCAGGCGGGGCGTCATGCCGTCGTTATACATGAACGATCATCGCGCGCAGCAATGCAAATGGCCCACCGGACAGGTGGGCCATTTACGTTGCACGCTTGCGCGCGCCAGGTAGGGTCCGACAGATCAGGCGATCAGGAATTTATCGCGGTTCTTGCCGATCCAGGCCGGCGCACGGCCGCGGCCGGACCACGTCGCGCCGGTCTTCGGGTCGCGATACTTTGCCGGCACCGGCGCCTTCGCACCGGCACGGCGGCCGCGGCGCTGGGCCAGGCCCAGGTCTTCAGCGGTCAGACCATATTCGGCAACCGTCTGACGCACTTGCTGGATAACCGCTTCCAGTTCTTTGGCGCGCGCAGTTTCGATCTGCTCTTCCAGTTTGGCCTTTTGTGCAATCAATTCCTTGTATGTCGCCATATGCGCTCCCGTTAAATTCTGGTGTGAAATCTGGTCTGGATCAGATATTAGATCAATTGTATTCATAACTGAAATCAAATTTCAACGTTTTTGATCGTGACCCGTCAAACCGCCCCACTAAGCCAGACATCAACTCATGCCACACCGGATGCTCAGTTTCAACCGGAAAGTCGGATTGACGCATCGGATTAGCGTACGCGATGATGTAAGGCCGCAAACTGGTATCGCGCTGTATTTCAGTGCCACCACCATAGCAAGCGCTGCCGGGTCCCGCAATTCCCGCTTGCGCCGCAGGCGGCAAACTGCAGCATCGCAGCAGTACAGCGAACGCAATATCAATTCATGCGCAAGCCTCCGGCCAGGCATGCCATTGCACCGCGATGGCATGCCATTTGGCGGGGGCGGTAAAACGATTCAAAGCACCCCCCTCTTGGTTGCAGTTGGATGAGACAACGATGAATTCGCCCTTACCGCGTCGTTTTTACTATCTGCTTTTGGTCTTTGGCGTACTGGCAGGCACGCTGTTTGTCGCCGCGACTGTTTTCTTTCCAGAACGTTCGGTCGAACGGATCAGCGCTTATTTCATCCTGACAACGGGAACATGCGTGTTGATGTGTGCAATCGGGTTGACACTGACGCATCGCTGGATCGAGCAGCATTTCGCCGCCCAGGAAAGTGAACATGGCCCGCATGCCCAAATGGAACCGTCGCTCGCACCAGACCCGCAGCCAATCGTTTTGAAACCTGCGCGACAAATCAACAACAGCGCGGCCGACAAAACGCATTCAAAATGTGTTGTATCGACCACAAACTAGATTTTGCGCCGCGCACGACTTTTGCGCATTATGAAGACCATTGCCTCTGACTTCCGGTAGCCGGCGTTCTCGCGGCCAGTGTCGCCCGAAGTCCGTGCTGACAGAGATGCCGGGCAATGCCTCAGTTGGAGCGTGGGATGCCAGACGAAATTTCCTACCCGTTGTCGGCGCAAAGCCTTCCGGTTCCGCTCTATGTGGTGCTCGAAGGCCGCATCGTCTTTGCCAATGCAGCCGGCGTTTGCATGGTGCGGGCGCTGTCCTCCGACCAACTGCTCGGCGAGCCCTTCTCGCGCTTCTTCCAGGACATTCCCGCATGGCTGGAGGCCCTTACCGGAGAAGACGCCGATGCGACGCAGCCCGATGCTCGGGCCATTCCGGCGGCACAGCTCGTCTCCGCACTTTCTGCCGGTGATTCCAACGAGGTGGTCAGCGTCAGGCTGACGGTGACGCCAACCCGCTTTGATGGGCTGCCAGCGCAGCAGGTGGTCGTGCACGGATTGCCGCTGCCGCTCGATGCGCAATTGCCGGGCAAGGCCGGCGAGCGCGTGCTGAGCGCCGAAGCCATCGGTGCCGCGTTACCGCACGAGCATCTCGATCATCTGCTTTCCACGCTGCCTTCCGCCGCCTCGCTCGGCGAGCGGCTGCATGCTGCGCTGCGGGCGCTGGAGGCTGCCTTGTCGTCGGCGCTGTGCATGGTGGTGCGTGTCGTCTCCGGGCGGGCAAGGCTCTACGGCACGCAGCGCGCACGGGCGAAGCTGGCATTGCGCGACGACCACGCGGCGCACCTGCCCACCGCGGCACAGGGTGAGTTCGATATCGAACTGGCTCGCATCGCGCCGCTGCTCAATGAGCTGGCGCCCATCGAACTGGTTCACGAAGCCAATGCGCCCACGGCTTTGCACGAAGCACTCGTCCGCGTGTTGGACACCGCGCATCCGACATGGCTGTGCCGCATCCCGGCCCAACATGGCGGCATGGCCGTCGCCGATGATCTGCTCTGCCTCTTCTTCCCAACTGCCAACCCGCCCGACGACGCAACGCTGCGCGCAGACTGCGGCCGCTACGTCGCGGCCCTGGTCAAGCTGCTGCGCCTGGAGAATGAATATCGCCAGTCCCGCGAGCTGCGCGATCAGTATCGGCTGGTGGTCAACCATCTGAGCGAAGGCGTGCTGACGCTGTCCACCGACGGCCGCGTGCTTTCGTACAACCGCAGCGCGGCCGAGATCCTGCGCATGTCGGGCGCGTCATGGAAAGGCCGCCCGCGTGTGGCATTGAACGACATGATGTTGGGTGAAGACGGCGCCATCCTGCCGCGCGCCGCATGGCCCTCCACCCTGGCGGCCCGCACGGGGCGAGCGATCAGCAACGTCGTCGTGGGCGTGCCGGCCGGCAATGGGCAGATCGTGTGGCTGCGTGAATCGGTGCTGCCGATGTTCTCGCCGGACAGCGCATCCCCGCACGCGGTGCTGGTCATCTTTACCGACATCACGGCCGAGCGTTCCGCCTACGAGCAGCTGCGCCTGCTGGAGACCAAGGATTCGCTCACCGGCCTGCCCAATCGCGCGGCGTTCATCGAGCGGCTCGATGCGCGGCTGGCGCTGCCGTCCACCGGGGAATCCGCGCTGCTGTATATCGGGCTGGACCACTTCAAGACCGTGAATGAGGCGATGGGGCACCACATGGGCAACCAGGTGCTGAACATGGCGGCGCAGCGCATCCGCGGCAAGGCGGGCCAGCGCGCGCTGCTGGCACGCCTCGGTGGCGACCAGTTCTGCGTGGCCATCGATGACCCGAACGCTGCCGACACGCTCGCACAACAGGTGCTCGACGCGCTGGCCCGCCCCTTCACCGGTGGCGAACGTGAAGTGCACCTGTCGGCCAGCATCGGTGTAGCGGCCTACCCGGAAGACGGCGGCGATGCGGCCACGCTGGTCAGCCATGCCGAAGCCGCCATGTACCGCGCCAAGGAAAACGGGCGCAACCGCATCACGCGGTATTCGCGCGCGCTGGAAACACAGATGCTGCGCCGCTTCACACTCAACGAGCGCATGCGGCGTGCGCTGGCGCGCGGTCAGGTGCGGCTGGTGTATCAGCCGAAGTACGCACTCGACTCAGGCGAACTGGTGGCGGTTGAAGCGCTGATGCGGTGGTCCGACCCCGAACTGGGCGCAGTGTCGCCCTCCGAGTTCATCGACGTGGCAGAAGAGTCGGGCTACATCCTCGAACTTGGCCGCTGGGCACTCATGCAAGCCTGCGCGCAGGGCGAGGCATGGGCACGAAAGTTCGGCTTCACGGGGCGCATGGCGGTGAATGTGTCCGCGCGGCAATGCGATGCGGGCGTGATCGAGCGCGACGTCGATGAAGCGCTCAAGGCTTCGGGCATGGCGCCCGGCCGGCTGGAACTGGAACTGACGGAAAGCGTGCTGCTGGCCGACCGGCAATCGACACAGCGCCTGCTCATGAGCCTGGCCGCGCGGGGCGTGCGCATCTCGCTCGATGATTTCGGCATCGGGTTCTCGTCGCTGTCGTATCTGCGCAGCTTGCCAATCCACAACATCAAGATCGATCGTTCGTTCATCAGCGGCGTGCCTGGGGTGCCCGACTGCGTGGCGCTCACCAAGACCATCATCGCGATGGCCCGCGCGCTGAATATGACGGTCACGGCCGAAGGTGTGGAAACCCCGGAGCAAACGGCTTTCCTGACTGCACATGCGTGCGACGAAGTGCAGGGCTTCCTGTTTGGACGTCCGCTGGAAGTGTCGGCACTGGAAGAATTGCTGCGCACCCGAAGCCGCGCACAGGTATAAAAAACGGACCCGAAGGTTTAACCCCGGGTCCGTTTCTTTTTGAGTCGACGCGCAGGTCGAACCGAAATCAACGCGTCGATACGTTGCCCACCAGGCCGCCCAGTGCGGCACCGCCCAGCGTGGCACCCGGGCCGCCAATCAAAGCAGCGCCGGCCAACCCGCCCACACCCGCACCAATGGCGGTATTGCGTTGACGTGCCGTCATGTCGGCACAGCCGGTTGCGGTCAGCAACGTCGCACCGGCCAGCAGAATCGTCAGTACCCGAACCATGTTTTTCTCCTTGAATGCGTCGGTCGCGATCAAGCCATCGCGTATCGGGAGTTTGGCCAACGAGTGCCGGACTTGCTGTTTCAAGTTGTAATCAATCGTTGCAATGTGCAGGGCGGGCGCGTCTGAGAGGCCGTGCCGCATTCGCAAGCAGCGCCGACCGAAAGCCGTCGCCACGCCGCTCGGATGGTGTTTCCCACAGACTTATCCACATGTTCTGTGCATAACCGGCGCCACCTCCAGAGACCCAACCCACAAAAGGGCTTGACGGGTTTGGGCAAACATGCAACGCACGTAAAACCTGCGCACCCGCACAAAGTTATCCACATTCGGCAGCCCTGTTACATCGTGCAACAAACCCTTTTCCGTCAACTGCTTGCGGGGGGTTTTGCAAGCGGTGTGCGCGTTGCTGTGGACAAGTGGGGTTGGCCGGAAACGCGGCTCTTGTTAGCCAATCTTCGCAGGACCGCCCGCCTGAGCCCCGAACACCCCATGCCCACGGGCAAACGTTCGATCAGCGGGCCAGATCGGCCGGCGTGTCGACGTCGCGCAGGATGCCGGCATCATCGGTCTCGATGGAGATGAGCTTGGCAGGATCGATCAGCCGCCGCGCGCCCTCGTCGCCGTCGAGCGCTGTCAGGCCCGCGAAGAAGTCGGCCCCGAAGCCGATCGGGTGGCCCCGCTGGCCGGCATGAAAGAGCGCAACGCAACCGTGTGGATCCACTGCGTTGGCGACTTGGGTGATGGTCTCAGGGGCAATCCATGGCATGTCGGCCAGGGCGATGATCCACCCGCCGGCTTGCGGGCGTGCGGCTACGCCGGCAGCCAGGCTGGCGCCCATGCCACGTGCAGCATTGGGACAGCGCAAGACTTCGCAGCCGGCCTCGGCCAACAGCGTTGCCAGTTGATCGACCTGCGCGCCATGCGTGGCAGCGGCGGGCACCACTGCCACCACGTCGCTCAGCGCCTGCATCAGGTGCCGCGCGGCCTGCACCGCCACGGGGGTTCCATCGGGCAGCGGGGCAAGCAGCTTGTTGGCCACGCCCGCCGCGTCGAACCGGCTGCCGCGGCCCGCGGCCAGCAACACACCAACAACAGGCCGCTGCGGCATCAGACCACCTCGGTCTTGAGCGTGACTTCCACGTTGTTACGCGTGGCGTTCGAATACGGGCACACCTGGTGCGCCTGGGCCACCAGTTTCTCGGCATCGGCTTGCGACAGACCGCTGATCCGTGCGGTCAGGCCCACCTTCAGGCCGAAACCGCCTTCCTCGCGCGTACCGATACCCACATCGCAGTGGATTTCGATGTTGCTCGGGTTGAGCTTGAGCATGCTCTTGGCGACAAAGTCGCACGCCGAGCCGAAGCACGCGGCATAGCCGGCGGCAAACAGGTCTTCGGGCGTGGTGGTATTGGGCTTGCCGGGGCCGCCCATGGCCTTGGGCACCGACAGGTCGTGCGAGACCTGGCCGTCTTCGGTTTGCGTGTGGCCGTTGCGGCCACCTGTGGCCTTGGCGTGGGCGGTGTACAGGATATTCAATGCCATGACATGCTCCTCCGATGGGTGAACGACGCAATCGCGGACGCAAGAATCGGTCCGCAAAACTGGGAGATACGAGGCTGCAAGAACAAGAAAGCCGGCACACAGGACTGCATGCCGGCTTCCATCACATCACGCGATGATGACAACTAGAAACTAAACCGTCTCAAACGGCAGCTTGCGCTGACGCTTGCCGGTCAGGGTGAACAGCGCATTGGCTACCGCCGGTGCAATCGGCGGCGTGCCGGGTTCGCCCAGGCCGGTCGGGTTGTCTTCCGACGGCACGAAGAACACGTTCACCGGCGGCGCGTCCGGCATGCGCACGGGCGGGAAATCGGTGAAGTTGCTGTTCTTGGTGGCGCCGTTTTCGATGTCGATGGCAAAGCCGGGTTGAATCATCGCCAGACCGAACACGCACGCGCCCTGGATCTGCGCTTCCGCGCCCATCGGGTTGACCACGCGGTTGGCATGCACGCCGGCCGTGACGCGATGCACGCGCGGCTTGCCCTGGTCGACCGACACCTCAACCACGTACGCCACCACCGATTCGAACGACGCATGCACCGCCACGCCCCAGGCCTGACCCTTGGGCAGCTTGCGCTTGCCGTAGCCGGACTTGTCGACGGCGAGCTGCAGCGCCGCACGATGGCGTTCATGTTCCTTGCCCGTAAAGCGCGCGAGGCGGAAAGCGACGGGGTCTTGCTTGGCCGCGTGCGCAACCTCGTCAACCATCGTTTCCATCACGTAGGCCGTATGGGTGTGGCCCACGGAACGCCACCACAGCACCGGCACGTTCACGTCCGGATGGTGCACCGTCAACTGCATCGGGAAGCCGTAGTCGTTTTCGATCACGCCCTCGACCATGGTCTCGTCCACACCGTTCTTGACCATGAAGGCTTCGAACGGCGTGCCCTTGAGGATCGACTGACCGACGATCACGTGGTCCCAGCCGACGACCTTGCCGCTGTTGTCCACGCCCACGTTGACGCGGTGCAGGTGCATCGGGCGGTAGTAGCCGCCGCGGATGTCGTCTTCGCGGCTCCAGATCACCTTGACGGGGCCGTTATGTCCGGCCGCCGCATAAGCCTTGGCCACATTGGCGGCTTCCACCACGTAGTCCGACGTGACGATCGCGCGCCGGCCAAAACCACCGCCCGCCATCATCGTGTTCAGCTCGATCTTCTCGGGCGATACGCCGAGCACCTTGGCGATGGCACCCTGGTCGATGGTCTGGAACTGCGAGCCGACCCACACCTTCGCGCCCGTGGTCTTGCCGCCGTCCTTCTGCAAATCGATCGTGCAGTTCAGCGGCTCCATGGGCGCGTGCGCGAGGTACGGGAATTCGTAATCGGCCTGAATGCGCGTTGCGGCAGATTGGATTGCGCTCATATCGGCGGCCTTGGCCACCGTGCCGGGCTGGCCCGCGAGCTTCTTGTACTCCGCCATCAGCGCCGGTGTGGACACCGTCGAGCCGGCGTCTTCCCACGTGACCTGCAACGCATCGCGGCCCTGCTTGGCTGGCCAGTACCCGTCGGCAATCACGGCCACACCCGTGCCGCCACGGTCGGTCGGGATCTGCAGCACATCGACCACGCCCTTCACCGCCTTGGCCGCCGCCGCGTCGTACTTGGCCACCTTGCCGCCAAAGCGCGGCGGGCGGGCCAGCACCGCCACCTTCATGTTGGGCAGGCGCGTGTCGAGGCCAAACTTGAGCGAGCTGTCGAGCTTCGCGCGCGCATCGAGGCGCGGCGTCGGCTTGCCGACAATGCGGAACTGCGACGGATTCTTCAGCGTGACCTGCGCCGGCACCGGCAACGCCATCGCCGCCTGGGCCAGTTCTCCATACGTGGCGCGGTGGCTGCCCGACGTGACCACGCCATTGGCGGTGCGGCATGTCGACGGATCGACCTTCCAGCGCTCCGCCGCTGCCGAGATCAGCATGGCACGCGCGCGACCGCCCAGCTCGCGGTATTGCTGGAACGAGTGGTTCAGCGCGGTCGAACCGCCCGTCATCTGGATGCCGAAGCCCGGGTCTTTGTAAGGGTCGCCCGCGGGGGCCAACATGCCGCGCACATTGCGCCAGTCCACGTCGAGTTCTTCGGCCAGCGCCATCGGCAATGCTGTATGCACGCCCTGACCGAATTCGAGCCGGTTGACCGCCACGGTGACGGTGTTGTCCGGCGCGATGATGATGAACGCCTGCGGCGGCGATGGCGGCTTGGCCTTGGCGTCCTGCGCGCCGGCCAGCATCGGCGCCACACCCAGCGCCAGACCGCCGCCAGCCAGCGTCGTGAGCTTCAGAAAGCTGCGGCGATCGAGCGTTGCCGGCCCGGCATCCGCAGACGCCGGCTGATGTTGCGCGCCGCCACCGGCCAGCGCTTCAAGATTTCGAATACGCATCGTGAATTCTCCGGTGGGGCTCAGGCCAGCGATTTCGCCGCGTCGTGAATGGCCGCGCGAATGCGCTGGTACGTCGCACAGCGGCACAGGTTGCCGGCCATCGCGCTGTCGATATCGGCGTCGGTCGGCTTCTTCTTGGTGCGCAGCAAACCCACCGCGCTCATCATCTGGCCGCTCTGGCAGTAGCCGCATTGCGCCACGTCGTGCTTGACCCAGGCGTCAAGCACGGCCTTGCCGACCTTGTCATCGGCGATGTGTTCGGACGTGGTGATCTGCTGGCCGACCACCGCAGAAATCGGCAGCACGCAGCTGCGCGTCGGCTGGCCGTTCAGATGCACCGTGCAGGCGCCGCACGACGCGACACCGCAACCGAATTTCGTGCCAGTCAGACCGAGGTTGTCGCGCAACGCCCAGAGCAGCGGCGTCGACGGATCAGCATCAACTTCCACCGGTTTACCGTTGATGTTCAACGTGACCATTGTGGGATTCTCCTTGTGGGGCGTGAGGGAGTCTTGCCGTTATAAACCCCTTGATATAGCGGGCTGGCGGCATGGACGGGGTGTATTAAAGCAGGTTCGGATGGGTTCTGCTGGCGCCCACATCACATGGCTTCTGGCGGGCTGCACACGTTTTCGTCGGCTCTCGGATCCGGTGTTTCATCTGTCCCAAAAAACCGTCCGGAATCCGCCCACGCAGCTTGACAACACCCCGGCGCCGCCATCACTATCGCCAGATGCATTCTCAGCAGACCACCCTCCGTACCGTTCCTGCCCGCACCCTCTCGTGCGTGCGCGGTCTGCTATCCGCTTCTCTACTACGCGTGTAAGCGCGTAGACCTCTCTTTCCCCCTCGTTCCGGTGTTTGACCGGTCCGTGCCCTAAACGGCGACGGGCCTTGTGTGTGGCGCAATCCGTGCGCCGAATCGTTGGAGCCTCTCATGCCTGCCTCGATCCTGTTTTCGCTACGACTACCGACCGGTTGCCAGACCACGCGCCCGTGGCTGTCTGGCCGCCACATCCCGACCCCGATTCCGGCCACCCCGGACGCCGCCCGCGCGGCCGTCCCCGTTGTACGAAACCGATCTCGATCTCACAGGACGCACACACCATGTTGAAGAACCCCGCCACCAAGTACCGCCCCTTCCCCACCATCGCCCTCGCCGATCGCACCTGGGCCAACAAGACCATCACCCGTGCCCCGATCTGGATGAGCACGGACCTGCGCGACGGCAACCAGGCCCTGTTCGAGCCCATGAACGCCGAGCGCAAGATGCGCATGTTCAAGATGCTCGTGCAGATCGGCTTCAAGGAAATCGAAGCCGCTTTCCCCGCCGCCTCCCAAACCGATTTTGATTTTGTGCGCGAGCTGATCGAAGGCGGACACATCCCCGACGGCGTGGCCATCGAAGTGCTCACGCAGGCGCGCGAAGACCTGATTCGCCGCACGATGGAATCCCTGCGGGGCGCCAAACGCGCCATCATCCACGTCTACAACGCAACGGCGCCGGTGTTCCGCCGCACGGTGTTCAACACCGACCGCGACGGCGTCAAGCGCATTGCCGTGCAAAGCGCCAGGCTGATCCGCGAGATTGCGGAAACGATGCCCGAGACGCAGTGGACGTATCAGTACAGCCCGGAAGTCTTCAGCGGCACCGAACTGGATTTCGCGCTGGAGGTGTGCAACGCGGTGACCGAAGTCTGGGAGCCGACGCCCGAACACAAGATCATCTTCAATCTGCCTGCCACGGTGGAGATGGCCACGCCAAACATCTATGCCGACCAGATCGAATGGATGCACCGCAACCTGGCGCGCCGCGATTCGATCATCCTCTCGGTGCACCCGCACAACGACCGCGGCACGGCCGTGGCAGCCGCTGAGCTGGCCGTGATGGCCGGCGCCGATCGCGTGGAAGGTTGCCTGTTCGGCAATGGCGAGCGCACTGGCAACGTGGATCTCGTGACGCTTGCGTTGAACCTGTACTCGCAGGGCGTGGATCCGGAACTGGATTTCTCGCACATCAATGACGTGGCACGGACCTGCGAAGACTGCACGCAACTGCCGGTGCATCCTCGCCATCCGTACGTCGGCGATCTGGTGTTCACGGCATTCTCGGGCTCGCACCAGGATGCGATCAAGAAAGGCTTTGCGGTGCAGAAGCGCGATGCGCTGTGGGAAATGCCTTACCTGCCGATCGACCCCGCCGACGTGGGCCGCACGTATGACTCGATCATTCGCGTGAACAGCCAGTCGGGCAAGGGCGGCATCGCCTATCTGCTGGAATCCGGCTATGGCGTGGCCATGCCGCGCCGCCTGCAGGTGGAATTCAGCAGCACCGTGCAACAGCTGACCGACCAGAGCGGCCGCGAAGCCACCGGTGCCGACATCTGGGCGCTGTTCCAGCAGACCTATCTGCGCGGCGATGGCGCGATCGGCTACGTATCGCACCGCCTGACCGAGCGCGATGACGGCAGCCAGCATATTCGCCTGGTGGTGAACATTGCTGACCGCGAGCACATCTGCGAAGGCTCCGGCAACGGGCCGCTCGATGCGCTGGTGCATGCGCTGTCGCACGTGCTGGCAGCGCCCGTGTCGATCCATCACTACGAGGAGCGTGCACTCGGCCAGGGTGCCAATGCCGATGCCATCGCGTTTGCAGAAATGGCCGCGCCGGGCGTGGCGGGCAGCGTCTTCGGCGTGGGCGTGGATGCCAACCTGACAACGGCGTCGATTCGCGCCGTGGTGGGCGGCGTCAATCGTTTGATCGCACGCGCCGGTAACGGCATGCTGCGCAGCGGCAAGAGCGCGGCAGAAGCGGTGTAACGCACAAGTCGGCCTCACACAGTGGAGCGCGAGTTGCTAAATTGAAGAGATGAGGCTCGGGCCGCGCCCGGGCTCATCCCTTCCCAAGCGCGCCAGCGTGCACATCCACTGCTACAGGAGAACCGACATGACCACTCGTCCGACCGCGAAAGAGAATGCCAAGCGTTTTGCCAGTGTGATCCAGGCGCTGCAGGCATGCGAGGCCGCTTGCACTCACTGCGCGACGGAATTCGGCAAGAACGGCCACGCCGAAGCCATGGCGCGCTGCATCGGTGTGTGCACGGATTGCGCCGAATATTGCGCCCTCACGCGCAAATTCCTGGAGCGCAACAGCGAATTTGCAGAACTGCTTCTGGAAGACTGCGCCGAGATCTGTTCCCAATGCGCGGAAGAATGCGATCATCACGGCCAAGGCCACTGCAGCGCCTGTGCAGCGGCCTGCCGCGCCTGCTTGGACGCCTGCCTGAAAGTCGCCGGCGTCGAAGCCATCACCGCCGAGCCGACTGTCTTCTGATTCTTTTTTTCAACGCGTATGAAAATTGGCGAACTCGCCCAGCGCACGGGCATCAGCATCGAGACCATCCGCTTCTATGAAGCGCAGGGCCTGCTGCCCCCGGCTGCACGCGCCGCCAACAACTATCGCGTCTACACCCCGGAGCATGTCGAGCAGTTGGCCTTCATTGCGAAGTGCCGGTCGCTCGACATGGCGCACACCGAAATCCGCCGTCTACTCGAACTGCAGGCCAACCCGCAGGCCTCATGCGAAGAGATCAACAACCTGCTGGACGAGCACCTGCGCCACGTTGAAGCGCGTATCGCAGAGCTGACCGATCTCAAGTGCCAGATCGAGGCGATCGGGCAACGCTGCACGACGGCAGCGTCCGTGGCTGAGTGCGGCGTGCTGCAGTCGTTGCACGAAGAGCCCGTCGCCGCCCATCCGCAAGGCCACAGTCACGAACATGGCGAGGGCGAACACGCGCACCGGCATATTCGCGGCGTGCATCGCTGAGCGATGTGCAGATTGTGGACGCTACGCCGGTGGTCCAGTCCGACGACATCAAGGTGGATTCGGCCTCCACGCTGGTACCAGCCTAGCGCAATAGGAAACGCCACCCCGGCGTGATCGCGTGGGAGCAGGCGCTTCCTACCGGCGAAAGCGCCCGCCACTCGGCTGACGGCCCCATCGCCTAACTGGGCTCATCGAGTGACCTTGCGCGTCGGCACATCAAGCGCGCACGCGCATCACCCGCAGGCCGTTGAACACCACCAGCAGGCTCGCGCCCACATCGGCAAAGATCGCCATCCACAACGTGGCGTCGCCCATCACGGCCAGCGCCAGAAACACCGCCTTGATGCCAAGCGCCAGCACGATGTTCTGGCGCAGCACGGCCACCGTGCGTCGGCTGATGCGGATGAAGCTGGCGAGCTTGCGCGGGTCGTCGTCCATGATGGCAACATCGGCGGCTTCCAGCGCGGTGGCTGTACCGGCGGCGCCCATGGCGAAACCGATGTCGGCGCGCGCCAGCGCCGGGGCGTCGTTGATGCCGTCGCCGACCATGCCGACGAAGCCGTGTTGGGCGGCCAGTTCACCGACCACGCGTTGCTTGTCGGCCGGCAGCTGCTGCGCGTGCACGTTGCCGATGCCGACCGTCTTGGCGATAGCCTGTGCGGCGCGGCGGTCGTCGCCGGTGAGCATGACGGGCGTCACGTCCAGCGCGCGCAATGCGGCGATGGCCTCGGCGCTTTCCGCGCGCTCGCGGTCGCGCACGCCAAAGAGCGCCACGGCGCCGTTCGCATCGCAGAGCGTGACGGCGGACATGCCCTCGGCTTGCAGTGACTCCGCAGCGGCACGCCAGTCGGAGGTATCGAAGCCACGCTCTGCGACGAGCGCCGCGTTGCCCAGATGCCAGCGCACACCGTTGAGCGTGCCGGCCACGCCACGGCCCGGCAGCACCGACAGGTCTTGCACCGAGTTCGCATCGACCGCGCCGTGCGCTGCGGCCGCCTGCACAATGGCCACGGCAATCGGGTGCGTGGTGTTGGCATCCAGCGCTGCAGCCACTGCCAATGCATGCAATTGCGCCGTGTCGGTTGCGGCGTTCAACGCTGCGATGGCGCGGCGGGCGCCACCCGGCAACATCACCGCATCGAGCACCGGGCGGCCGGCAGTGAGCGTGCCGGTCTTGTCCAGCGCCAGCGCGCGTAGGCGCCGGCCGCTTTCCAGATACACGCCGCCCTTGACGACGATGCCACGGCGTGCGGCGGCAGCCAGGCCGCTGACGACCGTGACCGGCGTGGAGATCACGAGCGCGCACGGGCAGGCAATCACCAGCAGCACGAGTGCGCGATAGGTCCACGCCAGCCAACCGTCGGCCGTGACCAGCGGGCCGATGACGGCCACCGCCAACGCCAGCAACATCATCGCGGGCGTGTAGATGGAAGAGAACTTGTCGACAAAGCGCTGCGTGGGCGCGCGCTGCGATTGCGCTTGCTGGATGGCCCCGGCGATACGCGCCAGCGTGCTGTCCGCAGCCACCGCCGTGGCTTGCACCTCGACCACGCCGTCGGTGACGATCGTGCCGGCCAGGATGGTGTCGCCGACGGCCTTCTCCACCGGCAGGCTCTCGCCCGTGACGGGCGATTCGTCCAGCGCCGCGCGACCGCTCACGATGCGCGCATCGACCGGCACGCGGCTGCCGGTGCGCACACGCACGCGCGCGCCAACGACAACGCTGTCGACCGCCACATCGCGCCAGCCGCCCGCGCCATCGGCCAACTCTGCTGTGTCCGGTGCGATGGCCGTCAGGGCGCGCACGGCATCGCGGGCCCGCACCAGCGCGCGTGCTTCGATCGCTTCTGCCACAGCAAACAGAAAAATCACCATGGCCGCTTCGGCCCACTTGCCGATCAGCAGCGCGCCGATGACGGCCACCGCCATCAGGAAGTTGATGTTGAACGTGAGCGCGCGCACGGCAATCCAGCCCTTGCGCAGCGTGGGACCGCCGGCCAATGCGATGGAAGCCAGTGCCAACGCCAACACCGGCCAGGCGTGATCGCCCAGCGACCAGGCGATGGCTTCCGCACCGAAGGCAGTCACGCCGCCGATACCGAGCAGCCACGTGCGGCGCGAGATCCGGGTGGGCTCCGCAGATGCTGCGGACAGGCGCTCGCGCTCGCGCTGTTCAAGCACCTCGCCATCCATGCCGATGGCCCGCAGCGCCTCCAGGAAGGGCGCCACATCGTCAACGGTGTGGTGGATGGTGAGATGCCGCTCAAGCAAATTGAAATCGAGCGCGACGACGCCATCGGCGCTACCCAGCTTGGTGCGGATCATGCGCTCTTCGGTCGGGCAATCCATTTGCTCGATGCGTACGACGGTGCGGCCGGTGGCGGCTGCGCGAGCTTGGGCATCGAAGGGGGCCGCGGCTACCGGCGCGTGGCCATGATCATGATCATGATCATGACCGTGGTGATCGTGATCGTGATGATCGTGGCCATGGTCATGCGCAGGTTGGGCAGCGTTCCTTGCGACCGGTCGCGCATGACCGCAGCAACCGCCGCAGCCGGAGGCTTCCGGCTTGGCGTGGTCGTGGACAGGCAGGGTGGAGGCGAGATCGGGTTTCATGCCTCCATTCAAAACCCTGAAGAAACTTCAGGGTCAAGCCCCGCATACCGCTGCTTCAGATAAGGTCTTTCATCCACTTGGCGACGATGGCACGGGCTTCCGGCCAGTCGCCCAGGCCCGATTCCGCATTGATATGGCCGCGCGCGCCCAGGTTCACAGGCTCCGCACCCCACGCTTCGGCTTGACCGTGGCTCCAGGCGGCGTCGCTGAACGGATCGTCGGTGCTGAAGACGAGCACGGCGGGAAACGGCAAACGCTGCTGCGGAATCGGCTGGAAGTCTGCCAGTTCCGGCGGCATGCCGGCGTGATCCAGTTGCGGCGGAGCAACCAGCAAGGCCCCACGCACCCGCACGGCACGCGCCGAAGTGGCCGCCCAATGGGCCGTCAGCACGCAGCCCAGGCTGTGCGCCACCAAAACGACATCGCCGGGCGCTGCGCTGACTTCGGCTTCGAGCGCGGCCACCCAATCGGCACGCTTCGGGGTCAACCAATCGCGCTGTTCGACACGGCGGTCACCATGCAGGCGTTCCCAGCGCGATTGCCAATGCTCCGGGCCAGAGTTCTGCCAGCCGGGGAGGATCAAGACGGTGGGGGTGGCGCTCACGATGTCTCCCGCAGCGGATGGTGAATTGAGATGCGCGACATTCTGCCGGGATTTCGTGGGCGGCGTCGGCGCCACTCATCGACAAATCCGCTCAATCCATCCAAATATTCTGTTTCACAGGCAGATCGCCAACTTCTAGAGTCGCTCTGAAATCCCGCCAACAGGGATTCCGAATCCAACACTCGGAGGAGACCATGCTCGCACTGCTCGGGCTGTTGACCATCGTCGCGCTGTTTGTCGTCATCCTGACCAAACGCATGTCGCCGCTGGTCGCGCTCATCGCCATACCCGTCATCGCCGCGCTCGTAGGCGGCTTCGGGCTGAACACCAGCAAATTCATCATCGGCGGCATCAAGGACGTTGCGCCCGTGGCGGGGATGTTCATCTTCGCCATCCTGTACTTCGGCATCGTGACCGACGCCGGCATGCTGGACCCGATCATCGACCGCATTCTGCGCACCGTGGGCAGCCGCCCGCCGCGCATCGTGGTGGGTTCTGCCCTGCTGGCGCTGCTGATCCACCTGGACGGCTCGGGCGCGGTGGCGTTCCTCATCACCATTCCGGCCATGCTGCCGCTTTATGACCGCCTCGGCATGGACCGCCGCATCCTGGCGTGCGTGACGTCGATGGCGTGCGGCGTGAACTTCCTGCCCTGGACGGGGCCGATGATCCGCGCCTCGGCCTCGCTGCATATGCCGGTCACGGACATCTTCAACCCGCTGATCCCGGTGCAGATTGCCGGGCTCGTTTTCGTGTTCGCGTGCGCATGGCTGCTCGGCAAGCGTGAGGAGAAGCGCCTGGGCCTGGCCAACCACGCCGGCGGCACGCAGGTCGTCACTCGCCCCCTGACGGATGCAGAGCAGGCGCTGCGCCGCCCGCGCAATTTCTGGATCAACCTCATCCTCACCGTCGTGGTGATGGGCGTGATGGTGAGCGGCAAGGTGGACCCGGTGGTGATGTTCATGCTGGGCGTGGTGGCCGCGCTGCTGATCAACTACCCGAACGTCGATCAGCAACGCCAGCGCGTGGACGCCCACGCCAAGGCCGCGCTGATGATGGCGAGCATCCTGCTGGCGGCAGGCGTGTTCACCGGCATCATGAGCAAGTCCGGCATGCTCACCGCAATGGCGAAGACGGCGGTCGATTTCATTCCGCCCGGCATGGCGCACCACATCCCGGTGGTGCTGGGCGTGCTGTCGATGCCGCTGTCGCTGCTGTTCGATCCGGATTCGTTCTACTTCGGTGTGGTGCCCGTCGTGGCCGAAGCGTCGAAGATGCTGGGCGTTGCGCCGGTGCATGTGGCACAGGCGGCCGTGCTCGGCCAGATGACCACCGGCTTTCCGGTCAGCCCGCTCACACCGGCGACGTTCCTCGTGGTGGGCCTGTGCGGCATCGAGTTAGCCGACCACCAGAAATTCTCGATCCCCTTCCTGTTCGGTGCCTCGCTGCTGATGACCGCAGTGGCCGTGGTGCTGGGCGTGCTTCCGTGGTGATGGCATGAAGACCGCGTTGAAAACACTGCGCATCGGCGGCGGCGCCGGTTATTCGGGCGACCGCATCGAACCGGCGCTGGAACTGGCAGAGCACGGCGACATCGACGTGCTGATGTTCGAATGCCTGGCCGAGCGCACCATCGCGCTCGCGCAGCAGGTGCGCCGCAAAGACCCGTCGCATGGCTACGACCCGCTGCTCGAAGCGCGCATGCGGGCAGTACTGCCGGCCTGCGCGGCACGCGGCATCGGCATCATCACCAACATGGGCGCGGCCAACCCGCAGGCGGCGGCGGAGCGCACGCGCGACATCGCCCGCGAGCTGGGCCTCAAGCTGCGCGTGGCGGCCGTGACGGGCGACGACGTGTTCGACCTGCTGCAAGCCCGCGGCCAGGACTTCACGCTGATGGATGGCGGCGCGCCAGTCGCATCGCTGCAGGCACGTATGGTGTCGGCCAATGCGTACCTCGGCGCGCAGGGCATTGTCGATGCGCTGGCGCAAGGCGCGGACGTCGTCATCACCGGGCGCGTGGCCGATCCGGCGCTGGCGCTTGGGCCGCTCGTCCATGCGTTTGGATGGCGCATGGACGACTGGCACCGCCTGGGCTGCGGCACGCTCGCCGGGCACCTGCTCGAATGCGCGGGACAAATCACCGGCGGCTACTTTGCCGACCCCGGCATCAAGGACGTACCTGACCTGGCACGCCTGGGCTTTCCCATTGGCGAGGTGGGCGAAGACGGCTCGGTGCGCATCACCAAGGTCGCCACGGCCGGTGGCCTTGTCACCGAAGCCACGTGCAAGGAGCAGTTGCTGTACGAGATCCACGACCCGGCGCGCTACCTCACGCCGGATGTGGTGGCGGACTTCTCCAACGTGCGCATGCACGCCGACGGCAAAGACTGCGTTGTCATTGAAGGGGCCACCGGCACACCGCGCACGGGCCAGTTGAAGGTCTCGATCGGCTATCTCGACAGCTATATCGGCGAAGGCCAGATCAGCTATGCCGGCCCCAACGCGATGGCGCGCGGCAAGCTGGCGCTCGACATCGTGCGCGAGCGGTTGGCGCTCACCGGCGTGCAGATGACGGAAACGCGCTTTGAGCTGATCGGCGTGGATGCGCTGCACGGCGCAGCCCTTTCCCGCGCCGATGCCGAACCGTATGAAGTGCGCGTGCGCGTGGCCGCGCGCACCGAATCGATGGCCGAAGCCGTGCGCGTCGGCAACGAAGTGGAAACCTTGCTAACGTGCGGCCCGTCGGGCGGCGGCGGGGCGACCAAGAGCGCGCGCGAAATCATCGCGGTGGAATCGACGTTGATTCCTGCTGAACTCGCACCGCACGCCGTGCACATCCTGGAGAGCTGACATGCCCCGCACCCTCCGCGACCTCGCCCACACCCGCGCCGGCGACAAGGGCGACATCTCATGCATCTCTGTCATCGCGCTCCGTCCGGAATGTGCGGAAGAATTTGCCTTGCTTGAGCAGCACGTCACGGCAGAACGCGTGCGCGCGCATTTCGCTGAACTCGTTTGCGGCGAGGTCGAACGCTACGTGCTGCCGCAGCTTGGCGCGCTCAACTTCGTACTCCACGGTGCCCTGGCCGGCGGCGTGACGCGCTCGCTGGCGCTGGATGCGCATGGCAAGTCGCTGTCCAGCGCACTGCTCACGCTGGAGATTCCAGGCTAAGCTGGCGCACCACGCCCGGCATCGCCATGAACCTCTCCGTCAAGCAGCTCCGCGCCTTTGCCGCGCTGCGCGAGCACAAGAACTTCACGCAGGCGGCACAGACGTGCCATTTGTCGCAATCGGCTTTCAGCGCGCTGATCCAGAACCTGGAGGCCGATGCCGGCGTCCGCCTGTTCGACCGCAATACGCGCCATGTTGAGCTGACCCCCGAGGGCGAAGCCTTTGCGGAATCGGCGCTGCGCCTGCTGGCCGATTTCGAGGCGACGTTCTCCGAGCTGCGCGATCGCGCCGCGGCACGCACCGGACGCGTGACAGTGGCCGCGCTGCCGTCGATCGCGGCGGGGATTCTGCCTGGCGTGCTGGCCACATTCTCTGCAGAGCATCCGGGCATTCAACTGGCGCTGCACGATCAACTGTCGGACTCATGCATCGACATGGTCCGGCGCGGGGCGGCGGACTTCGCCATCGCGGCCATGGGCGCTGACATGGCAGGCCTGGCCGCCCAGCCGTTCTGCACCGACGACTTCCACCTCGTCTGCCATCAGGAGCACCCGCTTTCGCGCAAGCCGGCGCTGGCCGTGGGCGATCTTGTCGATACGCCGTTCATCCACCTTGCGCGCAACACGAGCATCCGGCAATACCTGGATGCGGCGCTGCATCCAACGAAGCTGCGCAGCGGCATGGAAGTCGAACATCTGGCCACGGCGGCGGCGCTGGTGGCGGCCAACCTGGGCATCACCGTCATTCCTGCGCTGGCGCTGTTCCAGTTCCGCCTGCCGGAGCTGGTGGTGCGACCGCTGCCCCTGCCGGGGCTGGTGCGCACGCTGTATGTCATCCGGCGCGACGGGCGCAGCCTTTCGGTGGCGGCGCAAGGGTTGCTGGACTTGCTGCTGGCGCACCCGGCGCGCGCGGCGGCGCCAGTTTGACGGCGCGCAACCCGGGCACATCCGGGGGTGCAGCATCGCCCACCTGCGCTGCTACAGTGAGGCATCCCATTCCGATTCTGCGGAGCGCCCCATGCATCAGCGCATTCTTGCCGCTTTCGACGGCACCCATGAAGCCCACTTGGCGGTCGAGGAAGCAGCCGCCCTTGCCCGCGCTTTCAACGGCCGCGTCCGGGTCGTCTGGGCGATCGGTTCGCCTGCCATGCCTGAGTCGCGCGAAATCTATAGCGTCGACAAACTGCGCGAAGAGGCACACCGCACAGCCAGCGCATCGCTGGTCGAGTTGCAGCGCCAGTTCGACGCCGAAGGCACCCCCGCCGACACCGGCGTGCTGATGCTCGACGCCACCGATGACGATATCGGCAACGCGCTCGAGCACGAAGCCGAACGCTGGCAGGCCGACACCATCGTCGTGGGCTCGCAAGGCAAGCACGGGCTCGCGCGCCTGCTACTGGGCAGTGTGGCCGAGCGAACGACGCGCCTGTCGCACCGCACCGTTGTCGTGGTACGCGCCCAGCACCCTCAGCATGCAGCCGGCTGAAGTCGAATAGCCCCACTATGCAACCTGTTGCATAGAAAAAGTTGACTGTGCTATGTTGCGTCCCACGTTGATGCAATCCGTTGCACTTTTTGCCCAGGAGCCAGCATGCCGCAGCCGATTCCCCAGACACTGAACGCGCCCGCGCAGGCCACGCTCGAGGCCTGGCATGCCATGCTCGAGAGCGGCAACATGGACGATCTCGACCGGCTGTTCGCCGATGAAGTGGTCTTCCGCTCACCCGTGGCGCACACGCCTTACCCGGGCCGCACGGCGACCACGCTGGTGCTTCGCACCGTCAACACCGTCTTTGAAGACTTCAACTACCACCGCAGCTTCGTCACCGGCGACGGCGCCAGCGTGGTGCTCGAATTCAGTGCCAACGTGAGCGGCAAGGCCCTCAAGGGCATCGACATGGTGCGCTTCGACGCTGAAGGCAAGATCGTCGAGTTTGAAGTCATGGTGCGCCCGGCCAGCGGCCTGCAGGCCCTCGGCGCGGCCATGGGCGCCAAGCTGGGCGACAAGCTCGCGCTGCTCAAGGCTGAAGCCTGACCCGCTCCCCCTATGTTCCCTTATTCCATAACGATCCCAACGGAGACTGCCATGTCGCTGCCCCCGATCCTGCAAAACCGCCTGTCCGTGCCCGTGGTGGGCTCGCCGCTGTTCATCATTTCCAACCCCGACCTCGTCATCGCACAGTGCAAGGCGGGCGTGGTCGGCTCGTTCCCGGCGCTCAATGCGCGGCCGGCCGAGCTGCTGGAGACCTGGCTGCAGCGCATCACCACGGAGCTGGCCGAATACGACGCCCAGCACCCTGACACGCCGTCGGCGCCGTTTGCCGTCAACCAGATCGTGCACAAGTCGAACGACCGCCTGGAGCACGACCTGGAGCTGTGCGTGAAGTACAAGGTGCCCATCGTTATCACGTCGCTGGGCGCGCGTGAAGACGTGAACCAGGCGGTGCACAGCTACGGCGGCATCGTGCTGCACGACGTCATCAACAATAAATTCGCCAAGAAGGCGATCGAGAAAGGCGCGGATGGCCTGATCGCCGTGGCGGCGGGCGCGGGCGGCCATGCGGGCACAACCTCGCCGTTTGCGCTGATCCACGAAATTCGCGAATGGTTCGATGGCCCGTTGCTGCTGTCGGGCGCCATCGCCAACGGCAACGCCATCCTGGCGGCGCTGGCAGCCGGCGCTGATCTGGCCTATGTCGGCTCCGCGTTCATCGCCACCGAAGAAGCGAATGCGATCGAGGGCTACAAGCAAGCGATCGTGGAAAGCACCGCCAGCGATATCGTCTACACGAACCTGTTCACCGGCGTGCACGGCAACTACCTGCGCAAGAGCATCGAAGGCGCCGGCCTGGACCCGGACGCGCTGCCGGAATCGGACCCGAGCAAGATGAACTTCGGCTCGGGCGGCGGCGCAAAGGCCAAGGCGTGGAAAGACATCTGGGGCGCCGGCCAGGGCGTTGGCGCGGTCAAGCGCGTGGTGCCGGCGGCGGAACTCGTCAAGCGCTTTGCCGAGGAGTTCGAGGTGGCACGCCGGCGCCTGAACAACATCGAAGCGCTGCGCACCGCGGCCGATAGTAGGGCGACGGCTTAAGGCTTAAGCGGTCACTGAGGCTGGCTCCAGCAACGGCAGCACATCGTCTGCCCACGCGAGCCAGCCTTCTTCGTAAACGATGCCGCGCTGAAGCACCGCGTGCTGCAGCTGCTGCGCACGCGTGAGGTCAGCCCGGGCAAAATCGCGCTGTTCGATCTCGCGGAACGTATTCAGCCGCGTGCGGTGCTGCTCGATCAGGCGCTGCATCTCTTCCGCAAAACCGAGCGGGCCGATCACTGCGTCGGCGCGCAGCTTCACCAGCACTTCTTCGCGGTTGTCCGACGACACGGTCGGCTCCAGCACCCAGCGCGCGAGTTCGTCGCGGCCCGGCGGCAGCACGGTGTAGGTCTTCTTGCGGCTGTCTTCCTCTTCCTCCACGCTCACCCAGCCGGCTTCGGCCATGCGCCCGAGTTCGCGGTAGATCTGCTGATGCGTGGCGCTCCAGAAATAACCCATCGACTTGTCAAAGCGTCGGGCAAGCTCGTAGCCCGACGAGGGCTTTTCCAGCAGGGATGTCAGCAGCGCGTGTTGGATGGACATGGGCGGAGATATAACGCAAGTCGTTGTTTTTGAAAGAAAAATCGGCAATTTTTGGCAGAATTTTCAAGCCCAAAACAAGGCCTTGCAAGGCAATAGAATCAATGACTTAGGATAGGGTTTTGAACACCCTTAACCTGTCCAATTCGCGAACTTTACAGAACAGTGTCCGCTGAGCCTAGGTATACGATGAAACTCCGCCAGCAAGTCTGCCTCGATGACCACGCCAATCATGCTGGGCTGGCCGGAACTGGGCTCGTAGCCATTGACGAAGCCGATTGTCGAGGTATCGAAATTCAAACCGACATCCGCGCGAAACTTCCGTGGGCACAAAGAAGAAGCCCGCGGTGCTGATCTGCCAAAGCACAGCACATTGAAGCCTCTGACATGTTCGTGAATGCGGTGGTAGGCGCCGTTCAAGGCGCGCCTCAACGAGACGCACGGCGGTGATCCTTTGACACGCACCGTCTCAGGCGCGCCAGACCAGGGCAACGCCTCCAGCGACTTTCGTCACGCGCTCTTGCAGTTTTTCACGGTCGTAGTCGCTCGTCGCTTGATCGCTCTGCTCGCGAGCCGACGTGCGGCGGGCATCGATGGTGGTCTGATCTCCAGCGACTTCAGCTGTTGGAACTGGTCCGCACACCATCGTCCTCTGCCGGAGCCGCTCTAGTGACACGTCGACAGCGAATGCCATAACACAAGTGACCATTGTGTCTTCGCTTAGCAGCGGGCGCTTTGGGAACGTCGGCCGGCAACCAGAATCTCTTCTGCGTAACGGCCTATGGCCTTCACGAAGGGAATTCTGCAAGCGACGTCACAGCGTCCTATACCAATTGGGCCTCCCGCAACGAAGATTGAGCTATGCGAGTTGCCGAGCTAATGCCGATTAGCGAAACCCGGAGCATGAGCCTTTGATGAGTTGCGAGAAGTTCTATGTCATCACCGGCGCTTCTGGTGCTGGCAAGTCGACTCTTTTGAACGCGCTGGGCGAACGGGGCATTTCAGTCATGCCCGAGGCCGCGCTCTCAATCGTTCAGGAACAGGAAAGCTCCGATGGAACGCGCCTTCCGGGCACCGACCTGCAGGCGTTCATGAACGCAGTGATGGAGCGAAACATCAGGGCGTATGAGGCGGCGAAGTCCCTGCCACCACCGGTGTTCTTTGATCGCGGCACGCCGGAATGCATAGCGCACATGAAGCGACTAAGCCTCGACAGAAATCCCGCATACGTTGAGGCATCGCAAGCGCGACGCTATGCAAACACCGTGTTCGTGGCGGAGCCTTGGCCAGAGATTTACGTTTGCGATCAATGGCGACGTGCGCCATTTGCGCGCGCTGCTCGCTCGTTCGAGCCGACCGTGCTGGCCTACGTGGACGAGGGCTACACAACATGCGTACTTCCCAAGGTATCGGTAGAACGGCGCGTTGCATTCATTCTTGCTCACGTGCGCCGGCTCAGAGCGGGCGAGGCTGCATGAAAACGCGTGTCGAATGTCCGTACAAAAAGCTCGACCCTCCAGCGACGACGGAACGGTAGAGCGGCCCCTGACACCGGAATATTTTCGCGGCTCACACAGCCGCACACCATTTCTGTCGTATTCGGGCGGTCCGGGAAGATCGCGATCAGGCGCTCGCCATGGAAAACGGCTCCTACAATCCAGTCAACCCCAAGGCCCCGCTCAAGGGCAAGGCGGCGGAAGAGCAGAACAAAATGAACACCATCCTGAAGACGGCCGTTGCGCTGGACTGGGACGTGATCAACGCCGAGCGCCCCGAGTGGAGCAAGCGCTGGAACCGCATCGTCGAGCGTTAAGCGTTACACATCACCGCATCGCAACAGTTTTTCGATTGAACACGAGAGAAGAGCAAGGATTCACGCCATGTCAGATTCCCGAACACGATTGCAGACCGTACTGAAGGCCCTCGGGCTGGACCTGAAGGCCTATGAAGGCACCGACTGGACAAGCCGCGCCCCGCGCGATGGCGCGGTATTGGCAACCGTGAAATCACATACCGCCGGCCAGGCCGAGGCGGCCATCCAGAGCGCGCATCAGGCGTATCTGGCATGGCGCATTGTGCCGGCACCCGTGCGCGGCGAACTCGTGCGCCGCTTGGGCGAAGTCCTGCGCACGCACAAGGCAGCGCTGGGCGAACTGGTGTCGCTGGAGGCGGGCAAGATCACCTCCGAGGGCCTGGGCGAAGTGCAGGAGATGATCGACATCTGCGACTTCGCCGTCGGTCTGTCGCGGCAACTGCATGGCCTGACCATCGCCAGCGAGCGCCCTGGGCACCGGATGATGGAAACGTGGCATCCGATGGGCGTGGTGGGCATCATCTCGGCGTTCAATTTTCCGGTGGCGGTGTGGTCGTGGAACGTCGCGCTCGCCCTGGTGTGCGGCAACGCCATCGTGTGGAAGCCGTCGGAGAAAACGCCGCTCACCGCCATCGCTTGTCAGCACCTGATGCAGCAGGTGGTCGACGCGTTCAATGCAGAGAAGCCGGGCGCCATTCCTGCCGGACTGAGCCAACTGCTGATTGGCGGGCGCGACGTGGGCGAAGCGCTGGTGGCCAGCCACCTGGTGCCGGTGGTCAGCGCCACGGGCTCGACGCGCATGGGCCGCCAAGTGGGCGTGAAGGTGGCAGAGCGCTTCGGCCGCTCGATCCTGGAGCTGGGCGGCAACAACGCGATGATCGTCACGCCGTCGGCGGATCTGGAACTGGCCGCGCGCGCCATCACGTTTGCCGCCGTCGGCACCGCGGGCCAACGCTGCACGTCGCTGCGACGTTTGATCGTGCACCGCTCGGTGGCCGATACGCTGCTGGCTCGCCTGGAAAAGATCTACCAGAGCATCGCCATTGGCGACCCGCTGGCTGACGGCACGCTGGTCGGCCCGTTGATCGACCAGGCCGCCTTCGACGGCATGCAGCAGGCGCTCGCGCAGGCCCGCGCCGAAGGCGGCGAAGTGCTGGGCGGCGAGCGCGTGCGCGAAGACCTGGGCGCCGACGCCTGGTACGTCCGTCCTGCGCTGGTCAAGATGCCGAAGCCGACCAAGGTGATGGAAAGCGAGACCTTCGCGCCGATCCTCTATGTCGTGACGTACGACGGCGACATCAAGCAGGCGATCGCCATCCAGAACGGCGTGCCGCAGGGCCTGTCCTCTGCGATCTTCACGGCAAACCTGAGCGATGCCGAGCGCTTCATGTCGTCGGCGGGTAGCGACTGCGGCATCGCCAACGTCAACATCGGCACGTCGGGCGCCGAGATCGGCGGCGCATTCGGCGGCGAAAAGGAAACCGGCGGCGGCCGCGAATCCGGCTCGGACGCATGGAAGGGCTACATGCGCCGCGCCACCAACACCGTCAACTACAGCGGCGCGCTGCCGCTGGCGCAGGGCGTCCGGTTCGACGTTTGATCGCGCTCGATCGACGTGATGTTCGGGCGGCGGCGCGGAATGCTCTGCCGCCCTGATTGTCAGCGCGAACTCAACGCGCCGCGCCGCCCACGTCGGTGATCGCGCTGTAGACCAGCGTGCGCAATTGCCGCCGCACAGGGTAGGCAGACGAAGGCAGCACCTGCGTCAGGAACAGGCCGATCAGGTCTTCCTGCGGATCCACCCAGAAGAAGGTGCCGGCCGCGCCGCCCCAGAAGAAATCGCCCGTGCTGCCGGGAATCAAGGTGGCGGCCTGAGAGATCGTGGTCGCGAACCCCAGTCCGAATCCGACGCCGTCATACGCGGCCTCGCTGAACATCGAATGTGACGACAGGCTCGACATGTCGCGCCCGCCCGGGAGGTGGTTGGCGGTCATCAGCGACAGCGTTTTCGGCCCCAGCAGGCGCACGCCATCCAGCTCGCCGCCCTGCAGCAGCATGCGCGAAAAACGCAGGTAGTCTGCTGCCGTGGAAACCAAGCCGCCACCGCCCGAAATGAAGCTGGGCGGCTTCAGGTAAAGACTGGTGCGGGGATCGTCCTGCAAGACCGGCCCATGATCGGACACCGCCTTCGAGCCCAGCGCCCCCACGGCATAGCACGCGCAGAAGCGCGACGCCTTCTCCTCCGGCACATGGAAGGCCGTGTCGACCATGCCCAGCGGATCAAAAATCCGCTCCTTCAGGAACGTCTCGAACGGCATGCCGCTGATCTTACCGACCAGGTAGCCCAGCACATCGGTGGAAACGGAGTAGTTCCACGCGTCGCCCGGCGAGAACTCCAGCGGCACGCCGGCCAGCTTCTCAATCATCTCGTCGAGCGTGCCAGCGGTGGCGATATCGCCCAGTTTCAGCCGTCGATACGCTGCGTCGACATTCGTGTTCTGGTGAAAGCCGTAGGTCAGGCCGGAGGTGTGGCGCAGCAGGTCGACCATGCGCATGGGGCGCTTGACCGGATGGGACTGGAAGCCCTCCATGAAGCCGCCGGCGTGCACGCCCAGGTTCGCCCACGCGGGGATGAATTTGCTGACCGGATCGTCCAGCGCGACCTTGCAGTCCTCCACCAGCATCATGAACGCCACCGACGTGATCGGCTTCGTCATGGAGTAGATGCGGAAGATCGAATCTTCGGCCAGCGGCACCTGACGTTCTCGGTCGGCCAGGCCCAGCAAGGAGTTCAAGGCCAGTTCGCCCCGCCGCCACACCTGGACCAGCGCGCCGGGCAGCTTGCCGGTGGCAATGTAGGCGTCGTCGATAAAGCGCTCGACCCGTTCGAGCCGCTCGCGGGACATCCCCTGCGTTTGCATGCCTTGCCTGTCCATGCTTTCTCCTTGCATTGATGCCCGCGCGAGGCGCAGGCGTACCAGACCCCGATCCGGCCTGCGCGGCATTCCGACGCGCGCAGACCTGCCCAGCGACACTGTACAGCGCTGATCTGTTGCCCGCGAGCGTGCCCTGCCGGCGCTTATGCTTCAATGCAGTTCGACCGCAACCCCGTCCCAATATGAAGCGCTTCGACGACCTGTACCTCTTCACGCGCGTGGTGGAAGCCGGCGGCTTTTCCGCAGCCGAACGCGCCACGGGCATCCCCAAGTCACGCCTGAGCCGTCGCATTGCCGAATTGGAGGTGCAGCTCGGCACGCGGCTGCTGCAGCGCTCAAGCCATCGTGTAGCCGTCACGCCGGTGGGCGAAGCGGTGTATCGGCATGCGCGCGATATGGCCGATGCGTCGGCGGCCATTGAAGCGCTGGCCGGGGCCGCGCGCACCGAACCGGCCGGTGTGCTGCGCGTCGGCACGTCGCCGTTGCTGGCAGAAACGCTGGTGGCAGGCTGGCTGGCCGAGTTTGCCGATGCGCATCCGAAGCTGCGCATCGAGCTGGACTTGTCCAACACCTATGTCGACCTGATCGAGCAACGCATTGACGTGGCGATCCGCGCGGCCACGGGGCCGCTGCCCTCACGCGATGTGGTGGCGCGGCATCTGGTGGTCTCGCCGCGCGTGCTGGTGGCCAGCCCCGCGTTGATTGCGCGTGTGGGCGAGCCCGACACGCCCGCCGCGCTGGAAGATCTCCCCTGCCTGGGGCAAGGCTCGCTCACCCGCAGCCGCGATTGGGTGCTGCAGGATGCGCGCGGCCATCGGCTGTCGCTGCCGATTCGCCCGCGCTTTGCCAGCGACAACATCATCGCCCTGCGTGAAGCCGCCATCGCGGGCCTGGGCCTGACCATCCTGCCGCAGCATTGCTGCCATGCGGCGCTTGCCAGTGGCCAACTGCGCAGGGTGCTGCGCGGCTGGACGCCTGAACCGGCCGACCTGCACGCGCTCTATCCGTCGCGCGCAGGTGTGCCGCCTTCAGTGAAGGCCGTGGTGGCGTTCCTGCGCGAACGCTTTGCCGCCGAAGCCACCATGCAGCCGATGCCTTGACGCCGCGCGTTACTTCACCACGCGGCCAAGGAAGTCCAGCATGCGGGCACCAATTTCCGCATGGTGCGTCTCCAGCGCAAAGTGGCCGCTGTCGACAAAGTGAATCTCCGCATCCGGCAGGTCGCGCTTGAAGGCCTCCCCGCCGGGCGGAATGAAAATGGTGTCATTGCGACCCCATACCGCCAGCAGCGGCGGACGATGCGCGCGGAAATACGCATGCAGCGCCGGATACAGCGCCACGTTGCTCGCGTAATCCAGGAACAGATCCATCTGGATGTCGAGCTGGCCTGGACGGCTCAGGAAATATTGATCGAGCAGATAGCCATCCGGCGCCACGCGCGTCGGGTCCGGCACGCCATCCAGGTATTGCCACTGCGTCATCTCATCTGACACGAGCGCATGCAGCGCGCGGCGATGCGCTTCGTCCGGGTGGTTCCAATACGCCCTGATCGGCGCCCATGGCCCCTCGCCCAACCCTTCTTCGTAGCCGTTGCCGTTCTGCGTAACGATGGCGCTGATGCGCTCCGGATGCGCCATCGCCAGACGCCAGCCGACCGGCGCGCCGTAGTCGAATACGTAGATTGCATACCGCGACAGGCCAATCGCCTGCGTAAAGCCGTCCACCACATGCGCGAGGTTGTCGAACGTGTAGCGGAAACCGTTCGGCACCTGCGTCAGGCCAAAGCCGGGAAAGTCCGGCGCCACCACGTGATAGCGCCCGGCCAACTGGGGAATCAGGTTGCGGAACATATGCGATGCGCTCGGAAAGCCATGCAACAACAGCACGGTCGGCGCATCGGCTGGGCCCGCCTCTCGGTAGAACACGCGCACACCTTCGACATCCACCGTGCGATGACGCACAGCAGTGGGGGCATACGCATCGACAGCCAGATCAGCGGTTCGGACAGGGGCGTTCATGGCAAGGCTCCGGATGGGTTTCGAGAAAGAGCAACGAAACCATCGTAACCGCATAAATACAGTTTTTCAAGTTACATGAAATTTTCCCATCGCTCGCATGCCGATTTGAGATGCGAAACAAAACGGGCACGCCGTCTGGCGTGCCCGCGCGGGAAACAATGCAGCAGGAAAACTCAGGTGAGCCGCTCGAGCGCCTGGGCGGCAATGCGCCGCGTGATGGCTTCGGCCGAGTCTTCCGTGGCCAGCCGGCCCGCTTGGCCGGACCACAGGTTGATGAAATCGCCTGAGCCGGTCGGCTCCGTCTTGGCGCGCAGCGGCGCCAACGCGCCGCCGGCTGTCGGAAAGGCCGGCGCAAACGTGCTCATCGGGCCAATCTCACGCATCAGCCGGTTGACGATGCCGCGCGCCGGCCGGCCGGTAAACAGGTTGGTGAGCGCGGTGTCGGCGTCTGTAGCCTGCTTGAGCGCCGCGCGATGAATGGCCGATGTCTTGGCCTCCGGCGACAGCATGTAGGCCGTGCCGATCTGCACCGCCGATGCCCCCAGCGCCAACGCCGCCACCACGCCGCGCGCATCGCCAATGCCGCCTGCTGCGATGATCGGCACCTTCACCGCATCTGCCACTTGCGGCACCAGCGCGAACGTGCCGACCTGCGATTCGATCGTCTTGGCAAGGAACATGCCGCGATGGCCGCCTGCCTCGTTGCCCATGGCGATGATGGCGTCTACGCCGCGCGCTTCCAGCCAGCGCGCCTCTTCCACCGTGGTGGCAGCGGAGATGATCTTCGCCCCTGTGGCCTTCACGCGGGCCTGCAATTCCGGCGAAGGCAGGCCGAAGTGGAAGCTCACCACTTCCGGCTTCAATTCCTCCACCAGCGCGCAGGTCGCTTCGTCGAACGGCGCGCGGTTCACGGCCGGCGCTTGCGCATTCAAATCGATACCGAACTCGGCGTAGTACGGCGCCAGATGGGCACGCCACTTGGCATCGCGCTCGGGGTCCGGCTGCGGCGGCGTGTGACAGAAGAAGTTCAGGTTGATGGGGCCGCGCACGGCCGCCCGAAACTGCTCGACCTGCTGGCGGATCTGTTCGACACTGAGCATCGCGCACGGCAGCGAACCAAGGCCCCCGCCCCGCGCCACGGCAATCGCCAGCTCCACGCCGGCCACGCCCGCCATCGGCCCCAGCACGATGGGCACTTCGATATTGAACAACGCCAGCACGCGTGCATCAGGCCATGAGCTCATGATCATCTCCGGCAAGGAACTTGGACGACACATGGTAATGCGGCGAGCTTTTCATCGGATTGATCCGTTAGAACGCGCATGCAACAAGTAACTGGAATAGCGCGTTAAATTGGTTACAATTCCACTATCGATTTTTCTTGCAGATCGCCATGTCCTCCACCGCTTCCGCCACCGCCGATGCGCCCCTGTTGATTGCCGACGATCCGGTACTGGACATGCTCAACACCGTGGCCAACGTCAACGGCCAGCCCCACGATTTCTGGCAGAGCGACGTCGATGTCTCCGATTGGCTGGTGCGCGCCGGCTGGCTCGCGGAGCCTGTGGCAGGCCGTTATCCGCCTGGCGTGCTGCTGGCCGTGGCGCGGCACCTGCGCGAAGTGATTCGCACCTTGGTGGAGGCACGCAAGTCGGGCCGTGCGGCCAGCGCCGATGCGCTCAATGTGTTCCTGCGGCAGGCGCCAAGCCATCCTGTGTTGGTCTGGGAAAACGGCACCCCGCGCGTCGAGCGCCTGCGGCCCTCCGATTCTGTCGAGCAATGTCTGGCGCCGCTGGCGGAAGCCGCCGCGCATCTGCTCGCCGAAGGCGATTTCCAGCTCGTGCGCGTGTGCGAACACCCCGAATGCACGCTGTGGTTTTACGACCGCACCAAGTCGCACAAGCGCCGCTGGTGCAGCATGGCCGTCTGCGGCAACCGGCACAAGGTGGCGGAATACCGCAAACGCCAGCAGGGCTGATCGCGGCCCCGGTCGTTCCAGTGCTGGAACGCCGCGTCGCGGCCGAACGGGCTGCGCACAAGCCCGCTCGTTCGTAACCTGTTCTCCCGAAACATCGCACCCATTCAGGAGAACAGCATGTCCGCAACTCAAACCACCCCATCCACGACCGCGCAACGCTTGGCAGGCCGCACCGCCATCGTCACCGGAGGCTCGCGCGGCATCGGCGCTGCCGTCGCGCATCGACTGGCCGCCGACGGCGCGCGGGTGGCCGTGGTCTATCGCAGCAACGCCGCAGAAGCCGATGCCGTGGTCAACAGCATCCGAAGCACCGGCGCGCAGGCCATTGCCGTACAGGCCCATGTGAGCGACGCATTGTCCGTCGATGCAATGGTAAGCACCGTGCGCGAAGCCTTCGGCGCCATCGACATCCTGGTCAACAATGCCGGCATTCTGGAAAACCAGCCGGTCGGCAGCATCGACCTCGCATCGTTCGACGCGCAGTTCCGCACCAATGCGTTCTCGACGATTCTCGTCACGCAAGCCGTGCTGCCGCATGTGCCGGCGCGCGGCGGGCATATCGTGAACGTGTCGTCGAGCCTGGTGTACCGGCCCCGCGCAGGGCTGGCGGTGTATACGGCAAGCAAGGCCGCCGTCAGCGCCCTCACCCACGCGTTTGCCGTAGAACTGGGCCCGCGAAACATCACCGTCAACGCCGTGGCCCCCGCCCTCACGCGCACCGACATGACCGCCCCGATTCCCGATGAAGTGAAAGCACACATGCGCGAATCGACACCGATGGGCCGTCTGGCCGAACCGGACGATATTGCCGACGCCATCGCCTTCCTTGCATCGGACGACGCCCGCTGGATCACCGGCCGCACCTTGATGACCGACGGCGGCTTCATCTGAGCAGTAACCGCCCAAAACGCGCACCGCGCCGCCAACCCCGGCACCCAGACGGTGTGGCCGTACCCTGCCCTAGATGGCGCCTTGGATTTTTGTCTCGGGGAGGAAAAAGAGGGGAGGCTGTCTGAGCGCAGCGAGTTTGCCTCCCCTCCCTCCCCGTGACACAAATCCAAGGGGAAGTCGCCATCTCGGGCGCGCCTTTCTTTGCTTACCTTTCTTTGGCGAGACAAAGAAAGTAAGTCGGCCCCGCCAGGGGCCGAAACCCAACAAAAAACCAGCACCAACAAGCCGCGCCCGAAGACAAACACGAGCGCAGCGCCCAACAATTTACTCGGCCAACTGCTTCACAAGCCGATAAAGAAACTCCCGCCCGTCATACAAGCGCGCAATCTCGATACGCTCGTCCAGACCATGCGTGCGCAGGTCAGCCGGCTCGGTAAACAACCCCGACACGCCATACATCGGAATGCCGGCATTGCGCATGAACCGGCTGTCGGTCGCACCGGTGCTCATCGCCGGAATCACCGGCACATTCCACATCTGATGCGTCAGCGCTTCCACGGTCTTTACCAGGTCGCCATTGAGCGGCGACGCGGGGCTCGCCAGCGGCTTGTTGACGTAGCGCACGCTGATCTTCTCGTTGTCGATCACCTGCTTCAGCTGACGATCGATATCCTCCGGATCATCGTGCGGCAGGATGCGGCAATTGACCGTCGCCTTGGCCGATTGCGGCAGCGCGTTCTCGGCGTGGCCGGCGTTGACCATGGTCGCCACGCACGTCGTGCGCAACTGCGCGTTGTAGAACGGAATGGCCGACAGCCGATCGATCGCGGCCTGGTCCGGCTTGCCGGTGCCGACCGAACGCATGTCGTCCGCCAGTTGCCCCGTCGCCAGCGGCGCGCTGCGCGCGAAGTAGGTCTGCGTCACGTCGGCCAGCTTGACGGGAAACTGATACGCCCCCAGCCGATCCAGCGCCGCCGACAATGCATAGATCGGGTTCGTCTTCGTCGGCACCGAGCTGTGGCCGCCCACGTCACGCACTTCCAGCTCGTACGTCGTGTACATCTTCTCGGCCACCTGAATGCGGTGCAGCACCGGCTTGCCGTTGCGCAACTCGCCACCGCCGCCCTCGTTGATGCCGAACTCGGCCTTCACCAGTTCCGGCTTGTTGTTGACGATCCAGTACGCGCCATTGGTCGGCACATCGCCACGCTCCTCGTCGGTGGTCAGCGCCAGGATGATGTCGCGCGAGGGCTTGAAGCCTTCCTGCTTGAGCTGCCCGAGCACCGACACGAAGGCCGAGGCCATCGCCTTGTCGTCGATCGCGCCACGTGCGGTGAAATAGCCGTCGGTCTCCTGCAGCGTGAAGGGGTCCGTCTTCCAGTCTTCGCGCTTGGCTTCCACCACGTCAATGTGGGCCAGCAGCAGCATGGGCTGCTTGGCACCGCTGCCCTTGAAACGCAGCACCAGGTTGCCCTTCTTCGGGAAAGGCTCGAGCACCTGCATGTCGGCGGCGGCAAAGCCGGCATCGCGCAGGCGTTTTTCCATCGCGCGAGCGGCCTTGGTGGTGTCACCTGCCGAATGCGTCGTGTTGATCTCGACCAGCTCTTTGTAGATGTCGTGGTAGCGCTGCTGCTCGGGCGTGAGCGTGGTGGGGGCGGGCTTGCTGGCGGGAATGCTCTGAGCGAACGCGCCGGCGCTGCATGCCAACACGGCTGCAGACACCAGGACGCGAACGGGAACACGACGACACTGGAAACGCATGACACCTCCGGATAATCGTTATGTGAACCGGCTCATGGCACGTAGCGGATGGCTCGAGGGGCGTAACAAGGCCATGACCGGCTTCTGAGTGCACCGCATAAAACAAAGCGGGGCCGACCCGAAGGTCGACCCCGCAGTGTAGCGCCGCGGCAGCCATTTCGCTGCCAGGGCAACCCATCAGGAATCGTGCTTTACATCGCCACGCGGAACACCGCCACAGCGCGGCGCAGCTCGTCCGCCTGTTCTTCCAGGGCCTGTGCGGCAGCAGCGGCTTCCTCCACGAGCGCGGCGTTTTGCTGCGTGACGTCGTCCATCTGCGTGACGGCTTCGTTGATCTGCTCGATACCGGTGCTTTGCTCGGCCGAGCCCGCGCTGATCTCGCCCATGATGTCGGTCACGCGCTTCACGGCCACGACGATCTCTTCCATCGTCTTGCCCGCGCGCGCCACCAGCGTCGAGCCCGATTCCACACGCGTAGCGGAATCTTCGATCAACGATTTGATTTCCTTGGCAGCACCTGCGCTGCGCTGTGCCAGCGTGCGCACTTCACCGGCCACCACGGCAAAGCCGCGGCCCTGTTCACCGGCACGCGCGGCTTCCACCGCAGCGTTGAGCGCCAGGATATTGGTCTGGAACGCAATACCTTCGATCACGGCGATGATGTCGGTGATCTTGCGCGACGATTCGCTGATCTGGCCCATGGTGGTCACCACGTCCTGCACCACGGCACCGCCCTGCACGGCGATCTCGGAGGCGTTGACGGCCAGCGTGCTCGCCTGACGCGCGTTGTCGGCGTTCTGCTTCACGATGCTCGTCAGCTCTTCCATGCTCGACGCGGTTTCTTCCAGCGAGCTGGCCTGTTCTTCCGTGCGCTGCGACAGATTGGTGTTGCCCGCGGCGATCTGCTGCGTGGCAGAGGCGATCGACTCGCTGCCGCGACGCACCGTCACCACGGTTTCCTTCAGCTTGGCTTGCATCTGCTGCAGGCCTTCCATCAGCAGGCCCATCTCGTCACGCGAGTGGATGCGCACGTCGGTGGTCAGGTTGCCGCCCGAAATTTCGTGGAAGTGCACGAGCATTTCTGCGAGCGGGCGCGAGATGGCACGCGAGAGCACGACATAGCAACCGGCGGCCAGCGCCAGCCCGATGGCGATCACGAGACCGAAGGTCCACAGCAGCCCGTTGAAGAACGACTGCGATGCCGCGTAGGCAGCCGAGGACACTTCCTCCTGAATCGCATTCAGGCGATCGGACTGCTCTGCGTAGACACGGAACTGCGTCGGGATTTTTTCGAGTGCGAGAACGCGCGCGGCATCCTTGTCGCCACGCCGGAGCGCATCGATCGCCCCACCGATCCCATCCTTGATGATGAGGCTGCGCTGCTTGCCGGCCTCGCCCGCAATGCGCTCCTCCTCGGGCGTCGAAAACGGCAGGGCCAGATAGTCCTTCCACGCTTTCTCGCTGCTCTCAATCTGCGTTGCGATGCGGCCCAGCGCGTCCGCGCTCTTGGACGGATCGGGCTCGAAGATGGCGCGATCCAACGCGGTGCGTGCTTGCGCAAGCTTGGATTCGGCCAGCCCCAGCGCGCGGGTGGAAGGAAGGTTATTGGAGAAGGTTTCCTTGAGCGCTGCGTTGGAGCGCAGGTTGCCGACCAGTCCCAGCGCGCCGACACCCGTCAGGAATGCAGCCAGAACAAACAGCACCAGCGCCAGCCGTGCCTTGATGGAGAGCGTCTTCATATCTGTCGCGCGAAGTTGGGGGAGCGTGAAGTGGTTCCTCTCAGGGATCCGAATTCAACAAAACTAACGACAGATCTTCAAAAGACTTTAACTCCATTCCTAGGGTTTCCCCGAAGAACAAAGCCTCGTGCCGCTCTTGGCTCACGCCTGCATGCGCGCCATCGCCGCGTTATCGAGCAAGACCGGCGCACCGTCACCGCCTGGCGTGCGACCACGTCAAACCCGTTGCGGGCAATGAAGGGCTCGGCGTTCAAGCGCGCGTGCGCTTGCACACGCGGCATGTCGCGCTGCGCTGCCAACCCGAGGATGTGGCTCATGAGTTGTTGCGCGATGCCTTGTCGCGCATGGTTGCCGGATACGAAGAAGTGATCGATCTATCCATTCGCCTGCAACTCGGCATAAGCGACGGGCTGCGCGTCGGGTTCCGCCACGAACGGCTGGATGCGGCGGATGCGCTCATGCCACTGGGCGACGTCGTAGTCGGTCGGGGCCCAGGCTTCGCATTGTTCGGGCGTGTATCGGCGGGCGGCGATGCCGTGCACGGCAGAACGAAAGACAGCGTGCAGGAACGGCTCGTCCCCAATTCTGAAAGTGCGTATGACGACGGGGGGGTGTTGAAGCGGTGCGTTCATGATCATTGCCCCGCATGCGGCAGATCCATCGACGCCAGCACATCCTTGATGTGCTGCGCCGCCTGCTGGGCATTCTGTGCGGCGGGCACGGGCGGCTGCTGATCAGTCGACAGATTGCGCACGTGGTCATCAATGCTGATACCGGTACCCAGCGGCGCCAGCATCGCCGCCGATTCGTGCATGGCCCATTGGAAGTCGTTGAGCGGTGCGTTGCGTGCCGCCTGCAAACCGGCCGGGTTCGCTGCCATGGTACGGGCGACGACGGGCTCGCGGTTGTCGTCGGGCACGCTCAGCTCCAACACGTGGCCAAGGTCGGGCGCACTGGCATCGCGCGCGGTAAGCGGCGTCTGGATGTTGTACCGCATGCGCAGCGTCTTGATGATGGCGGTGTGGTCGTACGGCTGCGCCGCGGTCGAGCGGAAGATCGTGCCCTTGGGAATCCACGGCGACACCACCACCGCCGGCACGCGCACGCCCAGCCGGTCGAACGCGAAGAGCTGCCCCGGCTGCGGCGGGCTGGGCGGCACCACGGCGGGCGGCGGCACGTGGTCGAAACAGCCACCGTGCTCATCGAAGGTGATCACGAGCAGGGTCTGATGCCACTGCGGCGAATTGCGCAGCGCGTTGTACACCTGCGCGACCAAAGCATCGCCGTAGCCGATGTCGTGCGGCGGATGCATGTCGTTGGGCCAGTCGAGATCGGCAAAGTAACGTGGCTCGATAAAGCTGTACGAGGGCAGCTTTCCGCTGGACGCATCGTCGAGAAAATCGTCGAACAGGTGAAAGTGATCCAGGTGCAGCCACAGCCGCGTCAGCGTGAGCGACTGCGCGAAGTCGTGGTAATAGACAGCCCAATCGTCGGGCACCACGCCGTCGAGCGCATTGAACAGCGTCGGCATCAAGTACGGAAAGTGCACCGGCGAATTGTTCGGATAACCGTGCGCGGTACCGGTGTGCACAAAGAACCGGTTGGGCCACGTCTGGCACGGCGCCGAGGCAAACCACGCATCGCATACGGCGTAATTGCGCGCCAGCGTGCTCAGTGCTGGCACTTGGTCCGCCGTGAAGAAATGCATGATGTCGCGCGGGTCGCCACCGTTCTTGGCGTAGTTGGTGGTGAAGCCCTGCATGGTGGGCGTCTGCCCCAGCGGCATCTGCTGGCCGAAGAGCTGCTGGTTGATGTCGGTGAACAGCTCGCCCGGGTCGGGGTTGGGCAGCGTCATCACGTTGGGCGGCGCGGGGGTTGTCCACACCCGGATGGGCTGGCCGCCGCCGTCGGGGTTGGTCTCTTCGCCAGACAGGCCGTCGAACTCTGCGCTCTTTGAATAGAGCGTGCCGAACAGGTTGTCGAACGACCGGTTCTCCAACATCAGCACGACCACGTGCTCGATTGCATTCAAGCCTGCCATGGTGGCCCCCCTCGTTTCGTTGCGTTGTTCTGCGGGCCACTATAGGAAGAAACGAGGGGATTGGCGTTGCGCGCGTCTACTGACGTACCGCCGGCAGCACACGCCATGCAATCAGCGCGCTGCCGGCCGCCACCAGCCACACCACCGGCCACGACGACCACGCCAACACCTGCGGCAGGCACAGCGACGTCAGCCCGAGTGCCGCAAACGCGCCCGTGTTGCCGAGCCCCAGCGCCGTGCCGGCGCGCTGCGCACCGGCCAGCGTCGCCAGCTCGGTATAGCCCACGCCATGCCACGCTGATACGCAAATGCCGCCCGCCACCACGGCCGCCACCAGCGCAACGCGCATGACCGACAGATCGATCGACAGCGCCGACGTCATCCACGCCACGCCGGCCAGCCCAACGAACAGCGCAACGCTCAACCGCGCACACGCGAGCAGATAGGCGCGGCGATTGCCGTGGCGGTCGGTCCAACGCCCGCTCCATACGCGCATGACGGCCGCCCCGCCCTGCACCGCTGCCATGGTGAGGCTGAGTGTGAGCACATTGGCGTGTGCGAAGTCGCGCAGGAACACCGTGGCAAAAGCGACCACCGCGCCTTGCGGCACGCACAGCAGCCCAATGGCCAGGGCCATGCGCAACAGCGTTGGATCGCGCAGCGGGCCAGTGCCCCCGGGCGGGGCTGCTTGCGCAACCGCATTCACCGTGTCCGGCGCGTCATGCACCCACAGCCACGTCAGTACCGCAGTCAACGCACATGCGGCCGCCAGCACGCCATAGACGGCGGCAAACCCCGCGTGCGCGGCGATAGTCGGCAGCACGAGCGCGCCAATGCCGCCGCCCAGCGGTACGGCGGTCTGGCGGATGCTCATGGCGAGCCCCCGCTCGCCTTCGCGAAACCAGCCCATGACGGCGCGGCCGCTCGATCCGTTCACGCTGCCGCCCAGCAGGCCGACGCTGAGCATGCCGCCCACCAGCCACGCGAGCGGCGGCACGTTGCCATGCAGCGGCACCACGCAACATGCCATCACGAACAGCGCCAGCGCGGTCAGCCCCAGCCCCGCCAGCAGCACCGTGCGATCGCCCCAGCGGTCGGTCAGCAAGCCCCACGGCAGCTCGCTGATGGCAATGCCAAGCCCCAGCGCGCCCAGCGCCACGCCCAGCTCCGCATTGCCCAGGTGATACGCCGAGCGGATGAACACGGCAGTCGTCGGGATGCCCGAAAACGCTGCCGAAAAGCTCGCATTGGCCGCCACGCCCGCGCCCAGCACCTTCCAGCGGTGATGGCGCGGCAGGGGCGTCGACGTGGCCGGCAAGCCCATCGCGGTTGTCATGATCGTCTCTCCAGAAATGCGTTTGACAGCAGCAGTCTGGCGGAGCAACATCAGGCCTAAATGACGTTAATCCCTCATTTCAAGACATCATGCGCAGAATCGGCTTTCTGGTGTTTCCGGGCTGCAGCCTGCTCGATTTCACCGGCCCGTTGACGGCCTTTGACGTGGCGAACCGGCTCGCGCCACAGCCGGCGTACCGGATCGACGTGCTGTCCGAAGGCGGCGCGCAGGTGCAGAGCGCGCCCGGCCTCGTCATGCAGACGCAGGGCCTGGACGATCCGGCCTTCGATACGTTGGTCATCTCGGGCGGCAACGGCCCGCGCGAAGATGCGTTCTCGCCGCGGCTGATCGCCTTCGTGCGGGCAGCGGCAGCGCATTCACGGCGCATGACGAGCGTGTGCTCCGGCGCCTTTGCGCTGGCGGCGGCGGGCCTGCTCGACGGCCGCCGCGCCACCACGCACTGGCGCATGGCGGCGCTGCTGCAGCGGCGCTATCCGCGCGTGCAGGTGCAGAGCGATCACATCTTCATCCACGACGGCCCTGTGTGGACGTCGGCCGGCATCTCGTCCGGCATCGACCTGGCGCTCGCGCTCATCGAGGAAGACCTGGGTGTCGACGTGTCGCGCGCCGTGGCCCGCGAGCTGGTGGTCTATCACCGGCGGCCCGGCGGGCAATCGCAGTTCTCGACCTTGCTGGAGCTGGACCCGGCATCGAGCCGCATTGCGCGGGCGCTGGGCTATGCGCGCGAGCACCTGCACGAGGCGCTGGACGTCGACCGCCTGGCCGAAGTTGCTCACCTGAGCCGCCGCCAGTTCGACCGCGCCTTTGTGGCGGAGACCGGCCAGACGCCCGCCAAGGCCATCGAAAAGCTCCGTGCCGAAATCGCCCGGCCCCGCGTGGAAGCGGGTGACGAATCGCTGGAACACATTGCGCGCGCCGTCGGCTTTGCCGACCCCGAACGCATGCGGCGGGCGTTCATCCGCGTGTTCGGCCAGCCGCCACAATCAGTGCGGCGCTCGGGGCGGTCAGGACGACCGGGGCACACACGCCTGGTGGCCTAGCGCGCCGCGCCATGCATCCGCTACCCTGGCGCGCCTGAAATCCGTAGCCTCGCATTCGCACCGATGTCCGACAATCCAGTCTTGCCCCTGCTCTACAGCTATCGCCGATGCCCCTACGCCATGCGTGCGCGCCTGGCTATGCTGCAAGCCAATCGACGCTTCCAGACCTTCGAGATCGTCATGCGCGACAAGCCTGCCGAACTGCTGGCGCTGTCTCCCAAAGGGACCGTTCCCGTCTTGCGTTTGACCGATGGCAGCGTGCTGGAAGAAAGCCTCGACATCATGCGCTGGGCCTTCGAAACACGCGACCCGGAAGGCTGGTGGAGCCGCGCACAATCCGACGACAACCTCGCCCTGCTGCGCACCAACGACGGCGAGTTCAAGCGCCAGCTCGATCGCTACAAATACCCCGATCGCTATCCGCAAGAGGCAACGCCGCGCGAGACGGCGCGTGCCCGGGCAACAGAAACGCTGCTGATGCCGCTGGAATCGCGCTTGCTAGACCAACGCTATCTTGGCGGCCCAACGCCGTGCGCGGCGGATCTGGCGATCTTTCCGTTCGTGCGGCAGTTTGCGGCGGTGGAGCCGGACTGGTTTGCCCGCCAGCCGCTGCCCGCAATACAGGCCTGGCTGGCCGGGTGGCTCACCAGCCGCCTGTTCGAGGTCTGCATGACGAAGCAACCCGTGCAGGCCGTTGCCGTGTTTCCCGAGTATCAGCATCTGGATGGATCCACTGACCGACTGACCGACTGATCCACCGATGGAGGCGTGTAAGCAATGGACGACCTACAGACAGCATCCCCCGACAGCACCGCAGCACGCGTCGCGTTGTGGCGCGCCTTGCACATGCACAGCGATGCACCGCCGCACGTGCTGGAAGACGCAGTAGGCTTGAAGCTGCTCGCCCCGGAGCCCGGCTGGCAACAACGGGGCGACATGGACCCGCAGTTCACGCGTCCGTTTCGCGCGTCCATTGTGGCGCGTGCGCGCTTTATCGAAGACCTCGTCATCGAACAAGCGGGCCGTGGCTTGAGCCAGTACGTGATTCTGGGGGCGGGGCTGGACAGCTTTGCGCAACGCCGGCCCGATGTGGCATCGCGCATGACGGTGTTTGAAGTCGATCAGCTCGGCCCGCAGGCCTGGAAGCGCCAGCGTCTGCAAGCGCTGGGCTTCGGCATTCCGCGTTGGCTGCGCTTCGTGCCGGTGGATTTCGAGGCGCGCGAATCCTGGCAGGATGCGCTGGTCGCGGCCGGGTTTGATACGCGCAGGCCGGCCATCGTGGTCTCCACGGGTGTGAGCATGTATCTGTCGAAGGAAGCCAATGCGGCGACGCTGCGGCAGGTGGCGTCGCTGGCGCCGGGGTCGATGCTGGCGATGACATTCCTGCTGCCGCTGGAGATGGCGGACCCGGACGTCCGGCCCGGCCTTGAGATGGCGGAGAAAGGCGCACGTGCGAGCGGCACACCATTCATCAGCTTCTTCACGCCGCCAGAGATGCTCGCGCTGGCCCGCGAAAACGGCTTTCGCGATGCCCAGCATATTTCGGCTGACACATTGACGGAACGCTATTTCTCCGGCCGGACCGATGGCCTGCGCCCGCCGCGCAACGCAGAAGAACTGCTGCTGGCGACGGCCTAGGCGCGCAAGTGCCTACCGCTCGCGCAGCGGCCCTGGCAGCGCTTTCAGGCCGATCCAAAGCACCCCGATGACCACGTTGACTGGCACGCTCAACGCGCTGGGCACATAGAACAGCACCGACAGCCCCGGCGTGTTGAGCCCCAGTTCCAGTACGCCGCCCAGCGTATAGCAGAGCAATCCGCACCACAGCCAGCGTCGCATATAGGCCAGCAGCCAGTGGGCGTGCGCCTGGTTGAAACGCCAGGCGGCCGACCGTTCGAACAGGTTGCCGCGGCTGGCGTCCTTGAACAGCCAGCCGAAGAAGAAGTAGCGGTACAGCAGCGTGCGAAAGGCGAGCTCTTGCATGATGGCTCCCTCGGCCAAACCAGCTTCACGCAAGCAAGTTTGGCTCCAAAATCGCGCGGGCGCCATGCCCTGCAGCGCCGGGTTGAGCATGGCGCACCCGGCTGCACCGCCTCGCCTCTCAGCTTGCCAGCTTCTTGAACGTCTCAAGCACCGCGTCGCCCTTGAACGGCTTGACGATCCAGCCCTTCACGCCAGCGGCCTTGCCACGGTCTTTCATGGCAGGGCTGCTTTCGGTGGTGAGCATGATGACGTTGACCGTCTTGTTGCCCAGCTCGCCGCGCACCTTCTCAACCATGGTCAAACCGTCCATGTTGGGCATGTTCACGTCACTGATGACGAGCTTGACGCCCGGGTTCGCCTTGATCTTGGCCAGGCCGTCCTTGCCGTCCACGGCAGTGTCGACCGCCAGCCCGTGCTTCTTCAGGAAGCCGGCCACCTCATCTCGGACGGTGCTCGAATCGTCGACAACCAGAATCTTGCTCATGACGCTTTCCTCGTTCTCAAACTTCCAAATCAAAACAATTCCAGCTCGCCACCGGATTCCACTTCGTCGCTCACATCGGCCACGAAATCCAGGGGAGCATGGGCACACACGCACACGGTGGCATCCACGCGCACCGTGTCGTTGATGGTGACCGCGTAGGTGGCCACGTAGCCGGGCTTGAGCACATCCAGATACGGCAGGCAGCGCGCGCTCACCACATAGGGCGTGGACATGCCAAGGTCTGGAAACACCTGCAGCAGTTCCTGGTTCAGCGCGCCGCAGCACAGGTTGCCGATTTCCAGACGCGCTTCTTCAAAAGAACGCCCGGCGCCTTCGCCCGTGAAGTACGTGCGCGTGGCGTCGGATTCATCAAATCGCAGCACCAACAGAAGACGAAAGGCGATGGACGAGATGGTGAGGATCAGTGCCTCTTCGCCGTTGACGGAATCGCCTTCGGCTGCGGTGCCGATCTGGCACATGTCTTCGGCCTGCCGCACAAGCCGCGTACGCGCGGCCTTGCGGAAGATGCGATCGAAACTCTCTTGTGCGTTGCTGCGGATCACGTCAGACCTGCCTAGTGAAGCTGGTGTTGAAACTGGCTGGCCAGCGCCTCGACGCTCGACAGCGATGCAGTGATCATCTTGCCGCCCGCCTGGATGTCCTGGAACGTGGCGGTGGTGGTCAGATCGTTCAAGTGCAGGCTGTTGCGATAGCTCTTCGACAATTCTTCCGAACGCGCCGCCAGCGCACGCACCTCACTGGCCACTACGGCAAAACCGCGGCCCGCCGTCCCCGCACGCGCCGCCTCGATGGACGCGTTGAGCGAGACGATCACCACATGCCGGACGATGGACTGCAGTTCCTCGTTCTTCGCGTGCATGTCGTGGTTCTGCTCCATGAGCGAGATCATCTGCTCATGCCAGCGCTCGAACGTCAGCGCCAGGCCGCGCAGGCGCACCGCTTCTTCGGCAATCTGCCCCGCGCGGCTCGCCCAGTGCTCCTTGGCAGCCGTGGCCGACTGCAATTCGGTACGCAGTTGCTCGATGACCTCCAGCTGATCGGCAGCGGCATCGCGCATCTGGCCGACCGTGGTTTCCAGTGCAGCAACTTCCCGCATGCCCGTTTCGACCTGCGCGGCGTGCTTCGTAAGATCCGCTGACAGATCAGCAATGCGGCGATCGGCATCGCCCAAGGTGCGCACGAGCGCATTCACCTTCCGCTGCCGGATCACCCACATCAGCACACCGGCAACCAAGCCGCCAGCGATGACGGCCATAACAATCGTCCCCATCACGATGCTTCCTTATCAAGATCCACGCGTACTGCCGGTGCCGCGCCGAGCGTCGCGTTCACGCTGTCAACGGCAAAGCGTTCGGGCAGGCACACCACCGTCTGGAACTGGCGGAACGCTGCGCCCTTGTGGTCGTCGGTGAAGCGCAGTTCGATGCGGCCCTGCTCGCGCTTGAGAAATTCCTGCACGGCATCCATGCCGACGCCGCGCCCGGACACTTCCGTCACCTTGTCGGCAGTCGAGAAACCCGGGCGGAAGATGCACTGCGCGATGTCTTCGTCGGTGGCGTGCTGGTCTGCGCCGAGCCAGCCGCGCTCCACGGCGATGCTGCGGATGCGCTCGAGCGCCAGGCCGCGGCCGTCATCGCACAGGGTGATCTGCAGCATGCCCTGGTCAACGCCCAATTCGATGTCGATCGTGCCGGAAGCTGGCTTGCCCTGAGCGATACGCTCTTCGGCGGGTTCAATGCCATGGTCGATAGAGTTGCGCAGCAGGTGCATGAACACGTTCTGCAGGATGCCGCGGGCCTCGGTGCGCACGCGGTAGCCGTTGTCGTCGATGCGCACGGCCACGGGCTCCTTGCCCAGCTCCTGCGCCAGCGACGGCAGCGATTGCAGCGTGCCCGACAACAGCGCGTCCACCGTCTCGCTGCCGAGCAGGCGCAGCAGTTGATAGACCGAATCGCGCATCGCCACGAGTTCATACAGACTGCCCGGGTTGGCTGACTCCAGCAGACGCAGGCTTTCCTGAATGCGCGCCATCACGTCCGGCGCTGCCTGCGAGGCATTGCCCGGCGCCGCGTCGCCCTTGCGGCCCAGCTTCACCTCGTTGATGCGGGCGTAGTTCTCGATGGCCTCGCGCACGCGCGCCAGTTCTTGCATCAGCCAGTCCTGGTCCCAGGTGTGTTCGCTGTCGGCTTCGCGCAGCGCATGGTAGGTCTGCTCGGTCTCGTGCACCACGTTGGTCAGGTGCTGCAGGTTGTACGTGCGCGCGTTGCCCTTGATGGTGTGCATGTTGCGGAACAGCGCCGCAATGGCCTGGCTGTCGGCCTGCGAGTACTGACGGATGATCCGTTCGTTCTCGTGCACGAAGGTCGTGGAGCTGTCGATGAAGTGCTGGAACTTCTCCTGGCTCACCGCCAGGATCTCGCCAATCATCTCCAGGTTGCGGCGCTGCTCGCTGGCTTCGGCCGCCAACTTGCGCAGCTCGGTCACATCGCGCACGCACAGCATCAGGCGCAGGATTGTGTCGCTTTCATCGGTGATGGCCGACCAGGACAGGTCCAGCGTCTTCGTGCGCCCGTCCGGCATGCGCTTTTCCACCTCGCTCGCCAGCAGGTGCTGATTGAACGCGAAGTTGATGATGTCCTGCCCGAGGCATGCATCGACGGCTGCTTCCACCTGCGACAGCGTATCGGCGCCAAGGCTGGTATCGGCAAAGATCAGCTCCATCAGCCTGCGGCCGGCGATCTCCTGCGTCTCGAAGATCGATTCGAGGTAGACCGAATATTCCTCGTGCACCACGCCGCCCTCGACCACGGTCAGGATGCCCTGCTGCATGTTCTGAAGCATGGCCTGGATGTCGGCCGTCTTCTGCTTGAGCAGCGCGGCGTTCTCCTGGATCTTCTCGATCATCTGGTTGAACGCAACGACGGAATGGCCGATCTCGTCCATGCGGCCCACCGGCACGCGGCGCGTGAAATCCTGGCTGGTGGCGATCTCGCTCATCTCGGCCTGCATGCGCGTGAGCGGCCGGGTGATCTGGCGATACAGCAGCATGCCGATGGCGGTGAGCAGGACGACCGCCACGCCGCTCACCACGCCGATGGTGGTGGCCGTGCTGGCGAGCTTGCCGTTCAGGCCGGCAATGGCTTCATCCTTTTCGCGGTTCTTCTCGATGCGCAGCGTCTCGACAATCTTTTCCAGCACGTCGCGGTAGCTGGCCACGTTGGCAAACAGGAAGGCCTGTGCCAACTCGTCCTTGCCCGCGAGCTTCATGTCGGTGGTCTGCTGGATAGCGTCGACGTAGCTGTCGACGGCCTCCTTGGCCTGGGCAACCAGACCTTCCTGCGCGTGGCTGTTGGCGCGCTTGGCCTGTACATCCAATGCCGCACGCAGGGCGGCTTCTTTCGCCTTCAGGTCGTCCTTGGCCTGCGCGACGATGTTGGCGTCCGGTGCATACACCAACACCATCGTCGCCAACTGCACGTCCTTGACGAGCGATACCAGGTCGGCCGACGCCAGCGCGCTCGGCACCACACCCTCGGTCACCTGGCGGACCTCTGCAGCGCTGCTGCGGGTCTGGTAGACCGCGTATCCGCCGATGGCCGCCAGCGCGACAAACATCAACACCACCAGCAATGTAATGCGATGACGAATGGTCATTTGAAATTCTCTCGATTCAACCGCCCCCCGAAAGAAGGGGGTAGTCCAATATGCTTTCCTAAACATCGAAGGCGCAATTATTGGAGTCAGAAGATGACCAATCGATGACTGCCACATCAACCTTCCGGGCATTTCGGCATTGCATCTCCGGTGGCGATGGCATTGCGGCGCGTACGCGCTCGTCACTTGGTTACAGGCGAAATCGTTTGGCACCCCTACTCAAGTGGGGAATTGTGCGAAAGCGCTAAAGTTATTTTCCCAGTCGCCGTTAATTAATTGCCTTTTTATTTTTCTTTTATTTCGCGAATGATTCTTTCGCTTTGATTCCAAAAATAGAAAAAGGGTATTTCTCAGTTTCCCGGCATGCAGCCTGATGGGGCGTCTCGCCCACTGTTGCGAATTGGCTACCGGCCCATGTTCCTGCCAGAATGTTCTGCTTGGCCCCCCAACCGAGGCAGACACATGAAGAAAAGCACGCAGGACACCGCCGCATCCGCGTCCGAGCTGATCGACGCACGCATTGCAGAGCTGAACGACTGGCGCGGCGAGATGCTCGCCCGCCTGCGCGCCGTCATCCGCGCAGCCGACCCCGACGTGGCGGAAGAATGGAAATGGAACGTGCCCGTTTGGTCGCACCATGGCCTGATCTGCACCGGCGAGGCCTATAAGCAGACGGTCAAGATGACGTTTGCGAAGGGGGCCTCCGTGCCGGACCCTGCCGGCCTGTTCAATTCCAGCCTGGACGGCAACACGCGCCGCGCCATCGATTTCCGCGAGGGCGACAAGGTGAACGAGAAAGCGCTGAAGGCGCTCATCCAGGCGGCCATCGCCGTGAACGAGGCCTGCGCCAAGCGTTGAAGCACAGGCAAGCTCGCGCGGGTCGGGCCGGAGCCGTTAACATACGGCCCGCCTGATCAACCAACGGAGCAACCGCAGTGATTCAACCGACCAGCGTATTCAAGGACAACCTCGCCCAACTGCCCGCCATTGACGGCATCGAACGTATCGATCTGGTCGACGGCCAGGGTGCCGTGGTCGCCGATATCGAAAACAAGCCGGGCAAGCAAGGTTCGGTGGCGGTGTACCACTACCTGCAGCAGACGTTCGGCCAGCTCGATGCCACGGCCGCGGAACACGGCCTGGCCGTGTTTGCCGAGCACACCATCGACGCACGCAACCGCCCCGGCGCCCACCCGAATGTGGACCGCCTGCTGGCCATCGCGGCCGGTGAGCCGGCACTGCGCATCAACGTCGTGAAGGCCTGATGACATATCGCTGAAGTCCGCTGCTAGTAGCGAGTGAACCACCCGTTTTCTCGCTGCACCGCACACAGCAGCATCCAGAAAGCCGGCCACCGCGCACGCTGATTGCCAGCCATGGGCACGCGGCGTAGCATGAAGCAGCCCTTCTTCGGGAGCCGCCTCATGTCTGCCCAGCACGAAGACAAGGTCCGTCAGCACATGGCGGACGCCGTGGCCCTGGCGCGCGAACGTGCGCCCGATATTGCCGACCTGTTCGAGCCGTTCCTGCGGCATTACTACGGTCTGGCAGACCCCCAAGACGTGATCTCGCGCAGCGTGGCCGACCTCTACGGCGCAGCGATGGCGCACTGGCAGCTGGGTCAGAAATTCGTGTCGGGGCAACCGCGCGTACGCGTCTACAACCCGAGCCTCGAACAGCACGGCTGGTACTGCAGCCACACGGTCGTTGAAATCGTCAACGACGACATGCCGTTTCTGTTCGACTCCGTGACCATGGAAATCAACCGGCAGGGACTGGCGCTGCATTCCGCCTTCCACCCGGTCTACCGCGTACAGCGCGATGGCGCAGGCATGCGCGTGGCGGTCGAGGCCGGCGGCGGCGTACAGCGCCCGGCGGCACTCGCGGGCGACATGCCCGACACGCCCGCCGTTGCGGACAAAGAAGCTCACGGCGTTGCCCGCTTCGAGTCGACTATCCACATCGAGGTCGACCGGTTCTCCGAGGCGGACCGCCTGCAGGCTTTGCACGACGGCCTGATGCGTGTGCTGGGCGACGTGCGCGCTGCGGTGGAAGACTGGAATCCCATGCAGGCCGCCGCCCAGGCCGCCATCGACGCGCTGGCCGCACGTGCCGCACAGCCCTCGACTGGCGACGTGGAACGCGCCGAGATTGCCGAAACGCAGGCCTTCCTCAGTTGGATGCTCGAGCGGCACTTCACCTTCCTTGGCTATCGTGACTACGAACTGATTACGCAAGACGATGGCCATTACCTGCGCGGCATACCCGGCACAGGCCTGGGCGTGCTGCGTGAGGCGCTGCGCGACACTTCCACGCCGGACACGACGCGCCTGGCACCGGGGGCCGCAAAATTCATCGACGCGCCCGAGCCCATCTTCCTCACCAAGGCCAATTCGCGCGCCACCGTGCACCGGCCCGGGTATCTCGACTACATCGGCATCAAGCTGTTCGACGCCGAAGGCCGAGTCTGCGGGCAACGGCGCTTCCTGGGGATGTACACGTCGAACGTCTACATGGTCCCGGCCGAGGACATTCCGCTGGTGCGCCGCAAGGTGGCCGACGTCATCCGACGCACGGGCTTCCTTCCCGACGGGCATCTTGCCAAGACACTGGTCACGATCCTGGAGCAATACCCCCGCGACGAACTGTTTCAGATAGACGCCGAAGCGCTGCACGACATCGCACTGGGCATCCTGCGGTTGCAGGAGCGCCAGCGCACGCGCCTGTTCGTGCGGCGCGATCCGTTTGACCGCTTCGTGTCGTGCCTCGTGTTCGTGCCGCGCGAGAAGTTCAACACCGACCTGCGCGTGCGCATCCAGGGCCTGCTGCAGGCGGCGTATCGCGGCACCGCCGTGGAGTTCACGCCGCAGCTGTCGGAGTCGATGCTGGCGCGCATCCATATCACCGTGCGCACCCAGCCGGGCAACGTGCCCGAGGTGGACGTGGCCGAGTTGGAAGACCGCATCGTGCAGGCCGCCCGGCGCTGGCAGGACGACCTGGCCGACGCGCTTCTCGAACGCGGCGGCGAAGAGCGCGGCAACCGCCTGCTGCGCCGCTATGCCAGCGCGTTTCCCGCCGGTTTCCGCGAGGACTACGCCGCACGCCTGGCCGTGCGCGACATCGAACTGATGGAGCCGCTGCTCGCCGCCAATGCGGCGGACAACCTGCTAACCATGCAGCTCTACCGGCCGCTCGAAGCGCCGCCCGGCGCGCTGCGTTTCAAGATCTACCGCGCTGGCCAGCCGACTTCGCTGTCGCACAGCCTGCCGATGCTTGAACACCTGGGCGTGCGCGTCAACGAAGAGCGGCCCTACTGCATCGAACCCGCCGATGCCGCCCCCATCTGGATGCATGACTTCGGCATGGAGACCATCGACGGCAGCGAAGTCGAACTGGACGAAGCCCGTGCACGCTTTGAAGACGCGTTCGCGCGCATCTGGAGCGGCGAGCTGGAGAACGACGATCTCAACCGCCTCGTGCTGCAGGCTGGTCTGACCTGGCGCGAGGTGCGCATCCTGCGCGCGTATGCGCGCTACATCCGCCAGATCGGTTCGACCTTCAGCAACGCGTATATGGAAAGCGCGCTGAACGGCAATCCGGCGATCGCGCGTGCGCTGGTGCGGCTGTTCCTGGTGCGATTCGACCCTGCGCTTGCCGAGGCCGAGCGCTCGCGTGCCAGCGAAACGCTGCGCAAGCAGATCGACGAGGCGCTCGAAGACGTGCCCAACCTCGATGAAGACCGCATCCTGCGGCAGTTCCTGGGCGTGCTGGAAGCCACGCTGCGCACGAACTACTTCCAGAGCCCGCCGGACACGGCACACGGCCACGGAAAGGGGCAGCCCAAGCCGTATCTCTCGTTCAAATTCGACCCGGCGCGCGTGCCCGGCCTGCCCGAGCCCAAGCCGATGTTCGAAATCTGGGTGTATTCACCGCGCGTGGAAGGCGTGCACCTGCGCGGCGGCAAAGTCGCGCGCGGCGGCTTGCGCTGGTCTGACCGGCGCGAGGATTTCCGCACCGAGGTGCTGGGCCTGGTCAAGGCGCAGATGGTCAAGAACACGGTGATTGTACCGGTGGGTTCCAAGGGGGGCTTTGTCGTCAAACAACCGCCTCCGGCCACCGACCGCGATGCGTATCTGGCCGAGGGCGTGGCGTGCTACCAGACCTTCTTGCGCGGGCTGCTCGACCTGACCGACAACTACGTCGACGGCCGCGTCGTGCCGCCGCGCGATGTCGTGCGCTATGACGAAGACGACCCGTACCTGGTCGTTGCCGCCGACAAGGGCACGGCCACGTTCTCCGACTACGCCAACGCCATCTCGGCCGAATACGGCTTCTGGCTGGGCGATGCGTTCGCCTCCGGCGGCTCGGTAGGCTACGACCACAAGAAGATGGCCATCACCGCCCGCGGCGCATGGGAATCGGTCAAGCGCCACTTCAGCGAGATGGGCGTCGATACGCAGACGCAAGATTTCACCGTCGTGGGCGTGGGCGACATGTCGGGCGATGTGTTCGGCAACGGCATGCTGCTCTCGCGCCATATCCGCTTGCTCGCGGCGTTCGACCATCGCCACATCTTTCTCGACCCGTCGCCCGATGCGGCGACAAGCTTTGCGGAGCGCGAGCGGCTGTTCAACCTGCCACGCTCGAGTTGGGCCGACTACGACCGGGCATTGATCAGCCCGGGCGGCGGCGTCTTCCCGCGCACGGTGAAGTCGATCCCGCTCACGCCCGAGGTGCGCGCCATGCTGGACGTGACGGCCACCGAGATGGCCCCGAACGACCTGCTGCACGCCATCCTCAAGGCGCCCGCCGATCTGCTCTACAACGGCGGTATCGGCACGTACATCAAAGCCAGCACCGAAACGCATGCCCAGGTGGGCGACCGCGCCAACGACGGCCTGCGGGTGAACGGCGCCGAGCTGCGCTGCAAGGTTGTGGCCGAGGGCGGCAACCTGGGCAGCACCCAGCTTGGCCGCATCGAATACGCGCAGCATGGCGGGCGCATCAACACCGACGCCATCGACAACTCCGCCGGGGTGGACTGCTCCGACCACGAGGTCAACATCAAGATCCTGCTGGGCCTGGTCGTGGCCGACGGCGAGATGACGCTCAAGCAACGCAACACGCTGTTGGCCGAGATGACCGACGAGGTGGGCGAACTGGTGCTGCGCGACAACTACTTCCAGACGCAAGCGCTGTCACTGGCGCGTACGCGCACGGCGCTGTGGCTTGACCCGGAAGCACGGCTGATGCGGCATCTGGAGCGCAGCGGTCGCCTGAACCGTGCGATCGAATTCCTGCCTGCCGATGAAGAGATCGACGCTCGCCGTGCAAGCGGCGGTGGCCTGACCACGCCCGAACGCGCCGTGCTGATGGCCTACAGCAAGATGTGGTTGTACGACGTGCTGCTGGGCAGCGACCTGCCCGACCAGCCTTTCGTGGCCGAAGGCCTGCCGGCGTACTTTCCGAAGCCGCTGCACACGCGCTGCGCCACGTCGATCCCTCGGCACACGCTGCGGCGCGAGATCCTGGCGACGATGCATGCGAACGCGCTCGTCAACCGAGCCGGCGTGACGTTCGTGCACCGAATGGCCGAAGAAACCGGCGCGGAACCGCTTGCAGTGGTGTGGGCAAGCCTTGTTGCGCGCGCAGTCTACCGGCTCGATGCGCTCTGGGAAGAAGTCGATGCCCTCGATGCGCAGGTGCCGCACGAGACGCAAACCGCCCTGTTCACCTCACTCGCGCAACTGCACGAGCGCGCCACCCTGTGGTTCCTGCGGCGGCGCGTGTCGGACGTACCGACTGCGGTGGAACGGTTCCGGGCTGCGGTGGATGCGCTCGCTCCCGAAATCAGCGCGCTGCAAACGGAGGAATCCGCGCGGGCCGCCGCGCAACAGCAGCAGGTGTTCAGCGAAGCCGGTGTGCCGGAAACGCTGGCGCGTGTGGCGACCGGTGTGCCGGCGCGCGTGTCGTTGCTCGACATTGCCGAAGTTGCAACCACCCGCGGCTGCGATGCACGGCTCGCCGCCCGCGTGTACTTTGCCCTCGACCAGCCGCTGGGTTACGGATGGCTGCAAGGCGGCATCCTCGGCCTGCCGACGCAAACGCATTGGCAGATGCTGGCGCGTGCAACGCTGCTCGAAGAACTGGGGCAACTGCGACGGCGGCTTACGCAGTCGGTGTTGCAAGATGCGGCGCCCGGCGCAAGCGCCGACGCCCTCATCGAGACCTGGCGGGCAACACGGCAGGAAGCGCTGGCGCGCTACAACCGCGTCATCGCCGACCAGGTGGCTACCGGCTCGCCTGACCTGGCGATGCTGTCGGTGGGGCTCCGGGCACTGGCCGAGGTCGATGCCTGATGCAGTCCGCTATCGGGCACGCGCCAGTGCCCCATTGACGCGCACCGGCGGCGTGTCGTGCGAAAACGGCGGCCGCACAACGAAGGCATCCACCACGCCGGGCTCGAAGAACAGGCAGTACGTCGAGCCGCCGCATTGGAAGAAGCCAAGCTCCTCGCCCTTGCGTACATGCTGGCCCGGCGTCACGTCGACCATGCACGACGACACCTCGGCCATGCCGATGAACACGCAACCCACGGTGCCAGGTCCGGGTCGTCGCAGGCGATGGTGATGATGGCGCGGGCGGCCATGGCCGCGCCGTAGCCTTGCGAATCGTTCTGGCCGCCGGCAGGTAAGCGCACGGGCCCGCGAGTTGCGTCCGTGGCAACGACACTGCCACTTCACGAGAGGAACATGATGCATCGCACCCCATCCTCCGCACGTGCGTTCTGCGTGGCGGCGGCAATGTTCGTTGCTCTGGGCAGCAGCGCTGTGTTCGCACAGGTAACGGGCGCACCATCCGGCACCAGCGACAACGCGCCCGCCACCAATGCGAACAGCTCCACCGCCACCGGCACCACAAGCCGTATCGACGGCCCAACGTGAAAGCCGTTTCAGTGAGCCACAGCCTGCGCTGCAGCCGCCTTCGACTTCTGCGTGCTTGACAGCACCAGCGTGAGTACAGCCGAGAGCATGAGCAGGCCGGCGACGAAATAGAGTCCGCCTGCGAAGCTACCGGTTCGGTCTTTGATCCAGCCGATCATCGCGGGGCCAAAGAAACCGCCAAGGTTGCCGATTGAGTTGATGGTGGCGATGCCAGTGGCGGCGGCCGCCCCGGACAGGAACATCGTAGGCATGCTCCAGAGCGGCGGCTTGGCGCAGCTGATCCCGACGTTCACGAGCGTGAGTGCCGCAATGAGGCCAATCACACCGCTGGCACTGCCGGCCACCACCAGACCCACGGCGGCAGCCACGCACGCAATCACGACGTGCCACGTACGTTCCCCACTCCGATCGGAATGGCGAGACCAGAAGACCATCGCGACCACCGAGACGATTGGCGGAATGGCGTTCAGCAGACCAACCCTCATGGATGACATGCCCAGCTGCTTGATGATCTGGGGCGCCCAGATGCCGAGCGTGTAGAGGCCGGCGGAGGTGCCGAAATAGATCAGCGCCAACGCGATCACCCGCAGATCAGCCAGGCCACGCAGAATGCTGTGATTAGCGCTCGCTGTGTTGCTGCTGGATTCCTCGTGCATGACTTTGACCAGCCACGCGCGTTCGTCTTCTTTCAGCCAGGACGCCTGTTCCGGGCGATCCGTCATGTAGAAGAACACCACCACGCCGAGAATGAATGCCGGAATGGCCTCGAGAATGAACATCCACTGCCAGCCGGCCAGTCCCATCACACCTTGCATTTCCAGCAATGCGGCAGATATCGGCGAGCCCAGTGCGGTGGACAGTGGCGCGGCAGCCATGAAGAATGCGGTGACCCCTGCCCGGTGACGCGCCGGAAACCAATAGCTGAGATACAGGATGATGCCGGGGAAGAATCCAGCCTCTGCGGCGCCAAGCAGGAACCGGATGATGTAGAAGCTGGTTGCCCCCTGGACGAAGGCCATCGCTGCCGAGATGATCCCCCACGTGACCATGACGCGGGCAATCCAAATGCGCGCCCCGATCTTGTGCAGCACGATGTTGGAGGGCACTTCAAACAGGAAATAGCCCCAGAAGAAAATGCCCGCTCCAAAGCCAAGAATCGACGCCGTAAAGCCGAGGTCCGCCTTCATCGTCAGGGCCGCAAAGCCGATGTTCACCCGGTCGATGTAGGCGATGAAGTACAGCAGCATGATGAACGGCACGATGCGCCAACTGATCTTGCGCAGCGTACGCTTTTCGATATCGAGTTCCATTTTTTGTCTCCTTGGTGCTCCATACAATCCCAAGCTCGGTGCGGGCTCGTTCTTTATCGAGTTCTCATCGCACTTCGCTGGTCACGTTCCTGCGTGCTCCATCACTGAACCTGCGCGATGCGCAGTAGGTTGGTTGTGCCGGCGACCGTGAAGGGCAGCCCCGCAGAGATCACGATGGACTGGCCACGCTCGCCGAAGTGCTCGTCGAGGACGGTCCGGCTGGCCAGCTCTGTCATCTCAAGCACGTCGACCACTTCGTGGCACAACACCGCATGCACGCCCCAGGCAAGCGCCAGTCGGCGCGCGGTGGCCATGCGTGGCGTCATGCCGAGGATCGGCACTTCGGGGCGCTCTCGCGCCATGCGCAGCGCGGAGTATCCGGAGCTGGTGTAGGCGACGGTGGCGGGCACCTTGAGCAGCCCCGCCACATGGCGCACCGCATAGCCGATTGCATCAGCGGCGTCTGCGCGCGGAGGCGTATGGGAGGCCTGGATGGCGTCGTGATAGAGCGGATCGGATTCGGTCCGTCGGATGATGCTGTCCATCATCGTCACGGCTTCAATCGGATAGCGGCCGGATGCCGATTCCGCCGACAACATGACCGCATCGGCGCCATCGTAGACAGCGGTCGCAACGTCGGATGCCTCGGCGCGCGTGGGCACCGGCGCCGTGATCATCGACTCGAGCATCTGCGTGGCAACGATCACCGGTTTGCCCGCCTTGCGGCAAACACGCACGATCTGCTTCTGGATGGAAGGCACCTGCTCGGCAGGCATCTCCACGCCAAGGTCACCGCGGGCCACCATCACGGCATCCGCTTCGTCAATGATCGCTTCCAGGCTTTGAATGGCGGCAGGCTTCTCGAGCTTGGCGACGATGCTGGCGCGCCCCTGGACGATCGCCTTGAGCTCCCGGATGTCTTCGGGCCGCTGGACGAACGACAGCGCAATCCAGTCGATGCCGAGTGTCAGACCGAAATCGAGGTCGCGGCGGTCCTTCTCAGTCAACGCCGACAGAGGCAGCACGACGCCCGGCACGTTCACACCTTTGCGATCCGACAACGTGCCGCCGTTGACAACCGTGGTGTCTGCAAAATCAGCGCCGCAGGTGTCTACGCGCAACCGGATCTTGCCGTCGTCGAGTAGCAGCTCCGTGCCCTTGTGCAGAGCGGCGAAGATCTCCGGATGCGGCATGCCGACACGCTGGCGCGAGCCGGGTGCATCGCGGTCGAGATCGAGTCGGAATGCATCGCCGGAAGCCAGTTGGACGGGACCATTCTCGAAGGTACCGATGCGCAGCTTCGGACCCTGCAGGTCCAGCAGGACACCGATGGGCCGGCCGCGCTCGCGCTCGATCACGCGGATCGTATCCAGGCGCTGCCGGTGGTCGTCGTGCGTGCCATGGCTGAAGTTCAGCCGGAAGACATCGGCCCCCGCCTCGAACAGGGCGTCAATAACCTCCGGGGTGGTACTCGCCGGGCCCAGGGTGGCGACGATCTTCGCGTTGCGCAGGCGTCTCATGGGAGTTGCTCCAGATCAGGCGCGATCAGGATCGCGCGGAAGTCGTTCACGTTGGTCATCGTGGGGCCGGTCACAACCGCGTCGCCCAGCGCCTCGAAGAAGCCGTGTCCATCGTTGCAAGCCAGCGCGTCCTGCGCGCGGAGGCCGAGCTGCCAGGCGCGCTGCAATGTGTCCGGTGTGACGATGGCGCCGGCGATCTCCTCCAACCCATCGACGCCATCGGTATCGCCCGCAATCGCGTGAACCCCGGGCTGCCCGCGCAATGCGAGCGCGAGTGACAAGAGGAATTCAACATTGCGCCCGCCCCTGCCCTTGCCGCGAACGGTGACCGTTGTCTCGCCGCCCGAGAGCAACACGCACGGGACCGGGAACGGTTCAGCGTGGCGCGCCACCTCCAGTGCCATGCCGCCTAACACCTTGCCGACGTCGCGCGCTTCACCTTCGATGGCGTCACCCAGAACGTATGCGGCGAGGCCGGCTTCGCGAGCCACACGCGCGGCAGCCTGTAATGCCATGCGTGGTGTCGCGATCAACCGGGTTTCGATGCGCGGCAGGCGTGTGTCGCCCGGCTTGATGGTCTCCGCGTCTTTAGAGGTGAGGACATTGCGCACCGGTGGAGGGATCGCAATGTCGTAACGGCGGATGATGTCGAGCGCATCGGTCAGCGTGGTCGTATCGGGAACGGTAGGCCCGGACGCGATATCGACCGGATCATCGCCTGGCACGTCGGAAAGCAGCAGATTGCAGACGCGCGCCGGATAACAGGCCGCGGCCAGGCGTCCGCCCTTGATGGCTGAAAGATGGCGCCGCACGCAGTTCATTTCGGTGATGGTCGCGCCGGAGTCCAGCAGCGCACGGTTCACGGCCTGCTTGTCGGCAAGCGAAATACCCGGCAGGGGTAGCGGCAGGAGTGATGAGCCGCCGCCCGAGATCAGGCAGACCACCAGGTCATCCTCCGTGAGCCCCGACACCAGGTCGAGCATCTCGCGGGCGGCCAGAAGGCCAGCGGCGTCCGGCACGGGATGCGCCGCTTCGACAATGCGAATCTGTTTGCACGGGACGGCATATCCGTACCGCGTCACGACAAGCCCGTTCACCGATGTGCCCCACGCCTGTTCGAAAACGTGCGCCATCGCGGCCGACGCCTTCCCCGCTCCGATCACGATCGTGCGGCCTTTCGGGCGTTCCGGCAGATACGTGGGCAACGTCAGTGCCGGCTGCGCGGCGGCGATAGCAGCGTCAAACATATCGCGCAGCAGCTTGCGGGCGGTGTCGTCGCGCATGTCATGTCTCATCGGGTTAGCCAGCAGCGCGCTGGCGCAGAGATGGCACTGCGGGATGCCGAGCTTGCCGGGTGCGCTTTACCACCGAGCAGGCACAAGGCTCGCCGAACACGCGTCGAGTCATTGCTGTCTCCTATCTGCCTTGTAGTTGACACACGCCTGCAGCTCTTTTTCGTCTGCTTCAGTGATTACGTGCTTTTCGTGCGGGGACGGTCTCACGGGCGAGCCTCCTGGCCCGCCCCGCTGTCATGCGGCTTTGGCTGTTCGGTTCGTAGCGAGGTATTGGCAGACGGCCTGGGTCACCTGCGCAGTGGTCGCCTTGCCCCCCAAATCGCCGGTGTGCAGTGCCGGGTTGCCGGTCACCGCTTCAATGGCAGCCATGACCTGACGCGCGGCCTCGGTCTCGCCGAGGTGTTCAAGCAGCATCACGACCGACCAGAAGGTGCCGACTGGATTGGCCAGCCCCTTGCCCATGATGTCGAAGGCCGAACCGTGGATCGGCTCGAACATGGACGGGTACCGGCGCTCCGGATCGATGTTTCCGGTGGGCGCGATACCCAGGCTGCCGGCCAGCGCGGCGGCCAGATCACTCAGTATGTCGGCGTGCAGGTTGGTTGCAACGATGGTGTCGAGCGTGGCCGGGCGGTTGACCATGCGCGCGGTGGCGGCGTCCACGAGTTCCTTGTCCCACTTCACGTCTGGGAATTCCTTGGCAATCTGCACGGCGATCTCGTCCCACATCACCATGGCATGGCGCTGGGCGTTGGACTTGGTGATGACAGTCAGGAGCTTGCGCGGACGCGACTGCGCCAGCTTGAAGGCGAAGCGCATGATCCGTTCGACACCGGCTCGGGTCATCATCGACACGTCGGTGGCAGCCTCGATCGGGTGGCCCTGGTGCACACGACCGCCCACGCCGGCGTATTCGCCTTCGGAGTTTTCACGAACGATCACCCAGTCGAGGTCCTTCGGGCCGCAGCGCTTTAGCGGCGCGTCGATGCCGGGCAGGATTCGTGTCGGGCGCACGTTGGCGTACTGATCGAAACCCTGGCAGATCTTCAGGCGCAGCCCCCACAGCGTGATGTGATCGGGAATCTGCGCGTCACCGGCCGAGCCGAACAGGATGGCGTCCTTGTCGCGCAGGGCGTCCAGGCCGTCCTCCGGCATCATCGCGCCATGCTGGCGGTAATAGTCACCGCCCCACTCGAAGTTCTCGAACTCGAAGCCGAAGCCGGCGCCCGCGGCAGCCAGCGCTTCCATGACTTCCCGACCGGCCGGCACGACCTCCTTCCCAATGCCGTCGCCAGGGATGGTTGCAATACGGTATGTCTTCATGGGGTGTCTCCTGAATGGAACCGGCGGTGCGTCGCCGTGGGGTGTGCAGCGATTCTCAGGCGTGGACACGGTTGCTGATCGGCTCTAAAGTTAATCCATTCTTAACTATGAGTTAAAGGTAAAACGGTGTCGGCTCCTGGCGTCCAACCTGCAGAACTCGGCTTTTTCGTAGCGCTGGCGACCGCCGGCAGCCTGAGCGCGGCGGCGCGTAATCTGGGCATCACCACGCCCGCAGTCAGCAAGCGCCTGGCGCAGATGGAAGCGCGCATCGGCATGCCCCTCGTGACGCGCACGACCCGGCGCATGAGCCTCACCCCGGAAGGCGAGGTCCTCCTGGAACGTGCGCGTCGCATCCTGGGCGAGATCGACGATCTGGACCAACTGCTCACACAGGCCAAGGGCCGCCCCAGCGGCCTGCTCCGCGTCAACGCCACGCTCGGCTTCGGGCGCATGCATATCGCGCCGGCCATCTCGGAGTATGTAAAGGCGTATCCAGACGTGGACGTGCAACTGCAACTCTCTGCCGACCCGCCGCCACTGAATGAGGACCTGTTTGATGTGTGTGTGCGCTTTGGCGAGCCACCCGATGCACGCATCGTCGCGCGCAAGGTGGCATCCAACCGGCGCCTGCTCTGCGCGTCGCCCGCCTACCTGCGCGAGCGCGGAACGCCCACAACGCCGGCCGAGCTGGCACGCCATAACTGCATCGGTATCCGCCAGGGCAGCGATGCCTATGGTGTGTGGAGGCTGGCATCCGGCAAAGGTGCCAAGCGCCGGACCGAAACCGTGCACGTGCGCGGTAATCTCACCACCAATGACGGCGAGATCGCGGTGAACTGGGCGCTGGAGGGGCACGGCATTGTCATGCGCGCCCAATGGGATATCGAGCGCTATCTCAAGAGCGGCCGGCTCGTGCAGGTGTTGCCGCAATACGCAACGCCCGAGGCGGACGTCTATGCGGTGTACCACCAACGCCATCAGCTTTCATCTCGCATCCGGCTGTTCGTGGATTTTCTGATGGGCAGGTTCGAAAAGACCCGTATCGGATGACGCTCGATCACCGATGTTCCATGTCTTCGTGGATGTCGTGCGCACGTTCGCGTGCCTCGGGGTCACGGAGCTTCAGGACTTCGCGGTCGCGCCGGATGTCGCGATGCTCGGCACGCAGTTCACGGTGCGCCTCGCGGCGCTCCACGCGTTCGGCACGTTCATGACCGTGGTCTTCCGGATGTGCTGGCGGCATGGGCTGCAGTCGGCCCCACGGCGTGCAGGCTCGCGCATAAGCAGCGCCCGGGCGACAGACGGTGTGTTTCTGTTTGTATCGGCCGCAGGCACGTCACTTGACGCCTGGACTTTGCGCCCAGGCAGCGCCTGGCTGCACTGCCATGAGGAGGATGGCCTAGTGAGACACGGCGACCGTTCGGCGGCCGCTGGTGCGAACGTGTCCGGATGCCTTGAGTAGCGCGTAGCCCTGGAGGGTCACCCGGGCATAGCAATGATCCGGGCCTCGGCGCTCCAGCGTCACGAGTTGACGTTCGATGAGCGCTTCGACGTCGGCGCGGTCGAGGTCGTCGGATTCGGCACCGTCGTTGACGAGAAGCAAGACAGCAAATTCATGGGGACTCAGCACAGTCGGCTCCAGCTTGTCTGTTGGCCGTCGCACGCAATCGGTGCGGGTGGGCGGGCGTGGTTTTCACTGACACCATGAGCACTGCAAGAGCCGCCGAGAAATCGGGAGAGAGCAACTGAGCTTGCAGGAGAAGCCAGCATAGGCATCCGCGCAGCGGCATTCAAGAGGGCAATGGGACGTTTCTCCCGCCGGTGTTTCCGGCCGCGTCGCCGATGGCTCTCGGCCAACCGTTTGCCGTGCGGTGCAGCGCACGGGCGGCAACGATTGCGCATTGCAGAAAAATCGTCCCTCGTCCGTTTGCGCTAAGTCAATTGCGCAAAAGAACGCGCCCCGGTGGCTCGCGTCACCGGGGCGGTGAGCGTTGCGCTCGGACTAGACCTTACGCGTCGTTGGCGACGATGTTGCCGCGACGGCCGAAGCCGTGCAGCGGGTCGATGTGCTCGACACGTTGGAGCCGCGCGTACGGATCCTCCACTTGTGCGTGCGCACCAAATGCATGCAACGTGCGGTGGTGTTCCGTCGCCCGGTCCGCTGCCTGCACTGCAGCACGGCCGTGCACCACGGCCGTCACGCTGCCGTAATAGCGGGCCATGCCGGGGCGCATCACATACGTCTGCGCTGCCGACTCGTGCGGGGTCGGCTCGACCCAATCGCTACGGCCCAGACGGCCGCGATAGCCGAAGCGATGGAAGCCTGCGGCATCCGCCGTGACCGCATCCACGGCCTTCACGACGTCACGCGGCGGCTGGGCAGGCGCATCCGAACCTGCCAGCGAAGGCTCGGCGCGGTCGAGTGTCTCCAGCACGATCGCCTCGCCGACAGGGCGGGAGCCGAGCACCGGCTCGTCGGGGTCGTATTCCGGGCTGCGGGTGAACGGCGTGGGCGGCGTCGCGGTGCCAGCAGGTGCCGGGCGGCCCGCCCATTCCTGCCACGAACGCACATGGGTGATATCGCCGTCGTCGTCGTGGTCGACCACCAGCAGACGCGTGTTGCGTGGGCGCTGCCAGGCGGGTTGCTGCTGTCCGTGCAGCGCCCCGCGCGACGCACGGACGGCGGCGCCCGCCGATGCCGTCGGCACAGCCGGCGTACGGGCGATCTTGCGTCGAACGGCGCGGTCCAGCCGAGACAGGATCATCCACACCACCAGCACGCCACCCATGCCGGCGATGATGTTGCCGTACATGCGCAGTTGCTCGAACGGCAGGCCGCTCGGGCCCACGCTGCTGATGGAGTAGCCCACATACAGCCCCAGCAGGCCCCAGATCGAGATCACGAGCACCGGCCGGAAAATGCGGAACCACAGCACGTGGTGCAAGGTACCGACGACGCCCTTATCCGAGAACGACTGTCGGATCGAGTTTCGCGAAACATCAATGACGAGCATGGTCATGGCGAATTCCCCTGTTGTTGTTGGATGCCCCGGTCAGGGCTGGTCCAGCGGGCACGGGCACGCGTACGCTGGAAGGCGACGGCCGGAAAGCCGACCACCGTGGTGACAAGGTTCAGGATCCAGAACGCAACCGGATACCAGACCGTGTCGATGAAATAGCGCAGGATATTGTCGTCGTAGCGGCGATCGATAAAGCAACCGACCAGCAACTGCAGCACACAGGTGATGAAGAGCAGCGTGCCGTGCCAGCGCGGGAGCGCTTCCATACGCCATTCGGGCGGCAGGGTAATGAAGAAACCGAGCAACGACCACGTGATGACGATCAGCATGTTGTACGCCCACACCACCGACAGTGCGTACTCGAAGAAGATCGGCCACATCATCGACTGCCGCAGGCTCGCCATCGCCGGCGCGTATTTGATCAGCGCCTGGATGCCGCCCTTGGCCCAGCGCAGGCGCTGCTTGTACAGGCCGCGGAAGGTCTCGGGCATCAGGATCCACGACAGCGCGCGCGGCTCGTAGCGGATCATCCAGCCGCCCACCTGCAGCTTCCAGCTGATGTCGATGTCCTCGGTGAGCATGTCGTTGCTCCAGTAGCCGACATCCTCGATGGCGTGCTTGCGGAACATCACGACCACGCCCGACACCGTCAGCAGCCGCCCATAGATCTGCTGCGTCCGCTTGATGAGCCCCACGATCGACGAGAATTCGCCCACCTGCATGCGACCGAGCAAGGTCGAACGCGTGCGGATGCGCGGGTTGCCGGTCACCGCACCAATGGTCGGGTTCTCCAACATGTGGCGGATCATCCAGGCAATCGCATCCACGTCGAGAATCGAATCGCCGTCGATGCACATCAGGTACTCGGCATCGGTCACCTGTGCGGCGGTGGTAAGGCCGATCGCCTTGCCCTGGTTGGACGACTGGTGGATCACCACCAGCTGCGGGTATTCCGCAGCGAGTTCGTTCAGGCGTTCACCAGTGCGGTCGGAGCTGCCGTCGTTCACCGCGATGATGTCGTAGTTCGGATATCGCATGCGCACGAGGTGGCTGATCACCTCGCGCACGTTCGCCTCCTCGTTGTAGCAAGGCACGATGATCGACACCTTGGGGTAAGTCTTGACCCCCAGCAGCGCCAGCGGATGCCGCACATTCTGCGTGTCCCGTTCGAGCAGGAAGTAATGCAGCAGCCCGCCGATCATCCAGAAATACGACATGAAGAACGGGTAGTAGAAAACAAAGCCGGAGATCCAGCGCTTGGCGGCGAGTGCGTCCACCATCTCAGCCTCCCGCCTTGTTGGTGTGGGACGGCGCGGCCGCTTCCGTCGTCGCGGGCTTCTTGTCTGCAGCCGCCTCGCCGGCCTTTGGCGGCTGGCTCTGCGGCGCAGCGCTGCTGTTGAGCTTCTCGACGCTTGCCGCATTGCCGCCTGGCGGCTTGCGTGTCTCGATATACGTCTTGAGCGACATCACATCGCGCAGCACCTCGGTATCGGGCCGACCGGCAATGAAGTCATCCGGGTAGTAGCCGTAGTTGAGCGCGCCGGCCGCACGCAGCGCGCGCATCTGGTCACGCAGTTCGGTCGACGGGATCGGCTTGTCCTGGTTGCGCCAGTCCACCGCCTGCAGCTCGAAGATCGTCTTCTTCAGGCCGTCCTTGTGCTTGGCCACGGCGGCCGTCAGCTTCTTCATCCAGTCCTTCGGATCCTTGGCTTCTTCCATGTACGGCATGGCTTCGAGCGCCACGTAGTCGTACGCCTCCAGGAAGTCGTCATAGTTCTGCGCCGTCCACGTCTCGGCCTTCGGATCGAGCACCGGGCCCGCAAAGATGTTGCGTGCGGTCAGCATGTCGCGGCCGTTCTGATAGCCCTGCGCCACCGCGATCAACTCTTTCGAGAACGAGATCAGCGCAGCGGTCTTGGCCCGCGACCACTTCTGCATCAGCTCGGGCGACTGGCGGATCTTGTTGATGTCACCGGGCAGGCCCATGGCCTCGTAGGCCTTGAGCGCAGCGGGGCTGGCGTCTTCGTAGTCGTCGAGCACGCCGTCGTCGTGGAACAGGATGCCGTCGATGATCGCGTTCTTGGCCAGGTCTTCATAGATGTCGCGGATCATCTGGCGCGCCTGCGGATCGAACGGTGACAGCCGTGGCGGCTTGACCGTGCCCGGCTTCTGCGGCGCACCGGCCACCGACTGCACCAGGTGCGTGGCCGCCGGATTGTTGGCCGGAAGCTTGTACGACAGCATCGGCAGCCAGGCGTACACCTCCACCTTCGCACGCGTCTTCAACTGCCACGACACGCGCGAGAACAGGTCCGCACGCATTGGCATGTGGCGGTTCGGGAAGTACACCGCGTCCACCGCGCCGTTGCCCTTTGGGTCTGCAAAGGCCTGCAGGTAGACCACGCGCGGGGCGAGGTCCTTGATGCGGTCGATCAACTTGCCGAGGTTGGCCTCCTGCTGCTTCGGGTCCGGGTCGTAGATGTAATCCATATCGACATGCACCACGCGCTGCACGGGGTTGATCATGCCGTGGTGCGTCACGGGCTCGCGCAGCGAGCGCTCGAGGTCGCCCGTGTTGGTGTCGTAGCCCATTAGGCTGCGGCGGATGGCGGTGAGCGGTACATCCGGCGTGTTCGGCCCTGGTTCGAGCGTGAGCATGTACTTCAGGCCCACGTTGGCGGCCTCCTGGTCAGCCATCAGGTTGTGGGCGCCATACGGCCACACCACCGTCTGCACCTTGGTGCCGAGGTTTTTCTGGATGATGTCGACGCTGCGCTGCAGGTCGGCCCGCACGCGCTGGCGATACTCGTCGTCGGTCTCGTAGCGGCCGAGCTTGGGCAGATACTCATGCGTGGTTGCAGTCGGCATCTCGTTGCCCTGCGGGTTACCGAGCGCACCGTGGTGCATGTCGTGCGTGTGCGTGGCGAACTCGACCAGGCCCGAAGCCTGCATCTCGCGGATCTGGTTCCAGTTCATGAAGAAATCGCGGTCGACGATCTGCGTGTTCGACAGCTTGATCTTGGCCCCCGGCGGCGCGTTGGTCCATTCCGTCACCAGACCGAACACGGCCGGGAACCGGAACTGCTTGAGCAGCGGGAAAACCTTCGTGTAATGGCTCTCGTAGCCATCGTCGAACGTCAGCAGGATCGGGCGCTTGGGCAGTGGCTTGCCGCCGCGGCGCGCCTCGTCAATCTGCGCGAGCGTGACCGGGTGGTACCCGTTGGCCTGGATCCAGCTGAACATGTTCGTCAGCATCTTGGTATCGACGGCAAACGCGTCGGGCAGCGTTTCGAAGCTGGCGCGCAGGTTGTCGCGGATGTCGTGAAAGCACAGCACGCGGAAGGTCTTGCCGTCGTCCGGATCGGGCTTGGGCAGAAAGTCGACCTGGACGGCGGCAGCAGGGCGAACGGCGGCCACGAGTGCCAGCACCAGGGCCAAGGCCATCCAGGCGATGAATCGTCGCAATGACGGTTGTCGGAGAGCTTGCATGGGCATCACAGCGGAATGTTGAGGTTCAGGTACAGGAACTTGCGGTTCTCGGGTTGGCCGTCGTAACGATGGCGGCCAAAGCCGATGCCGTAGGAAACCTGCGTCTTGCGATTGATCTGCCACACATGTTCCAGCCGCGCTTCGACCATCGGGCTGTTGCCGAACGACTGCTGGTTGTACACGCCGCCGGTCAGGTACAGGCGCTGCGTGAACGACTTGTCGGCATAGCGCCAGGGCGTCCACGACCAGATGGCGGTGGCCGTTCCGCTGTAGTCGCGCGACGGCGTGAAGTAGTTCAGGCCGGTCATGGTGTTGGTGCTGGTATCGGCCCCCAGCAGCACGCCGACGGTGTGGCGCGGCGAGGTGAACACCTGCTGGTAGAAATTCGCCGCCCAGCGCTTGCGAAGGTTGTTGTCGGTGTAACGCGACACGCCGTAGGTCAACGACGCGTAGCGCGTTTCATCCCAGGTGTAGCGCACGTTCCCGCTGAGGGTCTTGCCGCTCACGCCCACCTGGTACGCCTTGTAGGGCACCTCCAGGTCATCGTTGGTGACCATGCCCGACACCTTCCAGTGATCGCTCGGGATCCACGCGGCATCAAGCGTGCCGCCGGTCTTGCCCGCCGCACCAACCGACTGGTGCACCTCGCCGTTCACTTCGACGCCGGTGTCGAACCACTGCAGGCCCGCGCCGTTACGCACGCGGCTTTGCGATGCGCCGTCGAACTGGGCACGGCCCGCAAAGTTGTGGAAGAACAGCCGGTAGTGATCGGCAAACGGCCCGCTGTAGGCCTTGGTGCTGATGCCGTACTCGTTGTTGGCGAACACCGAATTACCCTTGTCCGCCGTGGATTCAATGATCAGCTGCGGGCTCTGGTAGACGTCCAGATCCTTGCGCAGCGCACGCACCGAACCGTTCTCGGGAAAGCGTTCGTCCAACCCATTGGCGACATCCTTGGCGGTCTTCAGATCGTCCACCGCCAGCGATGCACGGCCATAGCCGGCCACCACGCTCAAGTCGTCCGGGTGCTCGGCAAGCGCCGTCTTGTACATGTCGCGCGAGCGGTACGGCTCGGTCTGCACCATCGCGCCGTCGGCACGAGCGCTGACGAGCGAGGCGGCGAACGGCGCTTCGTGGCGCCATTTGTCCAACTCGGCAATGCCCTGGTGCGTGCGGCCCGTCAGGATCAGGTACTGCGCTTCCAGCCGCTTGATGCGTGAGTAATCGGGATTGGGCGTACCGGCTTCCGGCGCCAGGCGTACATATTCCGGATTGTCGGCCTTCATCTTGTCGAGCAGCGCGCGCGCCTCTTCAAAGCGGCCCGTGTCGAGCATGGCGTAGAAAAGGCCTTCCTGAACGTCACCGGTTTCGATCTCGCCGGGGCTCGCATCCTTGAGCGCGCGGGCGTAGGCATCGGCAGCCTTGTCCGGCGTATCGAGATACGCATAGGCATCCCCCGCGGCGACACGCGTATAGGCCGGCACCTTGCCGGTCTGCGACATGGCTTCGTAGCGCTTGACGGCATCCTTCATGCGCCCGCGCGAGGACAATGCCACCACTTCATCCGCCACGATTTCCTGGCGGAACTCCGCGTTCTCCGGCGTATCGGGCACCTTCTTGAGCAGCGCTTCGATCTCGGCCACTGCCTGATCGATGATGACGAAGCGTTCCGGTCCGTTGATGACCTTCAACTGCTGGCGCCCCCAGCGGATGCGCTGTGCGGCGGCGGCATGGTCGACGTGCCACGATTCGCTCTCCTTGAACCAGTCCGGATGCTCGCGCAGATGCTCTTGCGCCAGCGTGGCGGCACCTTCGCGCGACTCCCGCATGACCTCATCGTGAAAGGCCTGGCGGTCGGTCGGCATCGGGCCGACAGGCACGTTGTCGGGGGCATTGCCGGCGGCATGTGTGGCGGCGGCATTGGCGGCTTCCGGCGACACCTGTAGCGGTTCCAGGGCGCCCGGACCCTGAGCGCTCGGGCCCGACGGCATGGCTGGCGCCTGTGCAGCCGGTTCCGGTGTCGGAGCGCCCGGCGGCAGGATCACCGTAGGTGACGGCGGTGCAGACGGAGGCGCCGGGGGGGCTGCCTGGCCAGCAGGCATCGACGATGCGGGGGTCTGCGCGATTGCCGCGGGCGATGTCGTCACGGACGACTCTGCGGGCGGCACCGCCTGTTGTGCAACCAGCAGCGTGCTGGCCGGAGACACCGGCAGATCGTCACCGCCGACGATGACGGTGGTAGATGTAGATGCTGAGGTGGCCGGACCCTTGCCCGCCGCGTCGGCCAACTGCGTGTCGATCAGGCGACGCGTGGCCGCGCTGGAAGCAACGTCGGTCGCGGCGTGCGCGATCATGGGCACCGTACCGACCACCACAACGGTGGCGGCAGCAATTGCGCAGCGGCGGGGATGCCATGCCACAGCCGCGCGGGTGCGCTCGGCTGGCAGGCTCCAGGAGAGTGGCTCGTGGAGTGTCATTGTTGTCATGTCCAGTGGGCGGCCCGTGCAGGCGCACGTCATCCGCATTGCATGAAGAGGTGCCTGGGCTGCGTCAGCCGAGGCGGGCCGTACCGTTGGCGGTGCGCACCGGGGCGCGCATCGGCTTGGCAGGAGCTACACCGCCGGTCGCGCCGCCAAAGGCCCGCGTCATGGCGGCCCAGCGGGATTCGGCGCCCTGTTCAGTGACCGATGCGTTCACCGACGCATTCGTCCGCTCGGGCGCTCCCATCTGGGGGGAAGACGACGCCATCACCGCGTCTCGGGCCGGCGTGCCGGCCTGGAACGGATTGGGTGCGCGTGCAGCGGTTTGCACGAACACGTCGGCGTCTTGCGCATCGCCAGACACCTGGACGGATGTCTGTGCAGATCCAGCGCCGATGGTGGCGGCAGCCCCGCCCTGCAGTTCCAGCGGAATCCCCAGGCGCATGGCGGCGTACACGGCCTCGCTCTTGTTGCGCACGTTCAGGCGCCGATACAGCGTGCACGCGTGCGTCTTGACGGTGGCCTCCGAAATGCCCAGCAGGCGACCGACACCCTTGACGGAGTGGCCGCGCGACAGCAGCACGAGCACTTCGTACTGTCGCAGCGAAACATTCAGCCGCTGCGCCGCTTCGGACGCATCCAGCGAGAGCATCGGCATGGCCGCACTGGCCGCACGCGGCATCAGCGCCGGATACGACTGGCCACCGGCCAGCACGAGCCGCAGCATTGCCAGCAAGACTTCCGGCGGTTGCGATTTGGCGCAGTAAGCGTCCACACCGCACGTCATGGCAACGTGCGCCTCGTCGGCAGACAGGCTGGCCGCGAGCAGCACCACCCGGCTGGCCTCGCTGCTGTCGATGGCCTCGCGCAATTGGGCAGCGAGTTGGCCGGCGTCAGTCGGGCCATCGGGCTCGTCCAAACCGATGACGAGCAGGTCGGCGCGCTCATTGCAAGCATGCAGTTCGCCAGGGACGCCAGCAGGCAATGCGGGGGCGATGACCTCCAGGCCGAGGGTGGGATGCGCGAGCAACTGCGCAAGTCCGGCTCGTAGCAACGGATGATTCTCCAGCAGGACTGCTTTCATGGTTTCCTCGTTTTCTTGTGAAGCGATTCCGGTCAGGCGCGCACACGCCTGCAACTGCGGGCGAACACGCATATGACCGTCGAAACCCCGGGACCGTCCGAGAGAAGCGCCCTGCCGCCGGCGATGTGCCGGCTCTGGAGAAGCGAAGTGCGAATGCCGTGGGGACCGTGGGGACCAATCCGGTTCCGGATTCGCTTATGGGAAAAACCTGTCTGTATGTGGCGGTACTGCCTTGCACATACAGAGTGACCGCACCACACAGAGCAAGCATCGGGCCACCTCCGTGCAGCGCAACATCTGCTTACACTTGCGGCACAAATGACGGCGTGCAGAAGGCGGTGGAAACCCACTGTGGCAAAGGATTGGCGGCCAGCAGCAGCGATTGGTGCGACGCCGCAAATCCACTCCATTTCTGTAACGATTGAGTTACGAGTCGGAGGCGTGTGACGACAGGCTGGATCATCCCGCCGGTTGTCCACTGAACGTTTTTACAACCTGTTTTAAAACTTACCGAGTGAGCGCGACAGGTGCCACATCATCGCCTGGACCGCGGGTGCATAGATGGCCGATGCGCCCCATCAGGGCTTATGGCGCATGGCAAAGAGGAAGAGGCTGTCGATGGCGCCCACCACGAAGATGAGGCCGGCGGCCGTATGCAGCATCCAGGCCCCGTCGGCGAACGGCAGTTGAATCGAAGTGTGCGGAATGGCTGCCACCACGCCCGCGGCCACCGACATGCGCAGCACCGGCACCCACCATGTGCGCTTGGCGGGCGGATCGTCGCGATGACGCGGCGCGGGGTCGGGCGTCGAACGGGGCATGCGGCAGGAAGGAGAAGTGATGGCCATGCTGCATTGTTGAACACAACCAATCGAAGCGAAACAGAAAACAGCGCCGTGCAATGCCCGCAATTCCGCTGACTGAAACTGGCTAGGCGGGGTGCGCGGCCAAGTGCGCCAGGTTCTGCAGCATGTCGGCCGTCATCTCTGCCACGCCGTATTCGGCCTTCCAGCCCCAGTCGCGCCGGGCCACCGAATCGTCGATGGAATTGGGCCAGCTGGCCGCGATCGCCTGGCGGAAATCCGGCGCATACGCCACCTCGAACGACGGACGATGCCGGCGGATCTCGGCCGCCAGCTGCTCCGGCGTAAAGCTCATGCCGGCCAGGTTGTAGCTGCCGCGCTCGCTGATGCGCTCGGCCGGTGCCTCCATCAACTCGATCGTGGCGCGCACGGCGTCGGGCATATACATCATGGGGAGCGCCTCGTCGTGCTCAAGGAAGCACGTATAACGCTCGCCCTTGACGGCCGAATGGAAGATGTCGATGGCGTAGTCCGTCGTGCCGCCGCCCGGTGCGGTCTTGTACGAGATCAGGCCCGGATAACGCAGGCTGCGCACGTCCACACCGTGGTGCTCGAAATACCAGCGGCACCAGCCCTCTCCCGCCAGCTTCGAAATGCCGTAGACGGTCCTGGGCTCCATGATCGTGCTCTGCGGCGTGTTGTCCGCAGGCGTGGTGGGTCCGAACGCGGCGATCGAGCTGGGCCAGAAGATGCGCTCGAGCCGATGATTGCGCGCCGCTTCCAGCACGTTGAGCAAACCATTCATATTGAGCGCCCAGCCCCACGTGGGCGATTGCTCTGCCGCGGCCGACAGCGCCGCCGCCAGGTGATAGATCTGCGTGATCCCGTGGCGCTCGATGATCTCGCGCAGTTGGCCGCGATCCGTCACATCCAGAGTTTCGTGGCGGATCTGCGGGTGGCGGCCCCGGGGCACCATGTCGCTGGTCACCACGTTGCCGTTGCCGTAGCGCTCGGCCAACGCAGCGGCCAGCTCCGTCCCCAATTGCCCGTTGGCGCCGATGATGAGGATGCGCGGCGCCGTTCCAACATTCGCGCTGGTACCGGTGCTCATCAGATAATCCCCAGTTCCTTGCCGGCGGTTTCAAACGCCTTGAGCGCCGCATCGAGTTGCACGCGCTCGTGCACTGCGCTGATCTGCACGCGGATGCGCGCCTGCCCCTTCGGCACCACCGGGTAGAAGAAGCCGACCACGTAGACGCCCAGTTCCAGCAGGCGTTTGGACAATGCCTGCGCCTTCTGTGCGTCGTACACCATGATCGGCACGATGGGATGGTCGCCCGGCTTGATATCGAAGCCCAGTTCGACGATCTTGCGGCGGAAATACAGCGCGCTGTCTTCCAGCTTGTCACGCAGCGCGGTGTCGGCTTCCAGCAGATCGAGCACCTTGATGGTGGCCCCGACAATGCACGGCGCCACCGTGTTCGAGAACAGATACGGCCGCGAACGCTGGCGCAGCAGTGCCACCACTTCCTTGCGCGCACTCGTGAAGCCGCCCGATGCACCGCCCAGGCCCTTGCCCAGCGTGCCGGTGATGATGTCGATCTTGCCAAACACGCCGCGGTGTTCGTGCGAGCCACGCCCCCGCTTGCCGAGAAAGCCCGTGGCATGGCATTCATCAATGCCCAGCAGCGCACCGAATTCATCGCAGATGGCGCGGATCTCATCCAGCCGGGCGATGGTGCCGTCCATCGAGAACACGCCGTCGGTAAACATCAGCTTGAAGCGCGCGCCCGCCGCGTCAGCGGCCTGCAATTGCGCGCGCAGGTCGTCCAGATCGTTGTGCTTGTAGCGATAGCGCTGCGCCTTGCACAGGCGGATGCCATCGATGATGGACGCGTGGTTCAGCTCGTCACTGATGACGGCGTCTTCCGCGCCCAGCAGCGTTTCGAACAAGCCGCCGTTGGCATCGAACGCCGAGCCATAGAGGATCGTGTCTTCCGTGCCGAGAAACTTCGCCAGCCGCGCTTCCAGCGTCTTGTGCAGATCTTGCGTGCCGCAGATGAAGCGCACCGAGCTGAGGCCAAAGCCATGCGAGTCGAGCGCCTCGTGCGCCGCCTTCAGCACCTCCGGGTGCGACGACAAGCCGAGGTAATTGTTGGCGCAGAGGTTGATGACCTCCTTGCCGTCAGCCGTGCGGATCACAGCGCCCTGCGGCGAGGTGATGATGCGCTCGGTCTTGTAGAGACCGGCTTCCTCGATGGCGTCCAGTTCACGCCGGATGTGCGCGTAGAAGGCGTCGGTGGAAGCATTGGCTTGCGTTGTCCCCATGGTGCTGCTCCTGTAGACTGCGTTGATCGATAAATCGAACATGTTCGATATATCGAATAATTTGTTCAATTTACAAGATACCAACCGATGGCACAAGCCCCCGCCACCGATGTCCTTGCCGACGGCCCGCCCGCCGTTGGCGCCAAGCTGCAAGCGCTGCGTCAGGCACGAAAGCTGTCGCTCGATGAACTGTCGCGGCGCGCGGGCGTGTCCAAATCCATGCTGTCTCAAGTCGAGCGCAATCTGGCCAACCCGACCGTCGCGGTGCTGTGGCGGCTGGCCACCGCGCTTGGCGTGGGGCTGGCCGATTTTCTGTCGCCCGAAGGCGCGGCTGATGCAGCGCCTGCGGTGACGGTGATTCCCGCTCACTCCATCCCAGTCATCAAAAGCCCGGATGGCAAGTGCGAATTGAAGATTCTTGGCCCCGTCGACCTGGCAGCGCGCTTCGAATGGTATGAACTGGCGATCCAGCCTGGCGGCGTGCTGGCCTCAGAGCCGCACGAGCTGGGCTCGAAGGAGCACATCTCTGTGTTGAGCGGCACGGTGACGGTGCAATCCGGCCCGAGCGAGAAGAAGGTGCGGCACGGGGAATCGGCGCGCTATCCGGTGGATGTGCAGCACGCCATCTCGAACGCCGGCAAGACGGTGGCGACGGCGTTGCTGGTGGTCGAATACGCCCAGTAGACGTTGCAGATCGACGCTGCCTAGGCTGCCTGCAGTGCAGGCGCGTGCCACACGCGCGGCAGCAGCATCCCGAGCATCAGCCCGCGCAGCGCCATGAACCCCAGCATCGACAACCACAGCCCGTGGTTGCCCCACAGCGGCTGCAGTGTGACTGACAAGCCCCAGAACGCGGCAGCCGCCACGGCCATCGTCACCAGCAGTTCACGCGTGCGCGTCGCGCCGATGAACACGCCGTCAAACTGGAAGCCCCATACCGACACGATCGGCAGCAGCGCCGCCCACACCAGATAGTGACGCGCGGCTTCGCGCACGGCGGGCTGGTCAGTCAGTACTCCGATGATGCCGGCACCCGCCAGCGCGTACACGGCCGCGAAGAGCCCAGCGCCGAGCACCGACCAGAACGTTGACACGCGAACCGCCATGCGCAGCGCAGCACGGTCCCGCGCGCCCATGGCGGCGCCCACCAGCGCCTCGGCTGCGTGTGCGAAGCCGTCCAGCCCGTAAGCCATGAAGGTCAGAAAGTTGAGCAGCAGCGCGTTGGCGGCCAGCACCACATCGCCCTGCTTGGCCCCTGCGTGGGCAAACCAGCCGAAGGCAGCCAGGAGGCAAAGCGTGCGCAGGAAGATGTCGGTGTTCAGCCCCATCAGGCGGCGCCAAGCGTTGCGGGCAAGCAGTTCGGCGCGCGTGAGCGGCGGCAGACCAGTGGGCCGTTGCAGCCAGAGCAGCAGCATGCCGAGCCCAAACCCTGCGATATCAGCCAGCGCCGTTGCGGCGCCAATACCGCCGACGCCCATGCGGGCACCCAGCACGAGGGTCAGCACGGCCAACATGTTGACGGTGTTGATGAACACCTGCAGCAGCAACGCCCGCCGCACCTGCTGTCGCCCGAGCAGCGTACCGAGCACCACGTAGTTGGCCAGTGCAAACGGCGCCGACCAGATGCGGGTGTGGCAATACACCTCGGCCATGCGGGTGACGGATTCGCTCGCACCGAGCAGCGCCAGCGTGATCCGGATCGCCGGCACCTGCAGCACCAGCAATACCGCTCCAATGGCAAAGGCCAGTAGCAGCGCGCGCACCACGCTTGCCCGCAACGCCTGCGCGTCGCCCGCGCCGTGTGCTTGCGACACCAGCCCCGTGGTGCCCATGCGCAGGAAGCCAAACCCCCAGAACACGAAGTTGAAGAAGACCCCGCCCAGCGCCACGCCGCCGATGTATTCCGGCCCCGGCAAGTGGCCCGCCACGGCGGTATCCACCGCCGAGAGGATCGGCTGCGTCAGGTTGGCCAGCACGATGGGAAACGCCAGCGTCAGCACGCGCCGGTGCCACTGGGCCCGGGACGCAGGTGCAACCGAAGTGGCGAAAGAGGAGTCCATGGGGACAAAAACTGCGTGGAACGATGAAAAAGTGGGTGCAACCGCTCACGATTTCGCTATCATTGCGCCCCATTGCGGGCTCCGGAATCGGGCGGCAAGTGCGGCATCCCGCACAACGTCGTCGGTGACTATACGCGAATCCCCCCGGAAGACAGACATCGTGTTCTGCCTTTCATCGCGGCCGGACGGGTGCGGTTGATGCTACGCATCATCCAGCACACGCATGTCCTGGGCTGGTGACACCCACCACATAGGACGGCGGGCGACGCCCAAACAGCGTCGCCTCGGTAGAACTAAGCGGACTGGTAAGCAAACCGCGGTGCCCTGTCGAACTTCCGACTCGCCGGGGCGGAGACTCCTCTTGGAAAAAAACGTACAACGCAATCTCGGCGCCTGGGCATTGATGTTGACCGGGTTGGGCTCGATCATCGGCTCCGGCTGGCTGTTCGGCGCCGGCCACGCTGCAAAGGTCGCGGGCCCCGCAGCCATCTTTACCTGGATCATCGGCGCCATCGTCATCCTGGCCATTGCCCTGACGTATTCCGAACTGGGCGCAATGTTTCCGGAATCGGGCGGCATGGTGCGCTATGCACGCTACTCGCATGGCTCGCTGGTGGGTTTCGTGGCGGCCTGGGCCAACTGGATCGCCATCGTCACCGTCATCCCCATCGAAGCCGAGGCGTCCATCCAGTACATGAGCAGCTGGCCGTGGCCCTGGGCGCAGTCGCTGTTCCAGCACGGTGAGCTGACGCCGCCTGGGCTAGTGCTGTCGGCAGTGCTCGTCGTCGTGTACTTCCTGCTCAACTACTGGGGCGTGAAGGTATTTGCCAAGGCGAACAACGCCATCACGATCTTCAAGTTCATCATTCCGGCCGCGACTGCGGTGGCGCTGGTTGCGGCAGGCTTCCATCCGGGCAACTTCGGCACGGGCACGGGCGCGAATGTGGCAGGTCAAGGGTTTGCCCCGTACGGCTGGTCTGCGGTGCTGACCGCCATCGCCACCAGCGGCATCGTGTTTGCGTTCAACGGTTTCCAGAGCCCGATCAACCTGGCGGGCGAGGCGCGCAACCCGGGCCGCAACGTGCCCATCGCGGTGATCGGTTCGATCCTGCTGGCGGCGGTGATTTACGTGGCGCTGCAGGTGGCCTTCCTGGGCGCGGTGCCGCCTGAGTCGCTCGTCAATGGCTGGCACGGCATTGACTACCACTCGCCGTTCGCCCAGCTGGCGATTGCGCTGAACCTGAACTGGCTGGCCATCGTGCTGTATATCGATGCCTTCGTCAGCCCGTCGGGTACCGGCAGCACGTACATGGCCACCACCACCCGCATGATCTATGCGATGGAGCGCAACAACACCATGCCGGCCATCTTCGGCCGCGTGCACCCGTTGTTCGGCGTGTCGCGTCCGGCCATGTGGTTCAACCTGGCGGTGTCGTTCATCTTCCTGTTCTTCTTCCGCGGCTGGGGTGCACTGGCTGCCGTGATTTCGGTGGCAACGGTCATTTCGTACCTGACGGGGCCGATCAGCGTGATGTCGCTGCGCCGCACGTCGCCGCAGCTGCATCGTCCGCTGCGTCTGCCGGGGCTGTCGCTCATCGCGCCGTTCGCGTTTGTGTGCGCATCGCTCATCCTGTACTGGGCCAAGTGGCCGCTGACCGGCGAGATCATCGTGCTGATGCTGGTGGCCCTGCCCGTGTACTTCTACTACCAGGCCAAGGCCGGCTGGCCCGACTTCAAGACGGAGTTGAAGGGCGCGTGGTGGATGATCGCCTACCTGCCGACCATCGCAGCGCTGTCGTACTGCGGCAGCACGGAGTTCGGCGGCCACGGCTACATCCCCTACGGCTGGGACATGGGCATCGTGGCAGTGCTTTCGCTGTTCTTCTACCACTGGGGCGTGGCCAGCGGCTGGCACACGCGCTACCTGGATGAGGTGGACAGCGTGCACGAAGAGCAGACCGAGGTGCGCAGCCGCAAGCGTGCACCGCGCGAAGTCCCGCAAGGCGTCTGACCCCGTTGTTGCACGCAAGAAAAAAACGCCCGACCGGTTCTGCCGGCGGGCGTTTTTTCTTGTTCTGCTGCGGTGATGCCGCAGCGATAGCCACGGCCGCTAAAGCTGGGATCGCGCCTAGTCCGAACCGGCCTTGACGAAATCAATGAACGCCCTGAGCGGAGCCGGTACAAGCCGCCGCCCCGGATAGTAGAGATACGGCCCTGGGAACGGACGCCACCATGCCTCGAGCACTGGCTCGAGCGCCCCGCTGGCCAAATGTGGACGCAGCCAGTCTTCGTAGAGGTGCACGACGCCGACGCCGGCAACAGCGGCGTCCACGACAAGATCGATCGCGCCCCCAATACGGACGAGCAGCGGGCCGGATGGGTCAACATTGACCACTTCACCGTCGCGCTCGAACTCCCACGGCGGCATGGCGCCGCTCGCAAATCGCCCACGCAGGCAAGCGTGGTCCAGCGTGTCGCGGGGATGGTTTGGGCGGCCGCGTCGATCGAGATAGCCGGGTGCCGCTGCCGTTGCGAAGCGCTGCGATCGCGGGCCGATCGGAACGGCGATCATGTCCTGTTCGAGCCGCTCGTCATAACGAATGCCTGCGTCGAAACCCGCAGCCAGGATGTCAACAAAGCTCTCTTCCGCCACGACCTCCAGCTGTATCTCGGGATAGGCGTCGAGAAAGCCCGGGATGATGGCAGGCAGCACAAGCCGCGCGGCGCTCATCGGCACATTGAGCTTTAGCGTGCCGGCGGGCCTTTCGCGAAAGCTGTTGACGACATCAAGCGCGGCTTCCACCTCGCTCAAGGCCGGCCGCAGGCGGCTTAGCAGACGCTGCCCCGCTTCGGTGGGTGAGACGCTGCGCGTGGTGCGGTTCAGCAGGCGCACACCGAGCTGCGTCTCCAGCCGCCGCACCGCCTCGCTGAGCCCGGATGCGCTCGCGCCCATCAGCCTTGCACCTTCGCGAAAGCCCTTGGCCTGCGCCACCGCCGCGAAGGCATTCAGGTCACCCAGATCGACTTTCATTGTTCACCTTTTCGCACAACCCGTGCGGATTATGTCCCCTTATCGCGCACCGCGCTTGCGCCTAATCTGCTGTCACCCTTTCTTCGATCTTCGACACAGGAGTGTGACCATGTCTCTCATCGTTCAGTCCGGCACGTTTTCCATCGGCGGCCACCAGGTGCACCGCCTCGGCTATGGCGCCATGCAGCTCGCCGGCCCCGGCGTCTTCGGCCCACCCAAGGATCGCGACGCGGCGCTTGCCGTATTGCGCGAGGCCGTGTCCTTGGGCGTCAACCATATCGACACGAGCGACTTCTACGGCCCGCACATCACGAATCAACTGATCCGCGAAGCCTTGCACCCGTATCGCGACGACCTGCTCATCGTCACCAAGATCGGTGCAAGGCGCGGTGCCGAGGGCGCGTGGCTGCCGGCATTTTCCGCGCAGGCGCTGACCGAAGCCGTGCACGACAATCTGCGCAACCTCGGCCTGGATGTGCTGGACGTGGTGAATTTGCGGATCATGTTCGACCCGCATGGCCCGGCCGAAGGGTCGATCGAGGCACCCCTCACCGCCCTGGCGGAACTGCAACGGCAGGGGCTGGTGCGGCACATCGGGCTGAGCAACGTCACGGCCAACCAGATCGCAGAAGGACGGCGCATCTGCGAGATCGTCTGCGTGCAGAACCACTACAACCTCGCTCACCGAAACGACGACGGCCTGATCGACGCGCTTGCCCGCGACGGCATCGCGTATGTTCCGTACTTTCCGCTGGGAGGTTTCAGCCCGCTGCAGTCGTCCACGCTCAACGATGTCGCAGCGCGGCTCGGCGCCACACCGATGCAGACCGCACTCGCCTGGCTGCTGCAACGGTCGCCGAACATTCTGCTGATCCCGGGCACCTCGTCAGTCGCCCACCTGCGCGAGAATCTTGGCGCAGCGGCGATTGCGTTGCCGGAAGATGCGATGCGCGAACTCGACGCTGTCGCACTTTCCACGGACGAGGCCGCCTGATCCGACGTCCCGCCTTGGCATCCGCGGCGCCCGCCGATTCCGTTCGGGCGCTGCTCTATCATTGCCGGCGACCTGACTGCGCGGGACCATCATGGAGCTTCGGCATCTTCGCTATTTCATCGCTGTTGCCGAGCTGCGCAGCGTGTGGGCGGCTTCGGAGCAGTTGCACGTCACGCAGCCGGCCATCTCGCGCCAGATCAGGACCTTGAAGACGCCATCGGTGCAGCGCTGTTCGAGCGCACGCCACGCGGCCTGAAGCTGACGGCACTTCGACCGCGTTGGCTTCCAGACCGGAACGCTGCGCCTGCCGTGGTCATACGACCGCTCCGCCTACGGGCATATTCCGATTCCCATTGCGGTGTGCAATGCCGGCGCCGGTACGGGCCCGACCGTGCTGCTCACGGGTGGTAATCACGGGGACGAATACGAAGGCCCTGTCGCCCTGATGAAACTGCTCCAGCGGCTTCCATCGATGGCCACGCGTGGCCGGCTGATCGTGATTCCGGGCCTGAATTTCCCGGCGGTCATCAATGGCTCGCGCACTTCCCCGATCGACCGGGGCAACCTGAACCGCATGTTTCCTGGTGTGCGCAACGGGCAGCTGACCGAGATGATTGCGCACGATGTCGAAACCGAACTGCTGCCGCGCGCAGATGTCGTGATCGACCTTCACGCCGGCGGCGCATCGTTCGACCATCTGCCGACGCTGCTGGCGTCCCCGCCGGCGCATGGGAATCAACGCGCGCTGTACCTGGACCTGGTGCGCGAGTTCGGCGCGCCGCACACCATGATCATGGATCTGCTTGGCGAAGACCGGACCTTCGCCGCTGCCGCCGAGCGCCACGGCAAGCTCTTCCTCTGCGGCGAATTCGGTGGCCATGCCGGCTGCGACGCCGGCAACCTTGCGATCGTCGAAGCCGGTTTGCAGCGCGTGGAAGGTGCGCGCCCCTACGTGTACGCACCGCATGCCGGCGTATTCGAGCCGACCTTCGCCCTGGGCGACCAAGTCCGCGCCCGACAACTGGCAGGGCGCCTTTTCGGCGAGTGCCTGCGCCTCGCTGCTGCGTGAGGCCACCTGGCGCTTCATCGCATCCTGCACGGTCGACACCAGCGCCACCCACCGCTCATGACGGGCGGTATCGGCATCCATGCGTTCGGCGCGGGCACGTTCTTCCTGCGAAAGATATTTGCCGTACATGGTCATCCATTCCAAGGTCGTGAGCCACTCGGTCAATTCGGGCTCCTCCTCGCGCACGAGCTGGCCGTGCAGGCGCAACAGCCGATCGCACAGCACGCTGGCTTGCGTGATCTGCTGATCGAGCATCGCAATCTGCCGTTCCACGATCGTGGTGAAGGGGATGTCCGGATTGGCCAGGGAAGCCCCGACATCGGCCAGCAACATGCCGAGGCGCCGCAATGCCTGGATCTGGTGCAGGCACGCGACGTCAGCCTTGTCGTACAGCCGGTAACCGCTATCGGAGCGGGCCGAAGGCGTGAGCAGACCGATGGTGTCGTAGTGATGCAGCATGCGCACCGAGAGGCCGCAGCGTTTGGCGAGATCGCCCACTTTCAACAACATGGTGGCTCCTGTCTTCTGGCTTGGACACAGGCTAGGACCTCACACAATGTGAGGGTCAAGCCCGGCATGGATGGATCGCAATGGACAGCGCCCCGTGAAGACGCAGGCGCTTCCGGCATTCTGAACCGGGCCCCTCTGTCGTGGGGACCATGTCCCGCGAACCCGCGCCGCTGCGTGCGTCACAAAAAGTTCATTCAACTCTGTGTTCAGCGGGTCGTTTAGCAGAATGTCCGATCTAGCGTCTGCTGCCAACGTCATGACTTTCTCACCGAATCCCTTGCCCCCGGGCATTGCGCCCGAGATGCTGCGCACGGTGTTCCAACCGATCTTCCGCCTGTCGACCACCGAGGTGCTCGGCTACGAAGCACTGCTGCGCGGGCCGGCAGGCTCGGCCATGGAGTCGCCCGCTGCGCTGTTTGCCGCCGCATCGGACACCGCGGGCACGATTGCGCTGGAGACGACCGCCGCGCGTCTGGCCATCGCCAATTTCTCGGCCATGCGTCTGCCGGGCAAGCTGTTCCTGAACTTCAGTGCGCAAGGCGTGCGGCAGTTGCTGCAAGACCATGCGCGCCTGCTGCATGCCATTGCCGACCACGACCTCCACCCCTCGCGGATCGTCATTGAACTGACCGAGCAGACGCCCATTGATGATCTGGCCAGCTTTGCCGAGGCGCTGTCGGTGGCACGCGATTTTGGCCTGCAGTGCGCGCTGGACGATTTCGGCACCGGCAATGCCAACCTGAACCTGCTGATCGAACTGACGCCCGACTTCATTAAGCTCGACAAGTATTTCCTGCGTGACATTGCCAAGCATCCAGCCAAGCTGGACATCGCGCGCACGCTGCAGCAGACGCTCAAGGGCGGCGCCACCAGCATCATTGCCGAAGGGCTGGAAACCGAGGACGAACTGGGCGTGGTGCGCGACCTGGGCATCCGCTTCGGACAGGGCTTCTTCCTTGCACGCCCCCAGGACAAGCCCGCGAGCGACATGTCGAGCCAGGCGGCGCGCGTGCTGCAGTCTTCGCAGATTGCGGTGTTTCCGCAGGCCGTGCGCGTTGGCTGGCGCGCCATCACGGCCAGCAAGCTCTTGCGCATGGCACCCACCCTGCCCCTGCGCAGCAGCAACGACGACGTGCTGCACCTGTTCAACCGCCACCCCGATCTGCACACCGTGGCGCTGCTCGATGAAGACAAACGCCCGCTCGCGCTCATCGCACGCCGTGCATTCATCGACCGCTATGCGATGCCGTATCACCGCGAGCTGTACGGCAAGAAGCCGGCGCTGGCATTTGCCAACCGGCAGCCGGTTCTGGTGGAAAAATCCGCATCGCTGGAAGACATGTCGGCGCTGCTGATGAGCGAAGACCAACGCTACCTGACCGACGGTTTCATCATCACCGAGCATGGCCGCTACCTGGGCCTGGGCACCGGCGAAGAACTGGTGCGCACCGTGACCGAAATCCGCATCGAGGCCGCGCGCTACGCCAACCCGCTTACGTTCCTGCCGGGCAACATTCCGTTGAACCTGCACATTGAACGTTTGCTGGAAGCGCGCGCGGAGTTCTATGCCTGCTATGTGGATCTGAACCACTTCAAACCCTTCAACGATCAGTACGGCTATTGGCAGGGCGACGAGATGCTGAAGATGGCCGCCGCCGTGCTGGCCAACGCATGCGAACCCACGCGGGATTTTCTCGGCCACGTGGGCGGGGACGATTTCCTGATCCTGTTCCAGAGCGCCGACTGGCAGGCGCGCATCACGCAGGCCATGGCGGCATTCAACACCAACGCGCTCGCCATGTACACGCCGGCTGACCGCGCCGCGGGCGGCATGCATGCAGAAGACCGCAAGGGGCTGCCGGCGTTCTTCCGCTTCGTGACCATGGCGGTGGGCGCGCTGCACGTGCTCCCCGGCGCCGCACATAACAGCGACGACATCGGCACCGCCGCCGCCCTCGCCAAGCGGCGCGCCAAGCAAAGCGACAGCGGTTTCCATCTGGAAGCCATGCGCCCCACGCAGCCCGTGCGGGCCATGGGCTGACACATCTCGGACAACGCTACAGCGTCGCTGGAATCAGCCCCAGTAGCGCGGCCTTCACCACGGCATGCGTCTTGTTGGCGGCATTGAGCTTGGTGACGGCATTGCGGATGTGGAAGTTCACGTTGCGCTCGGTCATCTCCAGGATGGCCGCAACTTCCGCCGCCGTCTTGCCTTCGGCCGTCCAGTGCAGCGTCTGGCGTTCAACCTCTTTCAGGCGCGTGGCGGCATCGGGCAAGACCTTCTCGGCCATGAGCGTGCTGATGCTGGCGTGTGCATGCTGGCTCAGCCAGATCATTTCGGGCTCGCTGGCGGCCAGTTCGTCTTCGGTGATGGGCGTGGCGCGGCGCACCAGGCTGAAGGTGCCGAAGATGCCGGTGTGGTCGCGAATGGTGTGCGACCACCCGTGGTTGAGCCCGTGCTGGCGCGCGTCCGCCCAGAACCGCGCGTCTGCCGTGGCGATGCCGGACCACAGCACAGGCTTGACGCAGCGCTGCCCAAACTGCAACACCGGGTCGATGGCTAAATAACCGTGCACGCGGTAGTGCTCACACCAGGGCTCCGGGTAAGTGCTCCAGCAGAGGGTGTTGAAGCGCGTGATCGGGATCGCTGCACGCAGGGCATAGGCGCAATAGTCGAAACCGAGTAGCGCTACCGCCGGTTGCAGACTGCGGATGACAGCATCGGCATCGCGCAGTCCGTTCAACTGATGCAGCAATGCCGCACGCCAGGCTGTTGCGCGGTCATGCGGCAATTGGTTGTGAGCGCCCATCCCATCGGCCTCCAGAACACACACTGAATCGCCATGCGCATCCCGCTATCCGGCCTTCCTCATTTCAAACTGACGGAAAGCGTGATCGGCCTTGTGTTTTGCTGAGCGCAATCGCTGGCGTTTTGAAACTATACATAATCCGAAACGAATTGCGCGCCGTGCATAACCGATGCAATTAGTAGAATTTCTCGAATATTGGAATAGCGCAATACAGAGATAAATTCATTGATAGCCAAACGGTTTTTCGCAAAAAAGCACCCATTATTTGAATCTGATTTTTTTTAGGCCCGGCATGCCCACATTGCCGCTCCCACCGCCTGGGCGGGTGTTCTTCTTACACACTCGGGGTAAGCGAAATTCGTATCGTTGGCTTCCAATATTGCCCGTCTCTGGCACCCCAGGTGCGCCTCTGTAGGGGTTGCCGGGTTGCGCTGTCGAAAACGCCGCAAAGCGCGCGCCAGCGCCACATTGGGTGGTGCGATAACGCGACACCCAGCAAGGAGCGCACCCCTCTCCAGCGACAAAACGCCGCAGTAAAAATAACAATCTCGACGTCGTACGTGCAGGTTAATCAACGTTCGGGAAAATTGACGTGTCAGATTTACACGCGCGTGTGGCGATTTGCTCCCACAGCAGAGAATTAAGGCAAGAACGGCTTTCTTATTGGGGTTTCGCTCTGTCAGCGAAACCCTTACAGTCTGCCCCGCGACTCGCCCTCTCGATGTAGTCGAGACCCCGACAAAAACACGACGGTTCGAAGCAACAGGGTTTTTGGCGCGTCTTCATCCTCGTCACTTCCCCGGTTTGTGGCGCTTTTTCAAATCCGGATTTTCCGGAATTGGCGGAGCTTTGCCAAAAATCGGAAAAGTGACGCGGACTTAATGCGGCGGTTGCCCCGCTCCACTAACCCACTTGTTTAGGAAGTTCCGTTTCATGCGCTCCACTCTGATTTCACTTGGTCTTGTCGCCAGCGCCGCTCTCGGCCTGTTCTCTGCCGGCGCCCAGGCCAACTGCGTTGCCAATCCGCCCACGCAATCCAACACGACCTTCCCCGCCAGCCTGACCGGCAAGCTCGCGTATCACAGCTATGTCAGCTACGGCGACGGCACCAGCCAGATCTTCATCTACGACTTTTCGGCCCGCACGCTGCAACAGGTGTCGAAGGCGGCCTGGGGCATCCAGGACCCGATGAATGCCGTGTTCAGCCCTGACGGCAAGTGGATCGCCTTCATGGGCATCACCAATAACGCGTGGAATGTGTTCTTCTGGCAAGTCGGCTCGACCAGCATGCCGATCAACCTCACCAATAGCACCGGCCAGACGCGCAATGAAGACCCGAAGTTCAGCACCGATGGAAAATCGCTGTTCTTCAAGCAGAACGGCGATGTCATGCAGGCCGCGCTGTCGTACACCAGCTCGGGCCCGGTCTTCACCTCCACCGTGAATCTGACGCGCACGGCACCGACGCTGGAAAACTCGATGCCGTTTGCAACGCCGGACGGCACGGCCATCTTCTACACCACCGGGACGGGCTCGGACATGGGGCTGTACAAGCAAACCGTGGGCAGCACCGCCAAGGTGGCGTTCGACACGCCCGCCGGCCTGGCGACGTACTACCCGATCGTGCGCAGCGACGGCACTGTCTTCTACGCCCGCTGGCTCGACGCCACCAGCCAGGCTGACCAGATCTACACCAAGGTCAACCCGAGCGACACGCCCAACCAGCTCGCGCTCAACGACTGCAACAGCAACAACTCCGACCCATCGCCCGTGAACAACACGAACTACGTGTTCTTCTCGTCGACCAGCGCCGGCGGCTATCAGCTCTACCTCGGCGATGCGAGTACCGGCCAGCGCTGGAGCCTGTCGCAGTTTGGTGTGAACTCGGACACGACCAAGGCCAAGCTCGGCTCGAACTACTACGCAGGCACGCAGACGGCCGCCGCAAAAGCCATCACGCTGCTCTCCCAGGGCAAGCCGGCCAGAGCGTCGTCCAGCTACAGCGCCAGCCTCGGCCCGGCCTACGCGTTCGACGGCAACACCACCAGCACGCGCTGGGATTCCGTGGAAGGCGTGGCCGGCGCGCAATGGCTGATGGTCGATCTGGGCGCGACCCGCACCATCACCGGTATCGATCTGTACTGGGACGCAGGCGCCAAGGTCTATTCGATCCAGACCTCGAACGACGGCGTGAGCTGGACGAACATCTACTCGACGTCGAGCGGCGCCTCGTGGGGCCATACGTCACTGACCAACCTCAAGGGCAGCGGTCGCTATGTGCGCATGTACGGCACGCAGCGCGCCACGCAGTGGGGTTACTCGCTGGATGAAATGCAGGTGTGGGGCTACTAAGCCGCGGTATCCGCATCAGCATCGCGTGACATGACAAACGCCCCGGTGGCTTCGGCCATCGGGGCGTTTGTCATCGGTCATGGGGTCGATCAGCAGCCAGCATTGGGACCTACCCTAGATTGTCAAAAGCTGAACATTCAGCCTGGGCACGGCTCGGCACGATGGCGTCTCCGCACCACGCCAGAGGATCGACGATGCCCTCCCACAAATCGCCGCACACCCCAGCGCACGGCATGAGCCGGCGCGATTTCCTGACGCTCAGCACTGCCGCCGCCGGTCTTGGCGCGCTGGGTCTGACCCTGCCGGAAGGCGCGCATGCCGCCGACGCCGACTGGCATGCGGGCCAGCTCGCGCACCTGATCCCGGCCGCCAGCCACGAACGCTTTCTCATCAAGGCATCGTTCCACGCACCGCTTGCACGTGCGCCGTGGCTGATGGTCAACGGCAAGCGCGTCGCCGGCGAGCAAACCGATACCGCCGGCCGCTTCTGGCGCTTCGATGCGCGCGGTCTGCAGCCCGCCACGCAATACACGCTGCGCATTGTCGATGCGGCCGGCAAGCCGCTGGCCGACGCGTGGCCGCTGCGCACCTTTCCGTCACCGGATGCCACGCCCGCGCGACTGCGCATCCTGGCCTACACCTGTGCCGGCGGTTATGACGGCCCACCCTTGGCCGGCAAGACCGCGTGGCTCGACATGACCGCGCGCCGGCGCCTGCTGGCACGCGGCATGTCGTTTGCACCAGATACCGTCATCGCCAACGGCGACCACATCTACTGGGATCTGCAGACCTCGCAGAACAAGCCGTTCGCACGCCAGGTGCGCGAACTGATGTGGGCGAAGTTTGGCGGCGCGCTCGACACGTCGGTGCCGATGTCCCACCCGAATAACGAAGCCATCTTCACGCGCGTGTGCGATTACCAGATCAGCGGGCTGTACGGCACCACGCTGCGCTCCACGCCCGCGTATTTCCTGACCGACGATCACGACACGTTCGAAAACGACGAGTTCGACGACAAAGTGGCCACCCTGCCGCCGGAGCCTTACGGGCTGGTCGGCGCAGAGCTGACACAGCGCCGCTACTACCCCGAGTTCCTGCCTGACGCCAACCGCCCCGTCTGGTTGCCCGGCGGTGACAAGGCCGGCATGCCCACCGACACCAACAGCGCTTTCGGCACGCTGCGTTACGGCGCATTGCTTGAGGCCGTGCTGTACGACTGCCGGCGCTTTCTCGACAACAAGGGCATCCACGCACGCGTCGTGCCGCAATGGGTGGAAGACTGGCTCGTGGCGCGCACACGCGCTGAAGACACCGCGCACTTCTTCCATGTGCCCTCGCTGCCGTTTGCGTATTCGTCGGGCAAGCTGGGCGACTGGTATCCGGATCTGCTCGACAGAAAGACCGGCCGCCTCGTCGCCAACGAACCCAAGGCTGGCTGGCAAAGCGGTTGGCACGCCCAGCACCAGCGCCTGGTGGCGACGCTTGCCCAGCAGAAACAGCGCGCGGCCGTCATCGTGCAAGGCGACTTCCATGCATCGGCGGCCGGGTCGATGTCGCGTTCGGGTGATCTGGCGCTCGCGCAACCGGTGCATGCGGTCATGACGGGCACTCTGGGCACTGGCGACCTCGCTTTCCCTTCAGCATTCCGCAGCATCGAGACCACGCCGGCACTGTCCGTGGCCATGCAGGAGGCGCTACGCCCGACGGAGAAAAACGGCTTTACCATCATCGACGTGACGCCCGAGAAAATGACCTTCTCGCTGTTCATGTGGCGCCCACCCGAGCCGGTGGAAGCCATCGATACGCTACAGCCGGCGCTGGTGTACGAGGTGCCGCGGCTGGCGTGACAAGTCAGCGCAACAACAAGGAGACGCATGGCGAAGATCTGCATCGTGGGGGCCGGCTCGATCGGCTGTTACCTGGGTGGCCGTCTGCTGGCGGCCGGCGCCGATGTCTCGCTCGTGGGCCGCGCACGCATCGGCAACGAACTGAGCGCACACGGCCTCACCTTGACGGACTACCGCAACGGCCGCTGGCACGTGGCGCCGGCTGAGGTGCGCTACATGGCCGAGCCCGGCGACGCCGCCGATGCCGATCTCGTGCTGGTGACCGTGAAGTCCGCTGCCACGCAAGCCGTTGCCGATGAATTGAAGCCGGTGCTGCGCGCGGGCGCCATCGTCGTCAGCTTCCAGAACGGTTTGCGCAATGCCGACGTCCTGCGCGCCGCCCTGCCGCAGCAGATCGTACTGGCCGGCATGGTGCCCTTCAACGTGATGCAGCCTGGCCCGGGTGCTTTTCATCAGGGCACGGCCGGTGAATTGGAAGTGGCGGCATCCCCCACGCTGCAGCCGTTTCTCGATGACTTCCGCCGCGCCGGTCTGCCGCTCACGGAACGCACCGACATGGCAGCCGTGCAATGGGCCAAGCTGCTGCTCAACCTGAACAACGCCATCAATGCACTGGCCAACCGGCCGCTGAAGGAAGAGCTGTCGCAGCGTGCGTACCGTCGCTGCCTCGCGCTGGCGCAAACGGAGGCACTCCGGCTGCTGTCGCGTGCGGGCATCCAGCCTGCCAAGCTGACGCCCATACCGCCCGCCTGGATTCCACGCCTGCTTGCCACGCCGGATGCCGTGTTTGCGCGGCTGGCCGGCAAGATGCTCGCCATGGATCCGCTCGCGCGTTCGTCCATGTCCGACGATCTGGCCGCCGGGCGCATGACGGAGGTCGACTGGATCAACGGAGAAGTGGTGCGTTTGGCAGAGCGCCTGGGGCAACGCGCCCCCGTGAATGCACACCTGTGTGCGATGGTGCATGCCGCCGAATCTGCTGCCACGCGCCCGAGCTGGTCCGGCAACGATCTGTTGGCGGCCTTGCGTGCAGCGGGTTAGTCGGCGCCTGCTTCGCTGGCATCCCGCAACAACGCCATGTCCTGAATCTCGATGTGGCCATAGCGCAGGCGGATCGCACCGAGCTTGACCAGTGCCTGCAGCTCCTTGCTCAGCGTCTGCCGGCTGATGCCCAGCATCATCGCCAAGGCGTCTTGCGAGGTCGAGATGCTCGCGCGCCCCTCTGCCGATTGCGACACATCGCCGTGCGCCAGCGAGGCAATGCGCCGCGCCACACGCGCCCGCGTACCGTGCAGTGCCGCACTCGCCAGCGAGCCATACGCCAGCCGCAAGCGCGCTGCCACCAGCCGCGCAATCGCCCCGGCAAACGCGGCATCACGCATCAATGCTTCAAAGCGCGCCACGCTCACCGCCAGCACTTCCGAATCTTCCAGTGCGATGGCGCAATGGCCGCGCGGTTGTTGATCGAGCGTCGACACCCCGCCAAACCAGTTGCCTGGCTCCACCAATGCGAGGATGGCCTCATCCCCGTCGGCATTGAAGATGGAGAGCTTGAGCGCGCCGCTGGCCACGCCAAAGAACGCGTGCGAACTGGCGTCCAGGGGATCGCCCTGACGAAAGAGAAATGCGCCGGCGGCGATTTGCACGGGCACCGTGGCTTCGAGCAGCGCCTCGGCAACGTGCGGAGGGAGGCTCCGGAACCAGGGGTTGGCGGCAAATGCGTTCATCACGATTCAGTTTCCGCACTTAGCCTCGACGGCCTAACACCCAACCCACCGACAACACATATCGACTGCCGCCCACCACGCGCGTCACGCTGTGCTCACACGCATCGGGTCGGAACAGCTTGATGCGTCGTGTCTGGAAGATCGGCTTCGCGCAGACAAACTCGCCGCCCGCGCGTGGCGACTTCAGCACGATGTTCAGTCGGTAGTGCCGGCCGTTGGTGACGGGGTCGGTATGCGGTGGAATTTCCGAGCCGTCCGGATAGCGGATCAGGTAGCTGTCGAACGAGATGGGCCACAACGCGGTGGCCAGCAGCATCTTGTCGTAGCCCGTGCCCTGGCGGCCGCGCTGCCAGCGAAAGGCGGTGCTGAAGAATGCGCGCAAGGAAGACATGGAAACGAAGCGGCCGGAATGGAATTCGGGCATGGTAGCCGGGAACTATCGGCGCTTGTCGAATTTCTTCCAGTACCCGAACGGCTCCTGGTGGCACTCGTAGTCCAGCTCGGCCACGCGCGTCTGCAGGCGTTCCTGCACCTCCTGCACGGCAAGGTTGTAGACCGCGGGGCCGATCTCTTCAAGAAAGAAACTCAGCAGCGCGCCAGCCTGGATGTTGCCGATGCGCTCGTCCAACTGCTCGGTGAAGTAGCGCTGGATGGATTGGACGGCTTCTTCGCGGACGTCGCGGAAAGCCAGTGCAGAAAAAGAGACGCCGACAGCGTTGTCAAATCGACAGGCTTTGCGCAAACGCCGGCGTGCCGGAGCGGCTGAAATGGCGCCATATCGGGCTCTGCGGGCAAGGAACTTGCTGATGCGCGGCGCGGTTGCGCATGCGGGCATGCGTCGCCTATCGTGTCATCAGCACGATTGCATCGCACGCCACGCCGGGGAACCCGCATGCGTATCGAACTGAACCACACCATCGTCTGGTGCCGCGACAAGCAGAAGTCCACGCGCTTTCTGCGCGACATCCTCGACCTGCCCGAGCCGATCCCGTTCGGGCAGATGCTGGTCGTGCCGCTATCGAACGGCGTATCGCTCGACTTTTTCGACAGCGAGGCGCCCATCGCGATGCAGCACTACGCCTTTCTCGTCAGCGATGCCGAATTCGAGCAGGCGTTCGCGCGCATCCAGGCGAAGGGACTGGCGTACTGGGCAGACCCCGCGAAGAAGCGCCTGGGTCAAACCTACGAACACAACGGCGGGCGCGGCCTGTACTTCGACGATCCGGATGGGCATTTTCTGGAGATCATGACGCGGCCGTATGACCTGGGATCGTAGCTCGCATACCTTGCGCCTCTCGGGCAGTGCGACCAAGGCACACATCCGCCGGACTTCGTAAGGCATCGGCACGATCTTGTACGGCACCGCGACAGCAGCCGCGCGGATTGCCGTTGCCTTGCGCGCGACGCTACGCAACCGCAGCCACGTTGACCACATCGGCCGCGCAGATGCGATCGCGCCCCTGATACTTGGCGTCGTACAGCGCGCGGTCTGCGCGTGCGCTCAACCGATCGAACGATTCGCCGGGCTGCCACACGGCCACGCCACCGCTGAGGCTGTAGCGGCACGACTGCGCACCGGCCATGACAACGTGCGCGGCAGCGGCCTTGCGCAATCGATCTGCAAGGTGCATGGCATTGCCGCTGTCCGTGTCGGGCAGCAGCAGCGCAAACTCTTCGCCGCCAATGCGCCCGAGTACGTCGGTGGGCCGCAACTGTGCTTGCGCCATCTGCACGAACGCGCGTAACACAGCATCGCCGGCAGCATGGCCGAGGGTGTCGTTGATGCGCTTGAAATGATCCAGATCGAGAATCAGCAATGCCAGCGGCCTCGCGTGCCGCAGCACACGGCCAACATGGCGGCGCGCCAGCGCCTCGAAGCCCTGGCGCGACAGCGCACCGGTCAGGAAATCGCGGTTGGCCGCATCGCGCGCGTCTGCCAGCAGGGCGTCATGCACCATCAGCATGGCCGACATCGACAGGATGGGCATGATGGCCGCTGCCACCACGAGCAACAGCACGCTGCCGGCGGTGGCAAACATGCTCGGATTGGACGCCGCGTGCAGCGTCAGGAAGTAGACGCCGCGTATGAGCTGACAAACGCCGAACACGAAGGCAATGATGGCCGTGACACGATACGGATACGTCGATCGACCGGCGGGCGAATGGCGCAACAGCATCCACACCAGTGCCGTACAGAAGGCGCCTGAAAACAGCGTGGTCGAAAACACCCGCATGGGGATGCTGTCGACAGCGTAGCGCCAGTAGATGACCGCGACACCCACCGCCGTCACACCTGCCAGCAGGATGGGCCACTGCGGCCGACGGCCGAGAAAACGCGCACAGCCCGCGTAGTACGCAGCCCCACCCAAGGCCAACAGGACATTGGCCACGACAACCGACAGGCCATCGGGAATCTTCCCGCGCAGCAGGATCAACGGCAGTGCCACCACCACGGCCAAGTTGGCGCCAAACCATTCGGCGATGCCTGCTTTGCCGGCGCGCAGCAGCGAACCGAGCAACCCCAGCAGCACGAAGCTCATCAGCGCCGACGTGGCAATGGCGACGCCTGGATCCAGCATGAGCACTCCCGCAAGGTCTTTTGTGGCGCGGATTCTACGAAAAGCCGCGCGTTGCGAACATCACCGGGTGGTGGGGCACACCGCAGCCGCTACCGCGGCCAAACTCAACGCTGAGGTCCGAGGTCGTCTACGGCATATCCGCCGGCGGGTTGCAACGCGGCTTCGGCGGCGTCCACCTGGGCAGGCTCGGCGTCAACGGTCAGCACAAAGCGCCCCCCGATCACGACGTTCTGGAATTTGCGCTCGTAGGTCCCGGCGCTTTCGCCGCCGGGCTCGTAGTCGCCGCACAGGAAGTTGCCGCACAAGGCACCTGCCTCGTCACCCTGGTGCGACAGCGCGACGTGCTCTCGGGTAAGGCCGGTGTTCAACACGGCTTGGCGAGCTGCTTCAGCAGCAGCATGGTCTGTGAAGATGCGGACGATGGTCGGAATGGGGGTTCTCCTCGTCGTGGTGAACCCAAGGTTGACGCATCGGCCGTGCCCAGCGACACGCGGGGCCGCCCGCTCAGAACAGCGCCATCTGCCGCATCCCAAACCCGATTGCCTCCTCCACCCGCATGCGTGCGTGCGTGAGCGACCCCTCGATGCCCGAGAGCGTGCCGGCCAGCCAGCGGTAAAGCAGCGGCGCCTGACCGCGGGGGCTCAGGTGGATTTCACCGAGCTTCTTGCCACGCTTGTCGCGGTAGTAGTGGGAGCGGTAGCCGCGTTCCCAATGCGTGATTGGGCCGCGCCATCGGCGCAAGCGGCGGGGTTTGGTCGGGAAGTTTTCGGCGGACGATGCCGACGCCGGTTCCTCCCAGCCGAAAGCGGGTTTGGCAAACAGCGGCAAACCTTCTAGATCGGGGTAGAAATCCATCGTCGTATGCTCAGCTAGCCGCGCCGCCGCAGGCTTTGCAGACAAAAACGGCGCGCAGCCCGCATGATACCTGGGTTTATGGCGGACAGCACGTGCAAATGGCCTAGCGGCGCGCATCGGAACAACGCTGCGCACGCCGGACACTTCTCGCTTCGGTATGATGGCCGCTCCCAACCTCATGACACGCGGCAATCTGCCGGTACCGAGCATGAAGAACACCTTTAACACGTTGATGACACCCCGAATTGCTTGCGCCCTGTTGTTGGCGGCAAGCTGCGTCGCCCCGGCTCACGCGCAGGAAAGCGCCTTCGCGCCATTGCTCCGCCATCTGGCCGATCGCCTCGTTACCGCGGATCAGGTCGCACTGAGCAAATGGGACAGCGGCCAGCCGGTCTACGACCCCGCGCGCGAAGCCAAGGTCATCGCCAACGCCTCGTCGCAGGCGACCGCCTACGGCCTGACGGCGGCGGACGTGAGCGACGTCTTCACAGACCAGATCGAGGCGAACAAGGAAGTGCAGTACGCCCTGCTGAACGACTGGCGCCGGACTGGAGCCGCGCCCACCGCGCAGCGGCAGAGCCTGCCGGAGGTGATCCGCCCCAAGCTGGACGAACTGCAGAAATCCATCCTGCAAGCCTTGCGCGAGGCTGCCACGGCACGCGGCCAGGCGGACTGCCCCGTGCAGGTGGCAAACGAAACCGGCCGTGTGGCGCAGGAGAAATCGCTCGATTCCCTGCATCGCATTGCACTGGACCGTGCAACGGCACGGCTCTGCTCCACCCGCTGATCCTCTGAAGAACCCGGCGGCCACATCGGTCGGACGCGCCGCAAAGCGGAACAAAAAAGCCGGCCTCCGAGACCGGCTATGCGAGCAGCGGTGATGGCCCCAGCGCCGCAGCGCCGGGGTTTGCGTCAGCCCAAATCCACAGGCACAAAAATCTTCGTATCGTCACGCTGCACCAGCAGGGCGACATGCTTGCCGGCGCGATCCACCAGCGTGCGCAGCTCCTGCACCGATGACACCGGCGTGCCATTGAGCGACAGGATCACGTCACCCGGTTGGATGCCGACCTTGGCCGACGGGCCGGTCACGTCCATCACCACCAGGCCGCCGGGCAGGCCGTTCTGGCGTTTCTCTTCCGGTTGCAGCGGCCGCACCGCCAGGCCCAGGCGGCCTTGGTCCGGCGCCGCCTTTTCATTGGACGCTACCTTCGCTTCCTTCGCTGCGCCAACGGTCACAGTCAGTGTGGTCGGCTTGCCCTGGCGGATGATCTGCAGCGGCACGGTCGAGCCCGGCTTGATGTCGGCCACCTGCTCGGGCAGATCGCCCGACCGGTCGATACGCGCATCGCCAATCTGCAGGATCACGTCGCCAGGTTGCAGGCCGGCCTTGGCTGCGGGGCCGCCGTCTTCCACCGAGTTCACCAATGCGCCTTCCGGCTTGGGCAGCTTGAAGGAATCGGCCAGCGACTGGTCGACCTCCTGCACCGCAATGCCCAGGCGGCCACGCGTGACCTTGCCGGTGGACACAAGCTGCTGCTCCACCTTCATCGCCACATCGATCGGCACCGCAAACGACAGGCCCTGGTAGCCGCCGGTCTGGCTGTAGATCTGCGAGTTGATGCCGATCACCTCGCCGCGCTGGTTGAACAGCGGGCCGCCCGAGTTGCCGGGGTTCACGGCCACATCGGTCTGGATGAAGGGCACATAGGTGTCGTCCGGCAGCGAGCGCGACTTGGCGCTCACGATGCCCGCCGTGACGGTGTTCTCGAAACCGTACGGCGAACCGATCGCCAGCACGGGCTCGCCCACCTTGGTGTTGGCGGGGCTGCCGATCTGCACGACCGGCAGGTTCTTGGCCGAGATGCGCAGCACTGCCACGTCGGATTGCTTATCGACGCCCAGCACCTTGGCCTTGAACTCGCGGCGGTCGGTCAGCTTGACGTTGACCTCCTGCGCGCCATCGACCACGTGGGCGTTGGTGAGGATCAGCCCATCTGACGAGACGATGAAACCCGAGCCCAGACCGCGCACGATCTGGTCGCCGCGCTGCTGCGGCATCTGCGGCATGAACCGCTTGAAGAATTCGGAGAACGGATCATCCGGGCTCATGCCGGGCGGCAGGCCCTGCATGCTGGTGCGCTGGGCATGCGCGGTGGTGCTGATATTAACCACGGCCGGGCCGTAACGGTCGACGATGCCGGAGAAGTCCATCGGCGCTGCCACGGCCACCGGCGCCACGCCGGAAGCGGGCGCGGTCGTTGCCGTTGCGGTGGCAACGGGTGCCGCCACCGCACGTGAAATCATGACTTTCTGAAGATAGGCATAGCCGCCTGCAACGGCGACTACAGCGGCCAGGCCAGCCGCACTGCGTGCCAGGGTTTGACGCGTCATTGTCGTGTCCTCTCTTGCTGAGCACGAGGGTCACGGCCTGCGGAGTCGCCTGCCGTGCCCATCGGTTGAAGGCATCGTAGGCGGGCAGACTTAAACGAGACTTAAAGGTGGACGACGCACCCGGACATCACACGAAACCAAATGTTTCTACGCGTTGGATTTGAAAGGGAAGCGCAGCACCACGCGCAAGCCGCCGCCTTCGCGCGCTTCCAGCGCCAGGGTAGCGTCATGCGCCTGCGCGATCTCCCGAACGATGGCGAGCCCCAGGCCGCTGCCTCCGGTGGGCGCCTGCGCGGGACGATAGAACCGATCGAGCACGCGCTCGCGTTCCTCCGCGGGGATGCCCGGGCCGTTGTCCTCGACCACGAGCTGCGCGCCGCCGTCGGGCGTATGTGCGGTCGACACATCGACGCGCGCGCCGGCCGGACAGTATTTCAATGCGTTGTCGACAAGGTTGACCAGCAGCACGCGCAGCGCATCGGCATTCCCAATCACGGATGCCGGCTGCGACTCCACCGCGATCCCCAGGTCAATGCGCTTTTGCACCGCCGCCGGTGACAGTTCGGCAACCACGTCGGCCGCCACGGCGTCGAGCGCAACCGTTGCGCGCTGCGTATCGGCAGCGCCCGGCTCCTGCCGCGCCAGCGTCAGCAACTGACCAACGAGGCGAATCATGCGCTCCACTCCGCGATGCAGATCGGCATGCGCGGCGCGGCGTTCGTCTTCGTTCTCGGCACGGTCGGCCACCTGCAACTGCAGCTTGAGCGCGGCCAGCGGCGTGCGCAGCGCGTGTGCCGCATCGGCGACGAACGCGCGCTGGTGTGCCAGTGCGGTGCCGAGTCGCGCCAGCAGATCGTTCAATGCATTCGTCAGCGGGCGGATCTCGTCCGGCAAATCGTGCGTGGGCAACGGCGACAGCGCAGCCGCATCGCGCGCCTGCACCTGCCTCGCCACGGAGCCCAGCGGCGCCAGCCCGCGCCCGACCGCCAGCCACACGATCCAGCCCAGCAGGGGCAAGAGGATCAGCAGCGGCGCCACTGTGCGCAACGCCATGCGCGCCGCCACTTCGTGCCGCGCGCTGTACGGCTGGGCGATCTGCACCACGGCAGGCCCGAAGGCGACGCTGTAGATGCGCCAGGGGCCCTCCGGCGTATTTGCGTCGGAAAAGCCCAGCTCGGCCTGGTCCGGCAGATTTGGGCGCGCGTGCGAGAGATACAGGCTGCGGCCGGTGCCGTCCCAGATGCGGATCACGACATCATCGTCACGCGCAATGCCGGCAAGCGCCGGCGGCGGCGGGTCGATCCACTGGCTCGGCAGCGCAGCGGCCACCTGCTGCATCTGGTAGTCGAACAGCGCGTTGGCTTCCTGGCGTGCCTGCGCGTAGATCAGGCCGGTGGCGATGACGATGCCCGCCAGCAGGCCGCCGGCCAGCCACCACAGCAGGGTTTTACGGATCGATTGCATGGATTATTGGTGCGCGTCGCCGTCGGCAGGTTCCGCAGGCGACGTTGACGCCTCACGTGGAATCACATACCCCACGCCGCGGATGTTCTGGATGAAATGGCTGCCGAGCTTCTTGCGCAGCGCATGGATGTAGACCTCGACCGTGTTGCTGCCGACCTCTTCGTCCCAGCCGTAGAGGTTGTCCTGCAACTGGGCGATCGACCACACCTTGCCAGGCCGCGCGAGCAACGCATGCAGCACCGCAAACTCGCGGCCCGACAGCTTGACCGGCACCCCTGCGCGCAGCACCTCGCGGGTGACGGGGTTGAGCAGCACGTCGCCGTGGCGCATGAGCGGATCGGCACGGCCGCCCTGTCTGCGCAGCAACGCGTGCATGCGCGCCGCCAGCTCTTGCAGGTCAAATGGCTTGACGAGGTAGTCGTCTGCGCCAGCGTTGAGACCGGCCACGCGGTCGGCCACCGCATCGCGCGCGGTCAGGATCAGGATGGGAATGGCGATGCCGCGCTGACGCACTTCGCGCACCACGTCGAGCCCGTCGCGCTTGGGCAAGCCGAGGTCGAGCAGCATGAGGTCGAACAGGGTGCTGCCTGATTCTGCACCGGCAGCGCCAGGCGCCGTGACCGCGTGCACGGCTGCCTCGCCGTCACGCACCCAATCGATGGCGAAACCGTCGTGGCGCAAACCCTTGCGCACGCTGTCGCCGATCATGTCGTCGTCTTCTACGAGCAGTACGCGCATGGACGCATCAGAAATAAGCCGGGGAAGGCTCATTGTAGAACTGCCGCGCGGGCGGCTCACACTTTGTGCAGAGCCGCCCACAAACTCACCTCCGCATCAGAACCCGCCCGATTTGATCAACTGATTCAGCGCGCCGATGTTCAGGCTGCCCCAACCCGTCGGGTAGTCCCAGCCCGTGGCGGCGCTGTAACCGTAGCCCTGGTAACCGTTATTGCCCGAAACCACGTCATAGCGCAACAGCGACGCGTTGGCCGGAATGGCGCTGTACAGGCGCGCCGCCGGGAAGCCCAGGTTGCCGTTGGCCGCCAGCAGCCGTGCCCAGAAGCCGACGAAGATGGGCGACGCCAGGCTCGTGCCACCAATCTGCTGCAGTTGCCCGTAGTTGTAGATGTAGGCGCCAGTGCTCTGTGCTGCGTCGAACGACACATCGGGCAGCAGGCGCGCGTTGCCGCCCTGCCAGCTCGGCGCCGGCAGGATCTGGCTGATGCCGCCGCCCGTGGCCCAGAGCTTGCCGTTGCCGTCCAGGCCTTCGTTCCACACGGTCTCGCTGGCAAAGCTCGACCCGCTGGTGTAGAGCGTGGTGCCGCCAATGGCGAGCACGTGCGGCGACGATGCCGGCCACGACACGCTGTAGTTGCCGCCGTCCGGATAGCCGCGGTTGTTGCACTCGTAGACGCCCTCGTCGCCGGAAGACACGGAGAACGTCTGCCCCTGCGCAGCGGCGGTGGTGAAGATGGCCTCTTCGGCATCGAGCGTACCGTCGGCGCTGGCGTCGTTCTCGCACCAGCCGAGCGACACGTTGATGATCTTGGCCGTGTTGTCGGTCACCGCCTTGTTGAAAGCCCTGGTCAGGCCCGTGTTGCCCGGCGCATTCAGATCCGCCATGTAAAAGGCCAGCTTGCCGACCGCACCGCCGGCCGCGCCAACGATGGACTGGCTGTCGAGGTTCCACTCGCCCTGGCCCTCCTGGTCGTCGGTGTAGTTGCCGCTGGTGCCGTTGGTCTTGATCGTGGTGGTGGACACCGCGGCGTAGCCGTTGTTGCTCGTGAACGTGCGCAGGTCACGCAACGTTTGCGATACACCGCCGATGGTGATGACGCCCACGGTGGTGCCCGCCGCCGTCGGCACGCCGGTCGCGCCGTACAGCGCCGGGAATTCCTTCGGGTAGTGGCCCGTCGCGGTGCCGGCCGCCAGCGTGCGCGCTTCGGCCACATCCCCCACACGCAGCAGCGGACGCGCACGTGCCACGTTCTGTAGGCCCAGCACCGAGCCGACGATGCCGCCCAGCGCGCGCGGCACCTGCGCCTTGCCGCTGTTCGCAAACCCGCTGCGGCCGGCCAGCTGGTAGTGCACCAGCGGCGTGTTGAACGCCGCCTTGACCGTGCCGGCCGTACCGCGCGCCGACACCAGCAGGCGGTTGGGCGCGACATCGATATCGACAAAGCCGTTCTGCCGCAGATAACGCACCACGGCATCCACCAGCGCCTGCGTGGGCGCGTGGTCGGCGAGGAACTGCTCGCTGGTCAGGTACTTGCGGTAGCGCGGGCTGCGCGGGTCGTTCACATCGTGCGCGAGCGCCTTCAGCGTGGCCTCGTTGCGCAGTTTGAGGCTGACCAGCACATCGGTGGTCTGGCCGGGGGCGACCTCGTTGGTGGCACCGCGTGCCAGGAGTTGCGGGCCGGTCACGAACGCCTTGGTGTGGGTGTCGACCCAGTCGGTGGCGGCATGCAGCGGCCCGGCCGCGAACACCAGCGGCCATGCATACGCCAGATGGCGGCACAGGGTGGAAAAACGCTGCATGGGGAGAGCAGTACGGAGCATCGGATGTCCTTTTGAGGAGTACGACGTTGCGGGACCACGCCGCTTGTGACGACGTGGGCGTCGTTCACCGTATCCAACGCGCTGCCCTTGCAACAGTGCAAAAAGAGTCAGTTGCATCCGGAGCGCGCTGCATCTAGCAACCCCTCGCCGGGCGGTTGCGCAAGGCAGCGCTTGCCTTTATCGTGATGCGATCCGCCATTCGAACCCGCGCGCAGATGAGCGCCCAGCAAGCCACTTCCCCCGCCACCCCTGATTCACCGACCGACCTGCGCGAGCGCATTCGCGCGGCGCGCCCGTCGCTCTCGCCGGCCGAACGCCAGGTGGCGGATTGGGTGCTGCGCCAGCCCGGTACGGTGCTGAGCCTGCCGGTGGCCGCCATCGCGCGTGAGGCCGGTGTCAGCCAGCCGACCGTGATCCGCTTCTGCCGCTCGATGGGCTGCCACGGCCTGTCGGACTTCAAGCTGCGGCTAGCGCAAGGCAACGTCGCCCGGGATACCGCGCCGGCGCGCATCGCTTCCCCCTCCGGCACGCGCGTCCTGCAGAACGCCATCGATTCGCTCACCACGCTGCAAGATCGATTCGACCCGCGCACGCTCGATGCAGCGGTGGCGCTGGTCGACAGCGCACACCGCATCGACCTGTACGGCTTCGGCAGCTCGGGCGTGGTCGCGCTCGATGCGCAGACGAAATTCTTCCGCTACGGCATTCCCGCGAATGCGTATAGCGATCCGTATCTCGTGTCGATGTCGTTGAACGTGCTGCAGGCGGGCGACGTGGTGATCGCCATTTCCAAATCGGGCGCGTTGCCCGAACTGCAGACAGCAGTGGAGCGCGTGCGCGAACTGGGCGTGCACGTGATTGCCGTGACAGCACCCGGCAGCCCGCTCGCGGCACTCGCCGATGTGGTGCTGCCCGCCGACGTGGACGATGCCGTAGCCGACCGTTCAATGGTCGCGCGCCTGTTGCACCTGGCGCTGCTCGATGCGCTGGTGCTGGAAGTGGCGCTGCGCAAGGGCAGCGCACTTCAGCACGCGGATCAACCCGAGTAGCGCTGAAGCGGCGTCAGTGTCCCTGGGCCACGGCGTGGTCCATGGCAGCACAGAGGCCGATCAACCCCGGGTACGGTGAATGAATCACATACACCGGCATTGATGCCACATAGGCCGAGAAGCGGCCCTTGTCTTCAAAGCGCCGCCGGAACGGTGAGTTGGCAAACGCCGGCCCCAGACGCGGCACGATGCCGCCGCCGATGTACACGCCGCCGCGCGCGCCCAGCGTAACCGCCAGGTTGGCCGCGATGGTGCCGAGGAACGCGCAGAACGTATCGACGGCATATCGGCAGCGTGCGTGGTCGCCGGCGTCGTCTTCCATATCGCCGAGCGCGATGGCGGTGATGTCGGCGGCGCGGCGCAAGGTGGGGCCTTGCTGCCAGAGGTCGAAGCACGCACCCAGGGCCTCGTAGATCAGCTCCAGGCCCATGCCGGAAATCAGCCGCTCGGCTGACACATGACCGAAGCGCTCACGTGCGAAGCGCCAGATCGCGGCTTCCTCGTCGTTCATCGGCGGGAAGGCGACATGACCGCCCTCGCCGGCCACGGCGATGTAGCGGCCTTCCGGCGTCGGCAGCAGCGATGCAACGCCCAACCCCGTGCCGGCGCCCAGCAGCGCGCGCGGTGCATCCGCCAGGCTGGCACCGCCGCCGACCTGCTCCAGCTCGTCGGCGGGCAGATACGGCAATGCGTGCGCCAGCGCCGCGAAGTCGTTGAGCACGACAAAGGTGTCGAAGCCCAGCGACTGGCGCATTGCCTCGATCGAGAACGCCCAGTCGCGATTGGTCATGCGAATCTGGTCGCCCAGCACCGGGTTGGCGATGCCGATGGCGGCATGCCGCACGCCCGCCGCCGCGATTTCCGGCGGCAGCGATGCCAGGTAGGCGCGCATCGCCGCTTCGAGCGACGGATAATCGTCGCCGGCCAGCACACCGATATGAGCCAGGCGCATGGGCGCCATCTCCAACGCAAAGCGCACGTTGGTGCCGCCCACGTCGGCCACCAGCCGCGGGTAGGCCAAGGTGTCGGCCAGCTCGGCCGCGCTGCCCGCGTTCACGTCATGCAGTCCAATAGACATCGAGCGGCACCTCCCGCTGATGAATGACATAGCTCACCGGCAGCGCGCGCTGCGCCTCGCCTCGCGCGGCTTCGTCGAACACACCGCGCTTGACCGATCCCGAAATCGACAGGAACAGCCGCCGCGCCGCACACAGCGCAGACAGATTCAGGCTGATCCGCCGATGCGGCGCGGCGCCCGGGCGTACCGGCAGATACCCCGGCGCACGCGTGCGGTCGATGCCATCGTCCAATTCGGGCGCGTCGGGAAACAACGATGCGGTATGCCCATCGTCGCCCATGCCGAGAATCACTACGTCGGGTTGCTGAAACGGATCGTTGGCGGTCGCCACGCATGCATCCACGTCAACCGATTCACCATGCACATGCGGCGACAACACCAGCGGAAAGAAGCGCGCCGCCGCCGCTGCATCCTGCAAGAGGTGCTCGCGGACGAGCCGCGCGTTGCTGTCGGCATGCTCGGGCGGCACGGCACGCTCGTCGACCAGGGTGATCGACACGTCGGCCCAGCGCAGCGGCAACACGCGCAGCGCGGCAAACAGCGCAATGGGCGAGCGCCCGCCCGACACGGCCAGGCAGGCACTGCCCTGCACCTCGATCACATGCGTGAGCGTGTTCGCAATGGACGCTGCCAACGCTTGCACCTGCGCGGCGGCCTCCGGAACTGCGTGCCAGCGCATCGCCATTACATCTCCTCGTGCCACGCGGCGTTGTCGCGCGAGAGCAGTGCGCTCGATGCCGCCGGCCCCCAACTGCCCGCGGTGTAGCCCTTGGGCGGAATGCGCGCTTCGTTCCACGCCTCGATGATCGGCTCGACCCAGCGCCAGGCTTCGGCCTGCTCATCGCGCCGCACGAAGAGGCCGAGCTTGCCGTTGACGGCATCCATCAGCAGACGCTCATACGCGCCGGCATGGCGCACGCCGCCGTGGTCGGTAAAGTCCAGGTCCAGCGTGGACGGCTGCAGGCCCAGTGCCGCGCCCGGCGTCTTGGTCAGGAATTGCAGGCGGATGCTCTCTTCCGGCTGCAGGCGAATGACGAGGCGGTTCTCCGGAAACTGGATCAGCGGTTTTGGAAACAGCGCGTGCGGCACGTCATGAAAGCGCACCACAATCTCCGCCAGCCGTTGCGGCATGCGCTTGCCGGTGCGCAGGTAGAACGGCACGCCGGCCCAGCGCCAGTTGGCAATTTCGGCCTTGATGGCGACGAAGGTTTCGGTACGGCTGTCGGGCGGAATGCCCTGCTCATGCAGATAGCCCTGCACCGGCTGGCCCGCGATGGCGCCTTCCTGGTACTGGCCGCGCACGGTCTTCTCAGGCACCTCTTGCAGCGGGATCGGCTTGAGCGCCTTGAGGATCTTCAGCTTTTCGTCGCGGATGGCATCTTGCGACAGGCTCGACGGCGGCTCCATGGCGACGATGCACAGCAGTTGCAGCAGGTGGTTCTGCACCATGTCGCGCAGCGCGCCGACGCCGTCGTAGAAATCGCCGCGCTTTTCCACGCCGAGCTGCTCGGCAATGGTGATCTGCACGTCCTTGATCCACTCGCGGCGCCACAGCGGCTCGAACAGCGCGTTGCCGAAGCGGATTGCCATCAGGTTCTGGACGGACTCTTTCCCGAGGTAGTGATCGATCCGGTAGATCTGGTCTTCGGCAAAGAACTCGGCCACGGCCGAGTTGATGCGCTCGTTCGACGCGAGATCAGTGCCCAGCGGCTTTTCCAGCACCAGCCGCACATTCGGCGTATTCAGCCCGACACGGGCAAGCTGCTTGCAGATATCGATGAAGAAGCCCGGCGCCGTGGCCAGATAGCAGACCGTGACCGGGGCGCGGTCCTCGCCCAGCGCGGCGGCCAGCGCGTCGAACTGCTCGGGTTTGCGGGCGTCCACCTGCTGATAAACGATGCGCTCGGCAAACGAGGCCCAGGCGTCGTCGGAGACGGGTGCGCCGGAATACAGGCGCATGGTCGGGCGCGTTTCGCGCTCCAGCAGGGCGAGGTAGCCGGCTGTCTCCAGCGGCTGCGTGCCGATGGCGAAGATCCGCCCGCGCGGGTGCAGTTCGCCGCCCTGATGCGCATCGAACAAGGCCGGAATCAGCTTGCGGCGGGCAAGATCGCCCGTACCGCCGAACAACACCATGTCGAATGCGGGCACCGACATCGTCATCTCCTGTGTGTGAGCCATCGATTAGGCTAGCCTAGCTGACTAGCAAGACACCACGTGTTTTTAGCGCATTTTGTAGTATTACTACATCGCAAGCAAGGCGTGTATGCAACTGCCCGAGCAAGCGCTTGCGGCCCGTCATTTCCGAATTCGCTTGGCTCTTGGCGCGCTTTGTAGCACGCAATTCGCGTGCGCGACGGTAGTGACAAGTTCGGTACCTGTGGAAAACCCTGTCCCACGACCGGCCCGTTTGTAGGAAAATTACAGGATTCGTCCCACCCGGACAGTCCCCACTTCCAGGAGAACCCGCATGGCCCTGCACCGCACTCTGGCCGCCGTCACCCAGCGCATCATCGACCGCAGCCGCGGCCCCCGCCAGGCCTATCTGGACGTCACCCGCAAGAACGCCGGCCGCAGGGTCGAGCGTACGCTGCTCTCGTGCACGAACCTCGCCCACGGTTTTGCGGCCATGCCGGGCGAAGCGAAGATCCGCCTGAAAGCGCTGGAGCGGCCGAACCTCGGCATTGTCTCGGCGTACAACGACATGCTGTCGGCACATCAGCCGCTGGAGGCGTTTCCGGCGTGGGTCAAGCAGGCGGCGCTGGACGCCGGCGGCACGGCCCAGTTTGCGGGCGGCGTGCCCGCCATGTGTGATGGCGTGACGCAGGGCCAGGACGGGATGGAGCTGTCGCTGTTCTCGCGCGACACGATTGCCCTGTCGACGGCCGTGGCGCTGTCGCATCAGATGTTCGACGCGGCGCTGTACCTGGGCGTGTGCGACAAGATCGTGCCGGGGCTGGTGATTGGCGCGCTGTCGTTCGGCCACCTACCCGCCGTGTTCGTGCCGGCCGGTCCCATGACCACCGGCATCAGCAATGATGAAAAAGCCCGCACGCGGCAGCTTTATGCCGAGGGCAAGCTCTCGCGCGCCGATCTGCTCGAAGCCGAATCCAAGTCGTACCACGGCCCGGGCACGTGCACGTTCTACGGCACGGCCAACTCCAACCAGATGCTGATGGAGGTGATGGGCCTGCACCTGCCGGGCACCGCCTTCATCAACCCGAATACACCGCTGCGCGAGGCGCTCACGCGTGAGTCGGCGCGCCAGGCGCTCAAGCTCGTCTTCAGCGGCGACCAATACACCCCCATTGCCGACGTGCTGGATGAGCGCGCCTTCGTCAACGGCATCGTCGGCCTGCTGGCCACCGGCGGCTCGACCAACCACACGCTGCACCTGGTTGCAATGGCGCGTGCGGCCGGCATCCTGCTCACGTGGGACGATTTCAACGATTTGTCGAGCGTGATTCCGCTGCTGGCGCGCGTCTACCCGAACGGCAAGGCCGACGTGAACGAGTTCCAGGCCGCGGGGGGCCTCTCCATCGTCATTCGCGAACTGATCGACGCCGGCCTGCTGCACGACGACGTGACAACGATCATGGGCAAGGGCCTGCGCCGTCATGCGCAGGAGCCGTTCCTGGACGGTGAGAAACTCGTCTGGCGCGATGGCGCAGCTGCCTCGCTCGATACCAACATCGTGCGCGGCGTGGCCGAGCCGTTCTCGCCGGACGGCGGCCTGCGGGTGCTCGACGGCAACATCGGACGCTCGGTGATCAAGGTGTCGGCGGTCAAGCCGGAACATCGTTTTGTGGAAGCGCCGGCGCGCGTGTTCCTCGCCCAGGACGATCTGATCAACGCGTTCAAGGCCGGTGAACTGGAGCGCGATTTCGTGGCCGTACTGCCGTATCAGGGCCCGGCCGCCAACGGCATGCCCGAACTGCACAAGCTCACGCCGACGCTGTCGGTGCTGCAGGAGCGCGGTTTCAAGGTGGCGCTGGTGACGGACGGCCGTATGTCGGGCGCGTCGGGCAAGGTGCCGGCCGCCATTCACATCACGCCGGAAGCGCTCAACGGCGGGCCGCTGGCGCGCGTGCGCGATGGCGACATCGTCGTGCTGGATGCGGAAGCGGGCACGCTGCAAGTGCGCGTGCCGGAGGCGGAGTGGAATGCCCGCCAGGTCACCGCGCCGGATCTCTCGCATTACCACGCAGGCGTTGGGCGGGACTTGTTCTCGGGTTTCCGCCGCAATGTGTCGCCAGCGGAAGAAGGCGCCTGCACGTTGTTCGTTTCGGCCGGCGCATAAGCCAGGATGCTGCAGCCGGCCCAGGCCCAGTGCCTCGGCCGGCCGGGTTTACAGCATGGATTTGTCGATCGAGATGCCCAGCTCACCGGCCATCTGTTCGACCAGCATTTGAAGCCTCGCCACCTTGTCGGCCAACTGCTTCTGCTCCGCTTTCAGCGCTTCGAACTCCGACGGCGCGATCGACTCGTCAACGGCGCCTGGCTGCCGAATCTCGGCCTGTGCAACTTCACCGCACAGCAAGTGCATCCAGCGGCTTTCACGCTCGCCCGGCATGCGCGGCAGCTTCACGACATAGGGCGGATCGTGCTCTGCCAGTTCGTCCAGAAACGCTTCAACGGATGAAATATCGGCAAAGGCGTGGAACCGCGCCGCGTTCAGTCGCAGCTCGGCCGCCGTCTGCGGGCCGCGCAGCAGCAGCACGGTGAGCAACGCGACGGATTGGCTTGGCACACCCAGCACGCGGTTCATGTTGTGCTCGAACCGCGGCACACGGCTGCTGCTGCCTTCCATGACTAGGCTCAACGTTTTCAGCCCGTCGATGGCCGTAAGGATTTCGGCTTCGGTGACGGACATGACCGGTGCACGTGCGGTTTTTTGATTGCAGCCGGCCGCCAGCGCGTTGAGCGTGAGCGGATAAGTGTCGGGCACCGTGTGCTGTTTTTCGACCAGGACGCCGAGAACACGTCCTTCAAGCGCGGTCAGGGTACGGAGGGCGCGACGCTGCACGGCGTCGGAATGGATATTCATGGCGGGACGGCAACGGATACGCTTGGGTTGGGGCAAATTCGAACGCCAACATCATATCCGGCGCACGCAGGCAGGCGGCCCTGCCTGCGCAACAACAATCGAAACTCAGCCCTTGGCCGCACCGCGCACCAGCAGCACCGGCGTGGTCGCCTGGCGGATGAACTTTTCGGCGACGCTGCCCAACATCGCATGTGCCAGCCCACGGCGGCCGTGCGTGCCGAGCACGACCACATCGGCGCCGCTTCGCACGGCTTCGGCCTGCAGGGCGCCCGCCACATCCTCGCCCACGTGCTGGGTTTCAACCAGCACGGTCTCCTGCTGCAGGCCGGCGGAGGTAAGCGTCGCGGCGGTGTCGGCGAGCAACGCCGTGCCGGCTTCGATGAACGACTTGCGCAGCTCCGTCGGGTCGTAATAGCCGACGTCGAACAACATGGCCGGGCTGTCGACGATATAGACGGCGCGAACGGTGCTCTGGAATGCCTTGGCCAGGCGCACGGCCTCGGCCAGGGCCAGCTTGCTGGTTTCGCTGCCATCAACGGCGACCAGAATCTTCTTGTACATGGTTCAAGCCTCTCAGGGGAGTGGTTGTCGGAATACTGTGCCGGGGCAGCAACATGGCCGCCCACGCATTATTCTGTGACATCCACGGCCCTTTTGCGTTGCGCCAGATCAGATGGCCGCAACCATGCGACGCAACAATGCACCGCCATCCGCCCGCCCCTACGCCTGAGTTGATTGCCGCTTACCGCAGCGCGCGGTACCGCGTCAGCACGCCGGAAGGCGATGTCCTGCTGCGCGTCGACGCCATCAACCCATGCGTGGCGGCCTTGCTCACGCAAGCCGACTCACCGTGGGCCGTCTTCGTGACGGCGCATCAGCCTTTCTCCCGCGCGGTATCTGCCGATGAAAACGCTGCGCGGCAGGCCGAGCTGCTTGCCTGGGCCATCGCGCGCGGCATGGCATGGCTGCCTGGCGAAGGCGGCCCGCCGGGGGATGCGCCTTCGAACACGTGGCCGCCCGAGCCGAGCCTGCTGCTGTTCATCGAAGACGAGGCCATCGCCGACACGCTGATGCTCACGTTCGAGCAGAACGCCGTCGTGCTGTGTGATGCGCATGGATTTTGTACCTTGCGTTGGCACCCGTATCTGCCAGACTGATTCTGCACAGGGCACTTGGCGCACAGCGCTTTGCGGCACCGCAAGTGGCGCTTCCGATTCCTAAGTGCTTGCGTAGATACATCAGCAGGAGGTTTGTATGGAACTGCATATGCAATCGCATCATTGGGAGCGCCGTATGCCAGACTGGCTCGCCGCCAGCGTGGCAGGCCTCGTGGGCGGGGCACTGGTCATCGTGCTCGAGTTCTTCTGGTCGACCATGGTGCTCAATGAAAGCCCCTGGCGCCCGACCCACAAGATCGCCGCCATGATCATGGGCCGCGGCGCACTGGAAGAGATGTCCCTGTTCAGCTTCAGCATCGTGGGGACGGCGCTCGTGCTGCACTTCGTGCTGGGCGCCCTCATGGGCATGATCCTGGGGGCCATCATCGCGCCGTTCCACTTCGATTCGAGCCCCGGCATGCTCGCGGCCGTCGGCGTGGTCTTCGGGATCGTGGCGTACGTGGTCAACTTCTACGGCATGACGGCCGTGTTCCCGTGGTTTGTTTCGGAGCGCGGCTCGGGGCCATTGCTTGCCAACCTGCTGTTTGGCGTCGTGACGGCGATCACGTACGGCATGCTGGAGCGGCGCATGCCCGAACCGATGCACTGACACCCCCACCTTTTTCCTGCGGCGCCGCAAGCTGAGCGGCGCCTTCAGGAGGCGGCCGCCTCGGGCAACGCATGCCGGAGGCGGCCGTTTTACATTGCGGCGCAGCACACAAATGCCACATCGGCGCTATCCGTACGCGGGGTGCGCCTCGTCCTTACGTTGCCTTGCACGATCCGGGTGCGCGACCTAGCCTGTCTTTAGCGTGTTGAGGGAGTCCCTCGCCGGGAGGTGCCCATGGCCCTTGCGATTGCGCTCGTGCTGATCGTCGTGCTGGCGGTGGGGTTTCACTTTGCCAGCCCCTGGTGGATCACCCCAATCGCCTCCAACTGGGTGCGCATGGACGACACGCTGACGATCACGATCGTCATCACCGGTGTGCTGTTTGTCGCCATCAACCTCTTCGTCGTCGCGGCGCTGCTGCGCTATCGCCATCGCGATGGCCAGCCCAACCGGCGCGCCGCCTACGAGCCGCACAACAAGCGCCTGGAATGGTGGCTGATCGGCATGACCAGCGTGGGTGTGGCGGCGCTGCTCGCGCCCGGCCTGTTCGTCTATGCCGATTACGTACGGCCGCCACCGAACGCCCTGCAGATGGAAGTGCTCGGCCAGCAGTGGCAATGGCGCTTCCGCTTTGCCGGCCCCGGCGGCAAGCTCGGCACGACCGACGTGCGCTACATGAGCAACGACAACCCGTTCGGCATGAACCCGGCCGACCCGAACGGACGCGACAACGTCCTGATCGAAACGCCCGAGTTGCACCTGCCGATCAATCGCCCGATCCAGGTACTGGCGCGCTCGCGCGATGTGCTGCATGACTTTTACGTGCCGCCGTTCCGTGCGCGCATGAATATGGTGCCGGGCATGATCACCACGTTCTGGTTCACGCCCACCAAGGCAGGGCGTTACGACATCCTGTGCGCGCAGCTCTGCGGCATCGGGCACTCCAACATGCGCGGTGTGGTGGTCGTGGAAGACGAGGCATCGTTTGCACGCTGGCTGGCACAGCAGACCACCTTCGAACAGAGTCAGAAGGCGAAAGTGCAGGACGCCTCAGGCGTTGCCGGCGGCAGCGGCCAGGCATTGGCCGAGCAAGGCCAGACGCTCGCCCAGGCCAAGGGCTGCGTCGCCTGCCACTCGGTGAATGGCAGCCCTGGCGTCGGCCCGACATGGAAGGGTTTGTACGGCTCCACGCAGATCATGGCCGACGGCTCGACCGCTGTGGCCGATGAAGCCTATCTGCGTGCCTTCATCCGCGATCCGAAAGCGCGCGTGGTCAAGGGCTTCGCGCCGATCATGCCGATGTTCGACCTGAGCGAGCAGGAAGTCTCGGCGCTCGTGGCCTATATCAAGGCGCAAGGTGGGCCGGCACCCGCCACAGCCGCAAAACCGTAGCGAGGAGGCACGATGTCCTACGGCAAGAATGACCACGGCGACCACAGCCACGCACCGCAGAGCTTCTGGACGCGCTACGTCTGGAGCCAGGACCACAAGGTCATCGCGGTGCAGTATTCGCTCACGGCCATCGCCATCGGGCTGGTGGGGCTCGTGCTGTCGAACCTGATGCGGCTGCAGCTGGGCTTTCCGGGCAAGTTCGACTTTATCGACGCCAACCACTACTACCAGTTCGTCACCATGCACGGAATGATCATGGTGATCTACCTGCTCACGGCGCTGTTCCTGGGCGGCTTCGGCAACTACCTGATCCCGCTGATGCTGGGCGCGCGCGACATGGTGTTTCCGTTTCTGAACATGCTCAGCTACTGGGTGTATCTGCTGGCCGTACTGGTGCTGGTGGCGAGCTTTTTCGTGCCGGGCGGGCCTACCGGTGCGGGTTGGACGTTGTATCCGCCGCAGGCGATCCTGCCGGGCACCCCGGGCACCGAATGGGGCATCGTGCTGATGCTGGTGTCGCTCGCGATCTTCATCGTGGCGGCCACCATGGGCGGGCTGAACTACGTGACCACTACGCTGCAGGCGCGCACGCGCGGCATGACGCTCATGCGCATGCCACTCACGGTATGGGGCATCTTTACGGCGACCGTGCTGGCGCTGCTGGCGTTTCCCGCGCTGTTCGTGTCGGCCATCATGATGCTGCTCGACAAGACGCTGGGCACCAGCTTCTTCGTGCCGGCGGTGGTGTCAATGGGGCAGCAGCTCAAGCACAGCGGCGGCAGCCCGCTGCTGTTCCAGCACCTGTTCTGGTTCTTCGGACACCCCGAGGTGTACATCGTCGCGCTGCCCGCCTTCGGCATCGTGTCGGACCTCATCAGCACGCACGCGCGCAAGAATATCTTCGGCTACCGGATGATGGTGTGGGCCATCCTCATCATCGGTGTGCTGTCGTTCGTCGTCTGGGCGCACCACATGTTCGTGGCGGGCATGAACCCGTACTTCGGGTTCTTCTTTGCCACCACCACGCTCATCATCGCCATCCCGACCGCGCTCAAGGTCTACAACTGGGTGCTGACGCTGTGGCGGGGCGACATCCACCTGACCGTACCGATGCTGTTTGCCATCGGCTTCATCAGCACGTTCGTGATCGGCGGGTTGACGGGGCTGTTCCTCGGCAACGTCAGCGTCGACATTCCGCTTTCCAACACGTACTTCGTGGTCGCGCACTTCCATATGGTGATGGGCGTCTCACCGATCCTCGTGGTGTTCGGCGGGCTCTACCACTGGTATCCCAAGGTGACGGGCCGCATGCTGAAAGACACGCTGGGGCGCGCGCATTTCTGGATCACCTTCATCGGCACGTACCTGATCTACTTCCCGATGCATTACCTGGGTGTGCTCGGCATGCCCCGCCGGTACTACGCGTATGAGGGTTACAGCTTCATCCCGCCGTCCGCGCAGACGCTGAACACGTTCATCACCGTCATCGCCATCATCGTAGGGCTGGCGCAGCTGCTGTTCCTCTTCAACCTGGCGTGGAGCCTCGTGCGCGGCAGGAAGGCCGAGGCCAACCCGTGGCGGGCGACCACGCTCGAATGGCAGACGCCGCAGACACCGCCCGTGCACGGCAACTGGGGGCCGACGCTGCCGGTGGTCTACCGGTGGGCATACGAATACAGCCCGCCCGGCCGTGCGGATGACTTCGTGCCGCAGAACGAACCGCCCACCGGCGCCCCCGACATGGGAGCGGAAACGGAAGCGGCGCCGGCAACCTCCATCCTCCCCGCCAGCGGGGTGCGCACATGACGACCCTGCCCCGCCACTTCGCACCCAATGCGTCGCCCGCATTGCCCCACGCGGGGCGCATTGGCCTGCGCGTCTTCATGGCCGTGGTGACGGCGCTGTTCTCGTTGCTGATCCTCGCCTATGCCATGCGGATGCGCGAGCCGGACTGGATGCCGGTTCCGCACCCGGTTCTGCTGTGGTGGAACACCGGCGTGCTGGCGTTGGCCAGCGCCGCCATGGAACTGGCACGGCGCGCGCGCGCGCACCTCACAATCTGGCTGCTAGCGGGTGGCGCGCTTGCCGCACTGTTCGTCTTCGGCCAATGGGCAGCGTGGCAGCAACTGTCGGCCACCGGGCAAGGCGTGGCGGTCAACCCGTCCAACAGCTTTTTGTATGTGTTCACCGGCCTGCATGCGGCGCATGTCATCGGTGGCCTCGTCGTCTGGGCGGTGACGGTGGCACGCGTGCGCAAGCATGCCGATCGCACCCGGCGTGCCATTGACCTCTGCGCGACGTACTGGCACTTCCTGCTGGCCGTGTGGCTCGTGCTGCTGGCCGCGATGTGGTGGATCACGCCCGCCTTCGTCAGCGCCATCTGCGGGCCGTTGTACGGAGCCACGCCATGAGCAACCCCACGCTTCCCACCGACTCAACCCACGCCTTGCCCGAGGGCTGGCCCGGCATCGTCAACGATTGGTCGGGCGACCGCGAAACCTTCAAGGTGCCGTGGGGCAAGGCCATGATGTGGATCTTCCTGCTGTCGGACACCTTCGTCTTCAGCAGTTTCCTGATCGGCTACATGACGGTGCGCATGTCGACCACGGTGCCGTGGCCCGATACGGCCGAAGTGTTCGGCATGAAGATCGGGGGCGTGGAGGTGCCGTTGCTGCTGATCGCCATCATGACCTTCGTGCTCATCAGCAGCAGCGGCACCATGGCCATGGCCGTCAACTTCGGATACCGGCGCAATGCAAAGCGTGCCGCCGCGCTCATGCTGGCCACGGCATTGCTGGGGGTCTGCTTCGTCAGCTTGCAGGCGTTCGAATGGACCAAGCTGATCGTGCTCGAAGGCGTGCGCCCCTGGGGCAACCCCCTGGGTGCAGCTCAGTTTGGCGCGTGCTTCTTCATGATCACCGGGTTCCACGGCTTTCACGTGACTTGCGGCGTGATCTACCTGCTGCTGGTCGCACGCAAGATCCGGCAACCGGGCTTTGCCGAGCACGGCAACTTCCAGATCGTGGAGATCGCGGGCCTCTACTGGCACTTCGTCGATCTCGTCTGGGTGTTCATCTTCGCGTTGTTCTACCTGTGGTGAGGCAGCCATGAACCACACCGACCCATCGCCCACACCCGTAGCACCAGACAGCCACGGCCAGCAGCACAGCATCAGCGTCTACCTGAAAATCTGGGGCCTGCTGTTCGTGCTCAGCACGCTGTCGTACCTGGTCGATTACTTTCGCGTGGAAGGCCTCACACGCTGGGTGCTGATCGTCGTGCTGATGATCGCCAAGGCGGGGCTGATCGTCTCTGTGTTCATGCACATGATGTGGGAGCGGTTGGCACTGGTGTACGCCATCCTGCTGCCGCCGCTGGCGTTGCTGGTGCTGATGGTGCTGATGGCGGCGGAAGCACATCACACGTTCGGGATGCGCATGTTGTTCTTCCACTGAGTCGCCTCGCGACTGTCGCTTGACCGGCTGGCCCAGGCCGGGCCACGTCTACCGTTTTCGTCCAGTATCAATCTGGTGAATGTCGCGCATTCACCAGCCGACTGGCGTGCCTCCTCGGTGCCCGCTACCTTCAGCGCACACCTACAAAAAAGCTGAGGAGACACCATGCTGCCCCGCCCTACAACCATCGACGTGCGAGCGTGGCTCGACGGCCAACGGTTTTCCGCGTTCCAATGGCGCGTCGTTGCGCTGTGCTTCTTCATCGTCGCCATTGACGGCTTCGACACAGCCTGCGTCGGCTTCATCGCGCCGGCGCTCGTGCAGGACTGGCACGTCACCCCCGGCGTGTTGGGCACCGTGTTCAGTGCCGGCCTGGCGGGGCTGATGGTTGGAGCGCTTGCCTTTGGCCCACTGGCCGACCGCATCGGGCGCAAACGCACGCTGCTGATCACGGTGGCGGCGTTTGGCGTTGCCACCGTGGCATCGGCGTCTGCGCCGAACGTCAGCGCGCTGATCGCGTTGCGGTTCCTAACAGGGCTCGGCCTGGGTGGCGCCATGCCCAACGCCATCGCCCTCACGTCTGAATATTGCCCGGAGCGCCGGCGGTCCTTCCTCACCACGGTCATGTTCTGCGGCTTCACATTGGGCTCGGGCTTTGGCGGCATCGTCGCGGCGCAACTGGTGCCCGATTTCGGCTGGCGCAGCGTGCTGCTGTTTGGCGGCGTCGTGCCACTGGCGCTGGTGCCATTGATGGCCTTTGCGCTGCCAGAGTCGGTGCGCTACTTGGTGTCCAGTGGTGCAGGCAACACTACGGTCGGCAAGCTGCTCAACCGCATTGCGCCATTGGCCGTCACGCCCGACACGCGCTTCGCGCTGCATGAAGCCAAGGCGCCGGGGTCGCCGGTGCGACAGCTCTTCCTGCCGGCTTTCCGCACGGGCACCCTGCTGCTGTGGACGGTGTTCTTCATGAGCCTGCTGATCGTCTATCTGTTGACGAACTGGCTGCCCACGCTCATTCACGCGGGTGGCGTGTCGCTCGCGCTGGCGTCGCGCATTGCGGTGATGTACCAGGTGGGCGGCACCATCGGCGCTCTCATCATCGGACGGTTGATGGATCGGTACCCCGCGACGATCGTGCTGTGCGGCACCTACGGCCTGGGTGCCATATTTCTTGCCCTGACAGGCGTGACGCAAGGCACGATGCTCGCCTTTGCCGTCACGGGTGTGGGCTTCTGCATCAGCGGCTCGCAAATCGGCGCGAACGCATTCTCGGCCCAGTTCTACCCCACCGCCAACCGTGTGACAGGGATCAGTTGGGCACTGGGCGTAGGCCGTCTCGGTTCGGTGTGTGGCGCATTGGTGGGCGGCGTATTGCTGACGGCAACCATCGGGTTCCAGTTGCTGTTCCTGATCGTGGCGGTGCCGGCGGCAATTGCGGCGGTGGCCATCTTCCTATGCGGCAGCCAGGCAAAACGTACCGGCGCCGGGCCGGCATTGCCCATTGCCCCGGAAGGCTCGTAAGCATTCGGCCTGTTGCGGGCGGATGAGGGACCTCAAACAGTGGAGTGACACTGTCTGAGGTCGAAAATTTCGACCTCAGAGCGCGTCGTTCGACCATCTGAGAGCGGAACGCCAGCCCCAACCCGCCGAACTCGACGGTCCGAAGGCGGATTGCGAGCCTCGAAGCACAGAAGGGTCGAATGTTTCAGGGCCGAGCACGAGCCTCCAACAGTCGCGTTCGAGCCTTCGAGGCTGAAACGTGAGCCTCCGCACGCGGCAGCCGAGTGTTCAAGAGTGAGGCACAACTCCCAGACGGTGGAGTTTGTCCATCAGAGCGCCATCGTCGAGCGATCGAGCCCGATGCTCGACCCTCGGGTGTTGGCGCGTCAGTGTTCGAGCCTCAATCATGACGATCTCCTGCGGGTATTCGAGTGTTCGACGGTGGAACGCTGCTCTAGCACTTGCAAGCAACGAGGCGGCACACCCCCGCTGCCCGCCTAGATAGCAAACATCTCGAACAACAACTGCCGCAGCCACTGGTTGGCCGGCTCGCGGTGATTGCGTCCGTGCCACAGCACATTGATGGTGATATCCGGAATCTTGGCCGGGCAAGGTGCCGTGGCGAGGTCAAACGGTTTGAGCGTACGCGTGGCATAGGCCTCGGGCACTACCGCAATCATGTCGGTCGACTGCAGGATGTGCCCCAGCGCCACGAAGTGCGGCACACGCAGGCTCACCCGCCGCGGCATCCCTGCCCGCAGGATGGTTGAATCCACCATGCCATGGCCCGTTCCCTCGGCCACGATGGACACGTGCTCGGCTTCCAGGAAGCTCTTCATCGTCATGCCGTTCCTGGCGAGCGGATGGCCTTTTCGGAAGAGGCACACGTAGCGCTGCTTGAACAGCCTGCGTTGGAAGAACCCCGCCTTCAGGTCCGGCAGAAAACCAATGGCGAGATCCACACGGCCGGCCTCCATCTCATCGCGCAGCGTGTCGGCATGATTGCGCACCGTGCTGATGGTGACCCCGGGTGCGTCCTTCTCCAGGCGGCGCATCAGACTGGGCAGAAAGTAGATCTCGCCGATGTCCGTCATCGCGATGGTGAAGGCGCGTGTGCTCGTCTTGGGGTCGAATTTGGTCGTGGCGTTGAGCGAGTTGTAGATCGCCCCGAGCGCGTAGGCGATGGGTTCGGCAAGCGTCTCGGCAAAGGGCGTCGGCACCATGCCTTTGGATGTGCGGATGAACAGCTCATCTCCAAACAACTTGCGCATGCGGTTCAGCGCGTTGCTGATAGCCGGTTGCGAGATGCCCAGTGTTTCCGCCACGGCAGAGACACGACGTTGCCGAAGCAATTCATTGAAGACGACCAACAGGTTGAGGTCGATGTCCTGCAGTTCCACCGCGTGTCTCCTCGTGTTCTTGCATTATCACTGCGAGTGATATGAGACATCAGGTTGCTTCTATTTATGTATGTCGTCAAGCGGGCCATGATGCTTCCACACAGAAAAACGACTAGCCCGGAGACACGGCATGGACGTCACCGTCACCCCACTGCAGCGCATCGTCAGCGCGCGCGCGGGCGATAACCTGCTCGAAGTCCTTCGCACCAACGAAGTCCCCATCTCGTATAGCTGCATGGCCGGCCGCTGCGGCACGTGCCGGTGCCGGGTCGTATCCGGCAATGTGGCCGTCACGGGTGGTGCCGACATGAACAGCCCCTCGGCCTCGGGCCAGATCGTGCTGGCCTGCCAGACCACGCTGGTGGAAGACTGCGCAATCGAATTGCCGGAAGTGGACGAAGTGGTCGTGCACCCCGCCAGGATCGTCAAGTCGAAGGTCGCGTCCATCGAGGACATGACTCACGACATCAAGCGCATCCGTCTGGACCTCGTCAAGCCACTCGATTACTCGCCCGGCCAGTACGCCACGCTGCAGTTCACGCCCAAGCATGTGCGGCCATACTCGATGGCCGTGGCCAACGAAGGGAGCACGCTTGAGTTCCATGTGCGTGTGGTGCCGGATGGCCGTGTCACTTCGTACGTTGCCAGCGAGCTCAAGGTGGGCGATGACGTGCGCGTGAGTGGCCCGCTGGGCACGGCGTATCTGCGCCGCCGGAATGCAGACCCGATCGTTTGCGTTGCGGGCGGCACCGGCCTCGCGCCCATTCTCTCCATCCTGCGCGGCATGGCCGATGCGCGCATGACCAACCCGGTACACGTGTACTTCGGTGTGCGCTCACCCATCGACGTGTACGGTACGCATTGGCTGGATGCGCTGCGCGAGCGCCTGCCGAACCTGCACACGCACGTAGTCATCACGACATCCAACACAGACCACCGCTACCGCTCGGGCGTCGTGACCGACGCAGTGGCGAGCGACTGGCAGAGCCTCGCGGGCTGGCGCGCTTACCTGGCCGGCGCACCCGTCATGGTGGACGCCGCGAGCCTGCTGTTGCGCCAGCGCGGCGTGCTGCCCGAACACATCTACGCGGATGCCTTCTACGCCGTTGGCGTCTGAAGCAGCACGCCCATTACAAGCCTCGGAGACACCCATGAAAGAGTCGACCCTCACGTTTTCCAGACCCGTCTGGAAAGACGATGGCTCCAGCCGGATTCCATTCCGCGCCTACACCGACGACGAGATCCACCAGCGCGAGCTGGAACGCCTGTTCTACAACGGGCACTGGTGCTACGTCGGCCTGGAAGCGGAGATACCCAACGCGGGCGATTTCAAGCGCACGGTGGTGGGCGAACGTTCGGTGATCGTCACACGCACGCCGGACAGCTCGATTTCCGTGGTGGAGAACGTCTGCGCGCACCGCGGCGTGCGCTTCTGCCGCGAGAGGTCCGGCAACCGCAAAGACTTCACTTGCCCCTACCACCAGTGGAACTACGACCTGAAAGGCAACCTGATCGGCGTGCCCTTTCGGCGGGGGGTGAAGTCCGAAGGCAGGGTGCAGGGCGGCATGCCTGCCGATTTCGATCCGAAGGAACACGGCCTCACGCAACTCAACGTGGCCGTGCGCAACGGGGTCATCTTTGCCTCGTTCGACCACGACCTGCCGTCTTTGGAAGACTTTCTCGGGCCTACCATCCTTGGCTATTTCGACCGCGTGTTCGACGGTCGCAAGCTGAAGATCCTTGGCTACAACAAGCAGCGCATTCCGGGCAACTGGAAGCTGATGCAGGAGAACATCAAAGACCCGTATCACCCGGGGCTTCTGCACACATGGTTCGTCACGTTCGGGCTCTGGCGAGCGGACAACAAATCCGAGCTGAAGATGGATGCCCAGCATCGCCACGCCGCGATGATCTCCACGCGCGGCACCGGTGGGAAAGGCGCCGTCACCAGCGGCGTCACCAGCTTCAAAGAGAAGATGACGCTGCACGACGACCGCTTTCTCGATGTCGTGCAGGAACCCTGGTGGGGCGGCCCGACGGCCGTGATGATGACCGTCTTCCCGAGCGTGATCATCCAGCAGCAGGTCAATTCCGTGTCGACACGACACATCCAGCCCAATGGCCACGGCTCATTCGATTTCGTCTGGACCCACTTCGGCTTTGAAAACGACACCGAAGAGATGACGCAGCGCCGACTGCGCCAGGCCAACCTGTTCGGGCCCGCCGGCTTTGTCTCGGCAGATGACGGCGAGGTCATCGAGTTCTCGCAGGAAGGTTTCGAGCAGAAGCCGGGCCACCGCACCGTAGCTGAACTCGGCGGCCGCGAAGTGGGCGACACCGACCACATGGTCACCGAAACGCTCATCCGCGGCATGTATGAATACTGGCGCAAGGTGATGGAGATCTGACATGGCTGACGTGACTGACACGCTCGATTTCTCGACCTACAAGCAACTGCTGGCCCTCTATACCCGTTACGCCGCCGCCGTGGACAACGCGGCGTGGGATCAATGGACCGACCTCTTCGTCGACGACTGCACTTACAAGGTCCAGCCGCGCGAAAACTACGAACGCGGCTTTCCGCTCGCCACGCTGTCGTTCGAAAGCAAGGGCATGTTGAAGGACCGCATCTACGGCATCACAGAGACGATCTTCCACGACCCGTACTACCAGCGTCATGTGGTTGGCCTACCCGAGGTCACGCACGTGGAAGGCGACCGCTTTGAAGCGCAGGCCAACTACGCCGTGTTCCGTACCAAGCCCGATGAGTTGTCGACGGTGTTCAACGTCGGCCGCTACATCGACACCATCGTCCGCACCGAAACGGGATTGAAACTCAAGTCGCGCACCTGCGTGTTCGACAGCGAAATGATCCCGAACTCGATCATCTATCCGATCTGAGGTCTGCCCATGACCGATACATCAACCACCACCTGGCTCAAGCTCATCAGCGTTGACGACCTGCCGGACGACGACGTGATTGCCGTCAGTGCCGGCGACGCGGAGATCGCGGTGTACCGCGTTGCCGGTGAAGTCTTCGCCACCGACAACGTCTGCACGCACGGCCACGCGCGCCTGTGCGACGGTTTTCTCGACGGCTACGAGATCGAATGCCCGCTGCACCAGGGCAAGTTCGACGTACGCTCGGGCAAGGCGATGTGCGAACCGCTCACGACCGACGTGCGCACGTTCCCGATCAAGATCGAAGACGGCCACGTCTTTGTCGAGCTGTAAGGGGGATGGCCATGACATCAACCACGCTGCAGGCCGAGCGCGGCGCGTACTACGCGCAACTCGATGGCGAGCGACTGGCGCCGCTGTGGGAATCGCTGCATTCGCTGGTGCCGCGCGAGCCCAAGCCGCGCATCGTGCCCGCCATCTGGAAGTACAACGACGTGCGCCCGCTGGTGATGCAGGCCGGCGCGGTCATCAGCGCCGAAGAGGCCGTGCGCCGCGTTCTGATCCTGGAGAACCCGGGGCTGCCGGGTAAGGCCAGCGTGACATCCACGCTGTACGCGGGGCTGCAGTTGATCCTGCCGGGCGAGATCGCGCCGAGCCACCGGCATACGCAATCGGCGCTGCGCTTCATTGTCGAAGGCCGTGGCGCGTGGACGGCCGTCAACGGCGAACGCACCACGATGCACCCCGGCGATTTCATCATCACGCCCTCGTGGACGTGGCACGACCACGGCTGCCCGACGCTTGAGGATGGCGGCGAACCCGTCGTCTGGCTGGACGGCCTCGACATTCCGCTGGTGCAGCAGTTCGACTGCGGCTTTGCCGAGAACTACCCGGAAGCGCAGCAACCCCTGATGCGCCCGGAAGGCGACAGCTACGCACGCTTCGGCCACAACATGGTGCCGGTGCGCCATCGCGTGACCGACCCCACGTCACCGATCTTCAGCTACCCGTATGCGCGCTCGCTCGAAGCGCTCGACACGCTCTACCGCCACGGCGAACTGGACCCCTGGGACGGCGTGAAGCTGCGTTATGTGAATCCCGCCACCGGCGGCTGGCCGATGCCGACCATCGCCACCTTCATGCAGTTCCTGCCCAAGGGCTTTGCGGGTAAGACCTACCGCAGCACCGACGCCACCGTCTACAGCGTGGTGGAAGGCCGCGGCACGGTATGCATTGGCGAGGCGCAATTCGAGTTCGAGCCGCGCGACGTGTTTGTCGCGCCGTCGTGGGCGCCGGTGCAACTCAACGCATCGGAGAATGCGGTGCTGTTCAGCTATTCCGACAGGCCCGTGCAGTCTGCGCTGAATCTGCTGCGCGAAGCGCGCACCTGACGAGACCCCACTCCATTGCTCTTGCGGCGTTCCAGACGGCACCGCCGCCGGGCCCATTCACCCCTGACCCCTGCGCCGTGATTGATCACATTGAGCCGACCATGACCTACGTCTTCACGCCCCCTGCCCTCACCTCTGTGCCCGTTGCAGGCAGCAGCAACCAGTTTGCCGTCCGCCGCGTCTATTGCGTCGGCCGCAACTACGCCGCCCACGCCCGCGAGATGGGCTACGACCCTGACCGCGAACCGCCGTTCTTCTTCTGCAAGCCCACCGACGCCATCGTGCCGGTGGCGGGTGGTCAAACGCTTGAACTGCCGTACCCCTCGCAAACGCAGAACTACCACTATGAAGCCGAGCTGGTGGCCGTGATCGGCAAATCCGGCGCCGACATCTCCGTGGACACCGCGCTCGACCATGTGTGGGGCTACGCCGTCGGGCTGGACATGACCCGCCGCGACCTGCAGATGAAGATGCGTGAGATGGGCCGCCCTTGGGAAATCGGCAAGGCATTCGATGTGTCCGCACCGATGGGCCCCATCCATCCGGTCAGCAAGATCGGCCATCCGCAGCAAGCCGGGATCTGGCTGACCGTCAATGGCGAGACCAAACAGCGCAGCGACGTATCGCACCTGATCTGGTCGGTGGCGGAAACGGTGGCGTACCTCTCGCAGTTCTTCCGTCTGGAGCCGGGCGACGTGGTCTTTACCGGCACGCCGGAGGGTGTGGGGGCCGTGAAGCGTGGCGACAGCATCGTCATGGGCGTCGATGGCCTGGGCGAGCTCAAGGCCTGCATCGTCTAAGCGCCGCACCATGCAGCTCTACAGCTTCTTCAACAGCTCGACGTCGTATCGGGTGCGCATTGCACTGGCGCTCAAGGGGCTGCCGTTCGAGACGCTGCCGGTGAACATCCGCACCGGCGAGCATCGCGCGGCAGGCTATGTGGAGCACATCAACCCGTCGGCGGGCGTACCGGCGCTCATCGACGGCGAGATGCAATTGAGCCAGTCGCTCGCGATCATCGATTACCTCGATGCGCGCCACCCCGAGCCACGGCTCATTCCGCTCGAACCATTGCAGCGGGCGCGCGTGCTGGAACTGGCCAACGCCATCGCTTGCGACATCCACCCCATCAACAACCTGCGCGTGCTGCGCTATCTGCAAGACGTGCTGAAGATCACGCCCGAGCAGAAAGACGCGTGGTATCGCCACTGGATCGACGAAGGCATGGCCACCGTCGAGCGTTTGCTTGCGCGATATGGCGCCGGCCCATGGTGCTTTGGCGATGCACCGACCCTCGCCGACGTTGCGCTCGTCCCGCAGGTTGCCAACGCGCTGCGCATGGGCTGTTCGCTGGAGCGGTACGAGCACGCGATGGCGATCTACCAACACGCCAGTGCGCATCCGGCCTTCAAGGCTGCCGCGCCGGCACAACAACCAGATTTCGCCGCCTGATGCACATCACGCATCGCTGAAAAACAATCACAACGGAGGAGACCTCATGAACCTGCGCCAACTGGCGTTCCCCTTGCTGCTGGCTGCGCCCGCGCTTGCCGCCGCACAATCAGCAGCCCAGTCCGTGACGCTGTACGGCGTCATCGATACGGGCGTCGAATACGTCAACCGCATCGGCTCGACCGGCAATAGCGTCGTGCGCATGCCCAACCTGAGCAGCACCGTACCCTCGCGCTGGGGCCTGCGCGGCACCGAAGACCTGGGCGGCGGCGCCAAGGCGCTGTTCACCTTGGAATCGGGCTTTGCGCCCGACAGCGGCACGAGCAACCAGGGCGGCCGCCTGTTCGGTCGGCAGGCGTTGGTGGGCCTGTCCAACAACTGGGGGCAAATCAGCCTCGGCCGTCAGTACACGATGCTGTTCTGGGCCACGCTCGATACCGACCTGCTCGGCCCCAACGCGTACGGCTCCAGCTCGCTCGACACTTACCTGCCCAATGCCCGGGCCGACAACGCCATTGCCTACAAGGGCAAGTTCGGCGGGTTCACGGTCGGTGCGACCTACAGCTTTGGCCGAGATGCCGTCAACGCCGGGCCCAGCCCGTCCGGCACCAACTGCGGTGGAGAGAACCCGGCTGACACCCTGGCCTGCCGCGAGTGGTCGGCCATGCTGATGTACGAGACCGGTAAGTGGGGCGTGTCTGCGGCGTATGACTCGCAGCGCGGTGGCCCGGGCGCGTTTGCCGGCTTGACATCGAGTTCGCTCAAGGATGACCGCCTAGCCATCGGTGGGTATGGGCTGTTCGATCGCGCAAAGATCGGCCTGGGCTGGATCGGCCGCCGCAATGGCGCATCGGCCACGCCGCGCAGCGACCTCTTCTATGCGGGCGCCGCGTACGACCTGACACCGGCACTCACGCTCTCGGGCGAGGTCTTCCACCTGCGGTTCCACAACAGCGCCAACAAGGCATGGCTGGGGGCAGTGCGCGCCAGCTACGCGTTCAGCAAGCGCTCGTCGGTGTATGCCACGGTCGGCTATATCGACAACCGCGGCAGCCTGGCACTGTCTGTAGACAGTGCCGCCACGGGGGCCGCACCCGCCGCCGGTGGAAACCAGCTCGGCACGATGGTCGGCATCCGGCACGTGTTCTGACCTGCCATGAAAAAAGCCCGCCACTCTGCGCGAGTGGGCGGGCCTTCAAACTTCAAAGCCAGAACGATGCCAGCTCAGCCGATAGCCGTCGCATCCAGCGCCTGCGTGAAATCGGCCACCAGATCGGCCTCATCCTCAATGCCGACCGACACGCGCACAAGCGAATCGGCAATGCCCATCGACGCGCGGCGCTCGGCACCCATTTCCCAGTAGATGGTGGGGGCGACCGGAATCACCAGCGTGCGCGTGTCGCCCAGGTGCGTGGCGCGCACGGCGTAGCGCAGGTGGTCGAGCATGTCGACGTAGTCGGCGCCGTCAACCAGTTCGAAGCTCAGCAGGCCGCCGTAGTGGCGGAACAGCTCCGTGGCGCGGGCGTGCTGGGGGTGCTGCGGCAGGCCGGGGTAGTAAACACGTGCCACCTTCGGGTGCGCGGCCAGCGTGCGGGCCAGCGCCAGCGCATTGCTGCAGGTGCGGTCAACGCGCAAGGCCATCGTCTCAGCACCCACGGCAATGCGATGCGCGGCATCGGCAATCAACGTCGCACCCTGGTCGCGCAGGCCCTTCTTGCGGATCTGCTGGATGCCCTGCATTTCCGGCTTGGCCTTGCGGTAGGCCGGATAGATGTTCGGGTAGGCCGCCCAGTCGAACAGGCCCGTATCCACCACCGCGCCGCCCAGCGCGTTACCGTGCCCGCCGATGTACTTGGACAGCGAATGCACAACCAGGCTGGCCTGCGCATCGCGCGCGCGGAACAGCCACGGCGAGGTCATCGTGCTGTCGACCACGTAGATCAGGCCGCGTGCCTTGCATACGTCGCCAATGCCCTTCAGATCCGCCACTTGCGTGCGGGGGTTGGCAATGGTTTCCACAAAGACGAGGCGCGTATTCGGCTGCACCGCGTCGGCCACCGCCTGGGCCGACGTGGCATCGACAAACGTCACTTCCACCCCCAGGTTGCGCAGCGTTTCGAACACGCTGTTGGTATTGCCGAACAGGAAGGCGCTGGAGACCACGTGGTCCCCCGCGCGCAGCATGGTCGAGAACACCGCCATGATGGCTGCCATGCCGGTGGCGAAGCACGCGGTGGCCACACCGGCTTCCATCATCGTGATCTTGGCTTCCAGAGCGGCCGTGGTGGGGTTGCCCTGGCGCGCGTAGGTGTAGCCGGGCTTACCCTGGAACACGTCGATCAGCTCGCGCGTATCGGTATAGCCGTACGTGGTGGACGTGTGCAGCGGCTTGTGGATGGCGTAGTGCTCGACGCCGGCTTCGCGGTCGGCGTGCAGGAGGGCGGTGGTCAGTCCGGTCATGGCAGGGGCAACAGAAAGGCGGGAAAGCGCGGGAAACAGCAGGAAAGTCTCGCATTATCGCGCGATTTCCGGCCTGCCAGCGCGTTACGCCCCCCGCACCGCCAGCACGAAGAACAGCAGCGTGCTGGCGCACATGCACAGCGTCGCCACCCAGGCCGTGCCATGCAGCAGCCGCGAACTGCAAAACGGCCCCATCACCACCTTGCGGCGCGACATCAACTGCAGCATCACCATGACGGGTGTGGCCGCCACACCATTGAGCACGGCGGCCCAATACAGCAACTTGAAGGGCTCGATGGGCAGGAACACCATCACCATGGCCGCCACCATCACGAGCGCCAGGAAGAGGTAGAACTTGGGCGCGTGATGCACCTTGGCTTCCAGGCTGCTATGCCACTTGAAGGCCTCCGCTGCGGCATAGGCGGCGGAGCCTGCGAGCACCGGCACCGCCAGCAGCCCCGTGCCGATCACCCCCACCGCAAACAACATCTGCGCAAAGCGGCCGGCCACCGGCTTGAGCGCTTCGGCGGCCTGCGCACAGGTTTCGATTTGGGTGACGCCGTGTGTGTGCAGCGCATAGGCGGCTGTCAGCATGATGCAGAAGGCGATGAGCGCCGACACCGCCATCCCGACCGTGGTGTCGATGCGAATGCGTGCGAGCTGGTCCTTCGCCTGCCACGGCGCTTTCTTGAGGGGCGCTTCGTCTTCGGCCAGCCGTGTTTCTTCGACCTCGCCCGCGGCTTGCCAGACAAACAGATACGGGCTGATGGTGGTGCCGAACACCGCGATAAGCGTCATTGCGTAGTCCTTGGACCACCGCATCCGCGGCACCACGGTGTCGTGCAGTGCACGCGCCCAGTCGACCTGCACGACAAACGCCGTGGCAACGTACGCGAGCAGCGACAACGCAATCCATTGCAGATAGCGCGCATACCGCCGATATGGCATCCAGATTTGCAGCACGAGCGTCAGCACCGCCAAGAAGCATGCATACCACGCCGTGGCTCCGCCCACGAGCAGCCGCACGCTGTTGCCCATGGCCGCAATGTCCGCTCCGACGTTGATGACGTTGGCCACCGTCACCAGCGCCACGAACGCATACGCCAGCCACGGCGAGTGGTGCCGCCGGATGTTGGCCACCACGCCCTGGCCGGACACCCGTCCCAGACGCGCGCTGACGAGCTGGATCGAAATCATCAGGGGCAGCGTGAGCAGCAGTGTCCACAGCATGCTAGTGCCCACCTGCGCGCCAGCCTGTGCATACGTGGCGATGCCGCTCGGGTCGTCATCCGCCGCACCGGTGATGAAGCCGGGCCCCAGCCGGCGGTACCACGGGGTGTCGTTTGCCGCGGGCACGCTGGGCTTAGCTGCGGTTTTCGGTGGGCGGCGCCTCGGGCGTCTGCTCGCCGGGGTCGTGCAGCTTGTCGCGTGTGATGCCTGGCGGCACCTCGCCCTGGCGCATGCGGCGCAGCGTGTCGTGCCGGCTTTGCGGCTTGGGTGCCGTGCTGCCGGTGCGGCCCGCTTCCGCATTGGCGGGCCGGTCGCCCGGTTTGCGGTGCGACTCGGCCTGTTCCCAATCGGCCTGACGCTGTTCGGCGTCCCGGTTTTCCTTCTGTTGCTTGTCTCGCATGGTTCGCTCCGGTGTGGTGTGCAGGTTTGAGAACTCAGCGGCGCTTGCGGATCAAGCTGACCTGTCCGTTGCGCTCCAGAATGGCGGCCTCTACATCGTCCAGCGTGCGCGCACCCAAGGTCTGGCGCACGCTCTCCTGCACATCGCCCACGGTGATGAGTGCCGCATCCATCTCGCCCTGGTTGAACCGGCCTTCGCGATAGACCTCGCGTTGGCGGCCCGCGATGAACCACTCGAGCTGGGGCAGCCGCACGCACGCCCACCCCAGCAGACGGTGCACGGCCACCAGCGCGAGCGACGCCGATATCGTTGCTACAAACGGCGACGCGCCGACAATCGCGCGGCTCAGCGTCGCCCCGAGCAACACGGCGACGACAAAGTCGAACGGTGCACGCTGCCCGAACGAGCGTCGGCCCGACAGGCGTACCAGCGCCAGCCCGATGGCGAACACCACCACCGCACGCATCGCGGTTTGCAGGGGGTTGAGATCCTTGCCTTCGCCAAAGAGGAACAGCAGCGTATCCATTGCGCCTCCCGTGGTGGATATGAAGTCTTTTCGACCACCAGAGCAAGCCGCGTGCCGCCCGGTATGCGCTCGAGAGTCGCCACTCAAGTCACACGCGCGCCCAATGGCATGGCGCGTGCTGAAAGCCGGTACCTCCACCCTTTCATAGCGAGCCCACCATGCCCGACCAGCCCCAACAGCAACCGCCACAGCATCAGGACCGTCAGCCGGGCACTGAAGCCAACATGACCCCCCGCCCGCAATCCGAAATGGAAAATTACGTCGGCAGCGGCAAGCTCACAAACAAGGTGGCCATCGTCACCGGCGGCGACAGCGGCATCGGCCGCGCGGTCGCCATCGGCTTTGCCAAGGAAGGCGCCGATGTGCTGATCGCGTACCTGGACGAACACGACGACGCCAACCAGACCTGCCGCCTCGTCCGCGCAACGGGCCGCCGCTGCGAAGCCATTGCCGGCGACCTGGGCGACGAGGCACACGCCCGCGCGGTCATCACGCAGGCGGTCGCCACGTTCGGCAAGATCGACATCGTGGTGAGCAACGCGGCGGAACAGCACCCGCAGCAAAGCCTGGCCGACATCGATGCGGCGCAGCTCGAACGGACGTTCCGCACGAACGTCTTTGCGATGTTCTATTTGATCCGTGCCGCGCTGCCGCACCTGCATGAAGGCGCCCGCATCATCACGACCACGTCGGTCACCGCGTTTCGCGGCAGCGGCCACCTGGTGGACTACGCCGCCACCAAGGGGGCGATCGTGGCGTTCACGCGCTCGCTGGCGCAGCAGCTCGCGGACAAGAGCATCCTGGTGAACGCGGTGGCACCGGGGCCGATCTGGACACCGTTGATCCCGTCCACGTTCGATGCGGAGCACGTCGCAAAATTCGGCAGCAAGGAGCCACTGGGCCGCGCGGGCCAGCCCGATGAAGTGGCGCCTTGCTACATCTTTCTTGCATCTGCCGATGCAAGTTACATGACGGGCCAGACGCTGCATCCGAATGGGGGGGGAGATCGTCAACGGGTGACAGTGCGCTTGCCCTCCGCATCATCAAAACGCCGTCCGCATCCCCACCATCGCGCCGAGCTGGCTCACGCCCCTGGCCGGCGTGGTCCCACCGCCGCCACCGCTGACGGAATACTGCGCGTTGGCGCTGTTCCACAGATAGCCGGTCTGCGCATACAGCGCCGTGCGCTTCGAGAGCGCATAGACGCCGCGCAGGACGGCCATCGTCGCGCTGCGGCTCTGGTCGGCATTGACCAGGCGGATCAGGCCCGCATCAAGCGTGAGTGCGCCCGTGAGCGGATAGCTGCCGTTGACGAAGTACAGGTTGGAACGGACGTCGCCCGCGACGGCTTGCACGCGGCGACCGATCCAGCCGACGCCCAGCTTGGCGTTGCCGAGCTTTACATAGCCGTTGGCGACGATGCGGCGGTCCTTGTCGCCCGCATCGGTGAGCGCGATGGGCGCGCTGCCGTTGAAGAAGGATGCGGTGGCGCCAGTGCCGCCGCGTTGTTCCTCGTAAGCGCCGGCCACGCCGAAGGTGGCCGCGTCGTACTTCACCATGGCCGACATGGCGCGACATGCCGACGCGTTGCCCGCCACCTCGCCCGCGCAGGTTCCGGAGGCCGGCACACCGCCCGCCGCGTCACGCCCAAACGAATACGTAGCACCCACCGTCAGGCCGCTGAAGGTGCCCTTGTAGGCGATGGTGTTGTCCGTGCGTGCATTGGGAACGTACGCATCCAGTGAACCGATGGCGTACTGGCTGGGGCCGAGGATGTCTGCATCGGCCAGCGACAGAAACACCATGCTGTACTGCCGCCCCAGCGTGACGGTGCCGTAATCGCTCGCCAGCCCGACCCACGCCTGCCGGCCGAACAGGCGGCCGCCCTGGCCGGAAGTGCCGGTGTCGGTGTTGAAGCCGCTTTCCAGCGTGAACACGGCCTTCATGCCGTTGCCCAGGTCTTCAGCGCCGCGCAGGCCCCAGCGCGAGGGCAGCGTGCCCGTGACCGACGGAATGCGCGTGAGGCCGTTGCCGTTGGTATTGGCGTGGCTCACGTATTCGATGCCAGTGTCGATCAGGCCGTAGAGCGTGACGCTCTGTGCGCGGGCAGCTCCGCCGGCGAGTGCGCACGTGGCGGCTGCCACCAGCATGAGACAGCGCGTGCGCAAGGTGGTGTTTTGCATGTGGGGCCCCTCCTAGGGTCGAGCCGGTCCCGCGCCCCATGTCTGGCGGGCCGGCAGTTTGGTATGCGTGGGAGGCGCCATCGGGGCGACGGCGCGAGAAAGAACAACCGCTATGTCAGTCCTGCACGCGCGGCCGCTTGAGCAGCAGCAGCGCAGCCAGCGCCGCGATGATGGTGACCGGGATGCTGGCGCCGATGATGGTGGTGGCGTGCTGCCCCATCGCCAGCAGTTGACCGGCCAGCAGCGGCCCGGCGATCGAGCCCAACCGGCCCACCGCCACCGCAGCGCCAACGCCGGTGCCTCGCACGACGGTCGGGTAGTACGCCGCCGCCAGCGCATACAGCACCGACTGCGCGCCGATCACGAACAGCCCAGCCATGAAGGCGCCGGCCGACATCGATGCCATGCCGCCCGCCGCAGCCAGCAACGACAGCGCCGCGATGATGCCGACATACATGCCCGACACCACCCAGCGCGGGCGCGCCGCGTCCATCAGCATGCCAATGCCCAGCGCGCCTGCACCGCCGCCGATGTTGAACAGGATCTGCACCATGCCCACCTGCGGCCGGCTCAGCCCCTGCGCGGCCATCAGGGAGGGCAGCCAGTTGAGCAGGAAATACAGCACGATCAGCGTGAAGAAGTAGCTCACCCACAGGAACAGCGTGGCGGCCGTCCGGCGCTCGCCAAACAGTGCCCATGACACCGGCGGCGGCTGGATGGCGCCGCGTTGCTGACCGTCGAAACTGCGGTCAAACCGGCGCGACTCCTGCAGCGTCAGCAGCAGCGGCACCACCACCAGCGGGCCGAAGCCGCCCACGTAGAAGATATGGCGCCAGCCGGAATCGCCCGCGCTCAACATGCCGACCACCGCGGCGATGGCACCTCCAAACGGGATGCCGCAATACATGACGCTCACGGCGGTGTTGCGCAGGCGTGCGGGTACCGCTTCGGCACACAGCGCGATCAGGTTGGGCATGGCGGCCCCCAGGCCGATGCCGGTGGCCACGCGGATCGCCAACAGGCTGTTGAAATCCCACACGTGCGCGGTGGCGATCGAAAAGATGCCGAACAGCGCCGTCGCCAGGATCAGCACGCGCTTGCGGCCGATGCGATCGGCCAGGCGGCCGCCCAGCATGGCGCCCGGCAACAGGCCGAACGTGCCGGCGCTGAAGGCCAGGCCCATCTGCCCGACCGACAGGCCGAACTCGCGCGCCATGCGCGGCGCAGCCACGCCGATGGATTGCAGGTCGAGCCCTTCAAGCAGCGCAACGATGAAGCACAGCCCGAGCGTCATGGCGACGCCGGGGCCGACGCGCTCCCGCGCCAATGTCGTGGTGGTGGTTTGCATGTCGTCTCCTTCCGGATGGTGGGCGGCCGTCATTGGCAAGTGAAGCTCGACGCGTCGTTGACGCTGCCGGTGCCCGTGTAGCGCGCGTTCTTCGGGTAGGCGCACAGCGGGCGCGTGCGGTCGTGGCCGGCGGCATTCCAGTCGCTGGGCACTTCGGCATTCGGCACGGCGTTGGCGGGGCCGCGTGCGGTGGCGACCACACTGTCGGGCGCCACGCCGTGTTCTACCCATGCCACCAGTGGCGTGAGCATGTCGAACTGATCGGCGGTCGGGCCGCCCGAGCAATGGTTCATGCCGGGCACTGGATAGAAGCGCGCGAAGTTGCTGGCATCGCCGCCGTTGGCTGCAGCCAGGCGCTGGTACCAATCGGTCGTGTCGTCGGACGAGAACACCGGGTCGCTCGTGCCGTGGTAGACCATCAGCTTGGCGCCGCGCCCCTTGAGCGTGCCGAGGTTGGTCTCATCCGGCGGCGTCATGAATGACCAGGCGGATTCGGTGTACGTGGCGTCGGTGGCGAAGATTTTCGGGGCGTCGGTGTCCATGTTGAACGCCAGGCCATACGCGGTGAGTGACGTGATGGCCGACGCCGGCTGCGGCGTGGTCGTGAACACGAACGCCAGCGCTGCAGGATCCAGCTGGATCGAGTTGCCTTGCTTCCACGCCGCCCAGTTGCTGCCGCTGATGCCGGCGTCAAACGAAAAGCCCGAGTACAGCGCCTGCCCCGCACTGTTGCGCGCGCCGGCAAACAGGTTGGCCATCACGGTTTTCTGCGCGGCGGTCAGGCAGGTGCCGTCTCGGGCGCCGGTGCAAGTCGGCACATCGTTGGCGAGGCTGAAGGCGGTCTGGCACGCCTTGAGGTTGTTGATCATGCCGTCGGTGGTGCCGTCCAGCGCATCGCACTTGGCGAGCACGTGGCTGGCGACCATGGAGCGCTCCGTGGCGCTCAGAGACGTGGTGATGTCCGGAAAGCCGGCGCTGGTGTTGGCCGTGGCCACCGTCGCCAGTTGCTGCGCGCTGTACACCTCGTTGATGGCCGCCTTGGGCAGGTGGAAGCCCGGGTCGCCGGCCACGATGCCGTCATACGCATTGGCCGAACGCGCGGCGGCCACCATCGCATGGCGCCCGCCGTTGGAGCACCCGCCAAAGTAGCTGCGGTCCGGCGCCTTGCCGTACACCTGCGCGATCATCGACTTGGCCATCGGCGTGAGCGTGGCAACGGCGTTGTAGCCGTAGTCGAGGCGGGCCTGCGGGTCGCGCCCGAACAGCGGCACCTGGCTGCCGTTATGCCCCGCATCCGAACTGATGACGGCAAACCCCGAGCCCAGCGCGCTGCTGATGGGACCACCGCCCAATGCGCCCAACGCGGTGGCCACGGAGCCATCCAGCCCGCCGTTGGCCTGGTAATAGAAGCGCCCATTCCAGGCCTTGGGCAGGCGCATCTCAAAACCGATGGCGTAGGTCTTGCCATCCACGGGGCTCACGCGCGTGTTCATGGTGCCGGTGACCAGGCAGTGCTCGGGCACGGCGTTGCCGCCCACGCTCAACGTGCCTGCCGCCACGGTCGAGATGGCGGTAATGCTGGTGTTGGCAAAACTCAGTTTGCCGGCAAAGCTCTCGCACGCAGCGGCAAGGTTCAAACCGGTGGCGGGCGAAAGCTGTGGCAGCTGCGATGCTTGCGACGTTGATGCGTCGCCTGTGCTGTCGTCGTTGCAGCCGGCGCAGCTCAGCGCGAGGGCGAGCGCGGCCAGCGCCATGCCCCGTGACATGACGGTCTTCATGAGTCTCCTCCTGGGTGGATGAACCGGTCTTTGCCGGTTGGTCGGATTGCTGCGTTGGAATCAACCCGCGCGAATCACCGCAGGATCGCCATCGCGATACAGCGTGTCGACCTGCTCGGCACGGTGGGCCAGCACGGCGCGCTGGTTGAGCGTGCCCTTGTCGGTCACCTCACCACGATCCAGCGACGGCGGCACGTCCAGCAACAGCAGCCGCGCCACGCGCGTGGCGCTGCCGGTGGCCGTGGCGTTCAGTTCGTGCAGCAGCGCGGCAAACGCGGCGCGCACGGCGGGGGCAGCCAACACGTCGGCTGCGCTGGCGCTTGGCGGCAGGCCCGACAGCCGCCGGCATCGCTCCATCTGCGGGAACACCAGCAAGCCGATGTCGTCACGGTTCATGCCGGCAATCACCACGTCCTGCACATACGGCGCGCCCGCGGCAATCACACGTGCGCGCAACGGGCCCACGCTGACGAACGTGCCGGAGCTGAGCTTGAAGTCCTCTGCAATGCGGCCATCGAAGACGAGGCCTTTTTCCGGGTGCTCCGGATCGTAGAAACGCAGCGCGTCACCGCTGCAGTAATAGCCGTCTTCGTCGAAGACCGGCGCGGCAGGCTCTTCGCCCAGGCGCCAGTAGCCACGCATGACGTGCGGCCCGCGAAAGCGCGCCTCCAGCTTGTCGCCCACGGGCACGAGCTTGAGTTCGCAGCCCGGCGCCGGCGTGCCGACATAGCCGGAGCGCATGATCGGCGCAGTGGTGAACAGGCAGCACGGCGACGTCTCCGTCATGCCCAGGCCGGCCATAATGCGGATGCGCTCGCCGCAGTGCTGGCCGGTGACGCGCTCCAGCCGGTCCCAGGCCTCTTGCGACAGCCCGGCACCACCAAAGAAGTACAGCTTCACGCGCGAGAAGAAGATCTCCCGCAGGGCCGGGTCCCGTTCCAGCGCCAGCGCGAGTTCTTCCCACCCCTTGGGCACGTTGAAATACGCGGTGGGCGCGATCTCGTGCAGGTTGCGCAGGGTCTCGTCGAATTTGCCCGGCACGGGCCGGCCGTCATCGATGTAAAGCGTGCCGCCGTTGTAGAGCACGATGCCCACGTTGTGGCTGCCGCCGAAGGTGTGGTTCCAGGGCAGCCAGTCCACCAGCACCGGCGGCTCCTTGGCGAATTCGGGAATGGTCTGGCGCAGCATCTGCTGGTTGCTGCACAGCATGCGGTGCGTGGTCGGCACGGCCTTGGGAGCGCGTGTCGAGCCGGAGGTGAACAGCACCTTGACCAACGTATCGGGGCCGGTGGCGGCCTGTGCGGCGTCTGCCGTCGCCACGGGCGTCTGCAGCAACGTGTCGAAGGCTGTAGCGCTGCGCCCCGGCAATACGCCGTCGCGCGTGATGACCTCCACGCCGTCGGGCACCACCGCGTCGATGGCGTTGGCGAAGGCCGCGCCATCTGCGGCATAGACAAGCCCGGGCGTCAGCACGTCAAACACGTGGCGCAGCTTGCCGAAATCGGTCGACACCAACGCATACGGCGGCGACACAGGCGCGTATGGCACACCCGCCCACATGGCGCCGAGTGCCAGCTGCAAGTGTTCAAGATCGTTGCCGGACAGGATCGCCAGCGGGCGCTCGGTGGAGACACCGCGATCCAGCAGCGCCTGACCGATGGCGCGTGCGCGCTCCAGCATCTCGCGGTACGTCAGCTTGATCCACGCGCCGTCCGGGCCACGGCGAGCGGCCAGCACGCGATCGGGGTGGCGCTGCGCGCCCGCCACGAGGCAGTCGGTCATGCGCGGCGGATGCTCGGCCAACGCCTCGGTATTGCGCACGTGCCAGACAGTGCCGTCGCGCGCGTCCATCTCGCAACGCGCAGGCGCATCGCTCACGGCGACCTGCCTGTAGGGTTGATCGGGCACACCTGCCGGGGGCGGCGTGTGATGCCGGGTTTGAACCTGCGGGCCCTGAGCCTGCATTTCGACGTGATTCACGTCTTGTCTCCTGAATGCGCCGCCCGTTTTATGGTTGTGGTGGGCGGCTGCCGAACTTCAGATCGGTTAAATCGGATAGTGGCGCGGCGTATTCTGCAAGGTGATCCAGCGCAGCTCGGTAAATTCCGCAATCGACGCCTTGCCGCCAAACCGGCCGTAGCCGCTGCTCTTCACGCCGCCAAACGGCATCTGCCCCTCGTCGTGCACGGTGGGGCCGTTGATGTGGCAGATGCCCGATTCGATACGCTGCGCAACCCGCATGGCGCGCGACACATCGCGGCTGAACACGGCGGCCGACAAGCCGTATTCGCTGTCGTTGGCCAGGCGGATCGCCTCTTCATCGCCATCCACACGCGCCACCGTCACCACGGGGCCGAACGATTCCTCGTTGTACAACCGCATGGCGGGCGTTACGCCGTCCACGATGGCGGGCTGCACGATGGCGCCATCCATGTGCAAGCCGACGGGCAGCGCGGCGCCGTGCGCACGGGCGTCTTCCACCAGCGCCTGCACGCGCCGGGCCGCATCTACGCTGACCATCGCGCCCAACTGCGCTGTAGCGTCAGTCGGGTCACCTGCGCGAAGCGTGCGTGCCTTGGCGGCCAGCTTGTCGACGAGGGCATCGGCAATCTTGCGATCGACGATGACGCGTTCGGTCGACATGCAGATCTGCCCCTGGTTGAAGAACGCGCCAAACGCAATCGCATCGACCGCGGCATCCAGATCCGCATCGTCCAGCACGAGCACCGGCGCCTTGCCGCCCAGCTCCAGCAGCGCAGGCTTCAGGTGCCGCGCCGCGTGCTGCGCAATGATGCGCCCCACGTGCGTGGAGCCCGTGAAGTTCACGCGGCGCACGGCCGGATGCGCGATCAGGCGCTCCACCACCTGGGCGGCGTCGGCCGGCGCATTGGTCACCACGTTGACCACGCCATCGCCCAGGCCAGCCTCCTGCAGCACGGTGCCGATCAGCCGATGCACGCCCGGACACAGTTCCGACGCCTTGAGCACGACCGTGTTGCCGCATGCCAGCGGCATTGCCAGCGCGCGCGTGCCCAGGATCACCGGCGCATTCCACGGTGCAATGCCGAGCACCACACCGCAGGGCTGGCGCACGGCCATCGCAAAGTTGCCCGGCACGTCGGAGGGAATGACGCTGCCGTCGATCTGCGTGGTCATGGAGGCGGCTTCGCGCAACATGTTGGCCGCCAGCATGACGTTGAAGCCGATCCAGTTGGGACTGGCGCCGGTTTCGGCCGCGCCGGCGCGGATGAAGGCGTCGGTGTGCTGGTCCATCAGGTCGGCTGCCTTGAGCAGGCGCTTGCGGCGCTCGCCCGGCGGCAGCGCCGCCCACGCAGGGAAGGCATCGGCGGCAGCCTGCACGGCGACGTCGGCGTCCTCCAGCGTGGCAGCCGCCGCGCGCGAGGCAACCGCGTCGTTCACCGGGTTGCGGCGCTCGAAGGTGGCACCGTTGGCAGCCGGCCGGCTTTGACCACCGATCAGCAGGGTCACAAGCTGGGTCACCTCAGGCATGGGTTCGTCTCCGGGGGGCGTGGGCGTGAGCGGGCCAGATCAGGCGCGCTTGTAGGCTTGCAGGCCCGGCTTGATCGACTTGTCGTCCAGGAACTGTTTGAGGCCCTGCTCACGGCCGCCCTCCGGATCACGCAGCGTGGCCTGGTCGAGCTTGGCGTACAGGTAGTCCTCGTTCTGCTCCCACGTCAGCTCGCGGCTGCGCTTGAAGCCATGCTTGGCGGCGCGCAGCACCACGGGGTTCTTCTCGAGCAGCTTCTCGGCCAGTGCCACGGTGCGCGCACGCAGGTGGGCATGCGGCACGCTCTCGTTGACGAGGCCCATGGCGGCAGCCTGCTGACCGGTGAAGGTCTCGCCGGTCATGATGTAGTAGAGGGCCTGGCGGTGGCCCACGGTATCGGCCATCGCCTTGCTGACGAGGTTGCCCGGCGGAATGCCCCAGTTGATTTCCGACAGGCCGAAAGTGGCCTCGTCTGCGGCAATCGCCAGATCGCACGCCACCAGCGGCGAGAAACCACCGCCGAAGCACCAGCCGTTGACCATCGCGATGGTTGGCTTGGCATACATGCGCAAGAGCTTCCATTGCCACTGGCAGGCGTCACGGCGGATCTTCTCTTGCAGGATTTCCGGGCCGGCGTCGACTTCGCGGAAGTACTCCTTCAAATCCATGCCGGCCGTCCACGCATCACCCGCGCCGGTCAGCACCAGCACCTTGGCATCGGCATCCAGCTCCAACGCTTCGAGCACCTGGATCATTTCCGAGTTGAGCGTCGGGCTCATGGCGTTGCGCTTCTCCGGGCGGTTGAACGTCACCCATGCAATGCCCTGGTCCACATTTACATCCACGGTTTGCCAGCGCCCTTGGTAATCAGCCATTTCCATCTCCTTGATCTGTCGGCTTGCTTGAAACGTCCGCCATCTCGTGTGTGGCGTGTCTCAGCTTGAGACCCATTTAATATCAGGTAGCCTGATATTACAAGGAGATTATCATTGCCGTAAACCCTGATCCGAACGACACGTAGCAGAATGTGCGCATCGCATAGGTGCACACCCACTCACATCCATGGCGGCCACACGAACCAAACGCAACACACCTCAGCCCGCGCAAGACGGTGCCCCGGCAACGTCTGCACGACTGCCCTACCTGATCGGCCGCACCGATCGCATCGTCAAGCGCCGCTTGGGCGAAGCGCTGGCGCCGCATGGGCTGACGGTGCCGCAATTCACCGCGCTGTCGGTGCTGCACGCGCGCGGCAGCCTGTCGAACGCACAACTGGCGGAGCGCTCGTTCATGTCGCCGCAATCGGCCAATGAAGTGGTAAAGGCGATGGAAGCGCGCGGCTGGGTGACCCGCACGCCCGATCCAACGCACGGCCGCATCGTCATGCTGGGCCTGACCGACGAAGCGCTCGCACTGTTGGCGCTGTGCGACGAGGCTGTCAGCCGTCTGGAGCAGGAAATGTTGCAGGGAATCGACGTCGCGCACGCCGCATTGCTGCACGATCTGCTGCTGCAATGTGGGCGCAATCTGCGCTGAGCGGGGCCCTTCAGTTGCCACGGCTGCCGCCGTTATGCAATGTAATAAAGTCTGATCATAGAAACATTCTGATCGACACCCCTCGGCGATAGAATGGCTGGTCGCCGCCGTTCGAGCGGTCTTCGCCCCCGTCAACGCCTCGCGGTTCTAAAACGCCTCCATGTGGATTGTCCAACTTGCGCTGCGAAGGCCACTGACGTTCATCGTCCTCGCCTTGCTGATCCTGCTGGCGACGCCGTTTACGCTCATGCGTACGCCGACGGACATCTTTCCGGAAATCGACATTCCGGTCGCCAGCATCATCTGGAACTACAACGGCCTGCCCGCCAAAGAGATGGCCGACCGCATCGTGTCGGTCACGGAGCGCAGCCTGACGACCACCGTCAACGACATTGAGCACATCGAGTCGCAATCGTTGGGCGGCGTGTCGATCATCAAGGTCTTCTTCCAGCCCAACGCCAACATCCAGACCGCCCTCGCGCAGATCGTGGCGAGCACGCAGGCGCAGGTGCGGCAGTTGCCGCCGGGCACCACGCCGCCGCTGGTGATCAAGTATTCGGCGTCGAGCATTCCGATCCTGCAACTGGGCCTGTCGAGCAACACGCTGTCGGAGCAGGAACTCAATGACGCGGCACTGAACTTCCTGCGCCCGCGCCTGATCACGGTGCCCGGCATCGCGGTGCCGTTCCCGTATGGCGGCAAGAGCCGGCAGATCACGGTCGATCTCGACACGCAGAAGCTGCTGGCCCAGGGCCTGACGCCGGTGGATATCGTCAACGCGGTGGGCGCGCAGAACCTGATCCTGCCGGCCGGCACGCAAAAGATCGACGCCACCGAATACGGCGTCACGCTCAACGGCACGCCGGGCAGCATTGCCGCGCTCAACGCGATTCCGGTCAAGACCAGCAACGGCGCCACGCTCTATCTGGGCGACGTGGCCAATGTGCGCGACGGCTTCTCGCCGCAGACGAACGTGGTGCGCCAGGACGGGCAGCGCGGCGTGCTGCTCTCCATCCTGAAGAACGGCGGCGCGTCGACGCTCGATATCGTCAGCAACATCTACAAGCTCCTGCCGACCGCCGCTGCCGCGTTGCCGCAAGACCTCAAGATCACGCCGCTGTTCGACCAGTCGCTGTTCGTGAAGGCGGCCATTGAGGGCGTGATCCGCGAGGCGCTGATCGCCGCATGCCTGACGGCCGCGATGATCCTGCTGTTCCTGGGCAACTGGCGCAGCACGGCCATCATTGCGGTGTCGATTCCGCTGTCGATCCTGTCGTCGATCATCGTGCTGCACCTGATTGGCGAGACCATCAACCTGATGACACTGGGCGGCCTGGCGCTGGCGGTCGGGATTCTCGTGGACGACGCCACCGTCACCATCGAAAACATCGAGCGCCACCTGCACGAGGGCAAGGAACCGATCACCGCGATCCTGGATGGCGCAGCGGAGATCGCCGTGCCGGCCTTCGTGTCGACCCTCTGCATCTGCATCGTCTTCGTGCCGATGTTCTTCCTCACGGGCGTGGCGCGCTACCTGTTCGTGCCGATGGCCGAAGCGGTGATCTTCGCCATGCTGGCGTCGTACGTGCTGTCGCGCACGCTGGTGCCGACGCTGGTGATGATGCTCATGACCGGGCACACGCAAGACGCGCGGAAGGCCGACGCAAAACCGAGCACGTTCGGCCGCATCTACCGGGCGTTCAACACGCAGTTCGAACACATGCGCGGCAACTACGCCGCCATCCTCGGCGGGCTTCTGGAATACCGTCGCGTGTTTGCGCTGTCGTTCCTGGGCTTCTGCGTGGCGTCGTGCGCCCTGTACCTCGTGCTTGGGCGCGACTTCTTTCCCGATGTCGATGCCGGCCAGATCCGACTGCACATGCGCGCCCCGTCGGGCCTGCGCATTGAAGAAACCGCACGGCTGGCCGACGAAGTGGAAACGGCCATCCGCGAGATCATTCCCAAGCAGGAGCTGTCGACCATCCTCGACAACCTGGGCGTGCCGAACTCGGGGATCAACCTGTCGTACAGCAACGCGGGCACGATCGGCACGCTCGACGGTGAAATCCTGATTGCCCTGCACGAGGGCGAGCGCAAACCGAGCGCGGAATACATCCGCCGCCTGCGCGAAGCATTGCCCAAACGCTTTCCGGGTGTGGAATTCGCCTTCCAGCCTGCTGACATCGTCAGCCAGATCCTGAACTTCGGCCTGCCGTCGGCCATCGACGTGCAGTTCTCCGGCGCAGATGTAGCCACCAACCAGCAGCTTGCAGGCATTCTCGCCAACCGCATCCGGCAAATTCCAGGCGCGGTCGATACGCACGTGCACCAGCGTTTCGATCAGCCCACGCTGGCGCTGAACATGGACCGCACGCGCATCCAGCAGGTCGGCCTGGAAGGCCGCGACGTGGCGCAGAACCTGCTCGTGTCGCTCAGCTCCAGCTTCCAGACATCGCCCACGTTCTGGCTCAACCCGATCAACGGTGTGGTGTACCAGGTGGCCGTCACCAGCCCGCAGTACCGCGTCGATTCGCTCGACGCACTGCTGCGCACGCCGGTGGCAAGCTCGCGCGGTGGCGCCGCACAGGCAGGCGGGCCGCAGTTGCTGGGCAACCTCGTGCAGGTGAGCCCCGCGGTGCAGCCGCAAGTGGTGTCCCACTACGACATCACGCCGGTGGTGGACGTGTATGCCGCCGTGCAGGGCCGCGACCTGGGCGCCGTCGCCAAGGAAGTGCAGAAGGCCGTCGACGACATCCGCCCGAAGCTGCCACGCGGCGCGCAGGTCACGGTGCGCGGTCAGGTCAACACGATGGAATCGTCGTTCCTCGGCCTGGGCGTCGGGCTGGTCATGGCGATCGTGCTGGTGTACCTGCTGATCGTGGTGAACTTCCAGTCGTGGATCGACCCGCTCATCATCGTGACCGCCCTGCCCGCCGCTCTGGCCGGCATTGCGTGGATGCTGTTCCTGACGGGAACGACGCTGTCGGTGCCGTCGCTCACGGGGGCGATCATGACGATGGGCGTGGCGACGGCCAACTCGATTCTGTTGATCTCGTTCGCGCGGGAGCGCCTCGCCGAGGGCATTGCGCCGGTGCAGGCCGCGCTGGAAGCCGGCGCTACGCGCCTGCGCCCGGTGTTGATGACGGCGCTGGCGATGATCATCGGCATGGTGCCGATGGCGCTGGGCCTCGGCGAGGGTGCAGAACAGAACGCGCCGCTTGGGCGCGCGGTGATCGGCGGTCTGCTGTTCGCGACCGTCTCGACCCTTTTCTTTGTTCCGGTGGTGTTTGCCAGCGTGCACAACAGATTGCAGCGGCGCGCCGCCCGGCGTAGTCAAGATTTGCGGGGAAGCGAAGGACATGTCTGAGCAAACATCCGGAGCCCATTCTGGGGCGCATCCTGGCCTGCATTCGGGGCACCCCGCGGGGGGACCGCCGCACCACGTCGTCACCGTCGATCCGATCGAACACGTGGACCGCGCCCCGGCCATGCGTCGCGCACGCTGGGTCGTGATCGTCGTGGTGGTTCTGCTGGCGCTGGGCGCTGCCCGCACGCTGGTCAGCCGCTACTACAACGCGCATGCGCTGGAGCGTCAGGTGAGCGCGCAGACCAGCCGCTACGTCAACACCACGGCGCCCAAACCGGCCAACGCCAACCGCGAGCTGACGCTGCCGGGCACGCTGCAGGGCTACGTTGAATCGCCCATCTATGCCCGCACCAGTGGGTACGTGCTGCGCTGGTTCAAGGACATCGGTGCCCACGTGGACAAGGGCGAAGTGCTGGCGCTGCTCGACACGCCCGAAGTCGACCAGGAACTGAACCAGGCGCAAGCCACACGCAACCAGGCCGCCGCGCGCAAGGCGCTGGCACAAACGTCGCTCGCACGCTGGCAGAACCTGCGCCAGAAAGACGCCGTCTCGCAGCAGGAACTGGACGAGCGCACCAGCGCCGCCAACCAGGCTCAGGCCGATCTGGCCGCCGCCGAAGCCAACGTACGCCGCCTGCAGGAGCTGCAAGGCTTCCGCCGCGTGGTGGCCCCGTTTGCCGGTGTGGTGACCAAGCGCAATGTCGATGTGGGCACGCTGGTCAATGCCGGCAACGCGGGCGCCAACCGCGAGCTGTTCACGCTGGCGCAGACCGATCCGCTGCGCATCTATCTGTATGTGCCACAGGCGTATTCGCAGCAGGTGAAGGTCGGGCAGGACGTGGCTGTCACGCTGTCCGAGCTGCCCGGCCAGACCTTCCACGGCACCATCGCGCGCGCCTCGGGCGCGATCGACGCCACCACGCGCACCATGCAGGTGGAGGTGCAGTTGCCCAACAAGGACGGGCGCCTGCTGCCCGGGGCGTACGTGCAAGTCGCCATCAAGGGCAAATCGTCCGGCGACGATGCCGGCGCCAACGCGCGCGGCACTTTCCTCGTGCCGACGAACACGCTGCTCTTCCGCAAGGAAGGCCCGCGCATCGCCATCGCAGAAAACGGCCGCGTGGACCTGCGCCCCGTCACCATCGGACGCGACTACGGGCGCACGGTGGAAGTCGTCTCCGGTCTGAAGGCGACAGACGCGCTGATCCTCAACCCGGCCGATTCCATCGAGCAAGGCGAAGCGGTGACCATCGTCGCGCCCGCGCCGGCTTCGGCACCGGCGGCATCGGCACCGCGCGCATCATGATGGACCGACCGCGACTGCGTATCACCGCGCTGGCGGCCTCGCTGATCGTCTCGCTGGCCGCCTGCTCGCTCGCGCCGACCTACGAGCGCCCCGCCATGGACGTGCCCGCGCAGTGGCAGACCGAGGCTCCGTGGCGCGCTGCGCAACCGGCCGACGCCGCACCCAAGGGCTTGTGGTGGCAGCGCTTCAACGATCCGCAGCTCGACAGGCTGATCACGCAGGCGCTTCAGGAAAACCAATCGCTCAAGGTCGCGCTGTCGAACCTGGAACAGGCACAGGCACAGACGCGCGTGGCGCGTGCCAGCCTGCTGCCGACCATCACCGCCACCAACAACGACACGCGGACGCGCACCTCTTCGGAACGGCCGCTCTCGTCGTACACCAGCCCGACCATGTCCACCGTGCAGAGCGATTTCGTTCTGCGCGCCGACGTCAGTTACGAAGCCGACCTGTTCGGCCGCGTGCGCAACACCGTCGCCAACGCCGCAGCGAGCGAAGCGCAGGCCGGCGCCAATGTCGAGAATTTCCGCCTGCTGCTCGCCGCGCAGGTGGCCACCACCTGGTACAACCTGCGCGAGACCGACGCGGAAATCGCCGTGGTGCAGGAAGGTCTGGCGCTACAGCGCAAGGCGCTGGATTTCGTCACCTCGCGGCATCAGGACGGCGTGGCATCGGGGCTCGATCTGGCGCAGCAACAGGCGCTGGTGGACAGCACCGCCACGCAGGCCGAACTGCTGACCAAGCAACGCGCGCAGTACGAACACGCGCTCGCCACGCTGGTCGGCACACCGGCGCCTGCGTTCCATATCGACCCGATTCCGCTTCAGGGCACCGCCCCGCAGATTCCGGTGGCGCTGCCTTCCGACGTGATCGAGCGCCGGCCCGATGTAGCGGCCGCTGAACGCGGCGCTGCTGCCGCCAACGCGCAAGTGGGTGTGGCGCGCGCCGCGTTCTTCCCGAGCGTGATGCTCAACGGCGGCGCCGGTTGGGAAAGCCGCGATCTGGCGCTGCTGTTTTCTGCGCCGACGCTGCTGTGGTCGTTCGGCACGCAGATCGCTCAGACGGTGTTTGACGCCGGCCGCACACGGGCGCGCGTGGACTTTGCCAACGCGGCTTACCAGGGCGCGATCGCGAACTACCGCCAGACGGTGCTGGGCGCGCTGCAGGAAGTGGAGGACGGTCTTGCGGGGCTGCAATCGCTCGAGCGTGCCGCAAGCCAGGCGCGCCATGCCGTGGAAAGCGCCCGCAAAGTCTATGACATTGCCGGCGCGCGCTATGAGGGCGGCTTGGCAACGTCCTTGGACGTGATCACCGCGCAGCAGTCGCTGTTGAACAGCCAGCGCGCGGCGGTGCAGATTCTTGGCCAGCAGATGACGACGAGCGTGTTCCTCGTCAAGGCGGTGGGCGGCGACTGGAACCACGCTATCGCCGCGCCAATACCGACAGCCCAGCGGTAAGCCTCAGGCAATGGCGCGCAGGAACCGCGCGCCCACAAACAGCCCCGCCAGCCAGCTCAAGGTGAGCGCCACAGCAACGCACGCTTCAAGCAGCGCGGTCGCATCGCCGGGCAGGCTCAGCGCAAGCGCAATCACCGCGGCCATCAGCGCGCCCGCTGCAACCAGACTGACCACCAGCGCACCCACACCCGATGCGAGTGTGCGCACGAGCGGCGGATGCACATGCGCCGGCGGACACAGCACCGCCATGCGCGCCCGCACATAGGCGGTGGTGCGTGTGCCGTCGGTGGCGTCGGCGTGATGACGCATCACGTGCATCCAGGTTTGCGTGTCGAGCACGCCGGAACTCAGCTCCTGCGTCACGCGGCGCAGCGCGGCGCGTTCGCGCGCGTGGTCAGTGGCGTCGGACGGCGTTTCGTTCGCGTTCAGCCGGTCGAACACGGCCGGTGCAGCGGCCGGATCGCTCGCCCGCACCTCGTGCCGATATGTCACCCGCACGCGGCGCGAGCGGGCGAGATACGCGAGCGTCCCGATCGGCACCAGCACCTCCGCTGCCAGCAACAGCGCGAGCGGCAATCCCGCCGACGCCGCACCCGACGCCTGCACGGCCCACGCCCTGATCCCGCCGCTCATGCCCAGCGTGGCGAAAAGTTGCAGCAGGCAATATCCCAGCCAGACCCACGGAAACCAACGTACGCGCAAAAACGCCACAACAACCAGCCCCAACGGAAACACCAGACCTGCAAGCGGCGGCAGCGATCGTGCCGCGCCGCCGCCCGTCTCGCCCGACATCAGCACCATGGCCATCGCCAGCACCACCACGAGCACCGGCAGCGTGTTCAGCCATAGCAGTGTCACCAGCCAGCCGCGAACGCCATAAAGCCGGTGCGCCCGCGCACGCGCCGCCGATATCGCAATCCACCTTCCTTGCATGAAACTCCTTGTCCGGGTCCGCCATGCGGCGCGCTGTAGCGCGGCATGGATTACTGAATTTCGGCGATTGTGTCATCGGGGCAACGCAGGTGGCCCCCTCTGGAGTGGGGACCGCCGCACATTGTTGCTAATGTCTGGGCAGACCCAATGCCGACAAGGGTTTGCGAGCAATTAGTTGTTCTTAATTCAGATGTTGAAATCTCTGAGTGTTGTATCGGCGCCTTAATGTGGGCGCGTCCGCTGGCAAGGGTCAGCATGTCCGCTGCGCATACGAGCCCGAACCATTTGCATGTGATGCGTGCCACAAGGCTCCTTACACTCGCTGCAAACTCACAGAAAGCCGATATGCGCCCACACCGTCTGCCGCAGTGCCTGCTGTCCGCCCTCACCCTGAGCCTGGTGCTTGTGGGTCCAGCCCGAGCCGCGCCGACGCCTGAACCGGTCGACATCCTGATCCGCAACGGCACCGTGGTCGACGGCCGCGGCGGCGCGCCATTCGTGGCCGACGTGGGTATCCGCCATGACCGCATCGTGCTGGTGCAGCCCTCCGCCGGGGGCGTGCAGGCGAAAACGGTGCTCGACGCGCACGGGCTGGTGGTGGCGCCGGGCTTTATCGATCCGCATACGCACGCCTATCACAACCTCATCGCCAAAGACCGGCATCAGAACCTGCCCTACCTGCTGCAGGGGGTGACGACGGTGGTGATCGGCAACGACGGCATCGTGCTCGAAGGCGACGGGCCGGATCTCGATCGCATCGGGCCGACGCTCAAGGCGCTGGAAGCCAACCGCATCGGCACCAACGTGGCCATGCTGGTGGGCCACAACGCCGTGCGCCACAGCGTGATGGGCGACGTGGCCCGTGTACCCACCGCTGAAGAACTCAAAGCCATGCAGGGCGTGATGGAAGACGGCATGCGCGACGGCGCCTTCGGCATGTCGACGGGCCTCGTGTACACACCCGGTGTGTTCGCCAAGACCGACGAGGTGGCGGCGTTGGCCAAGACCGTGGCCGCGCATGGCGGCATCTACGACACGCACCTGCGCGACGAAGGCAACTTCCGCACCGGCCTCGTCAACGCGGTGAAAGAGGCGCTGGACATCGGCCAGCAGTCGGGCATCCCGATCCACATCTCGCACATCAAGGCGCTGGGTGTGGATTCGTGGGGCAAGAGCGCGGAAGTCATCAGCCTGATTCGGCAGGCGCAGGCCAACGGCATGAACGTATCGGCAAGCCAGTATCCGTACACGGCGTCGAGCACGCACATCATTCCGGCGCTGGTGCCGGGGTGGGCGCGCGACGGCGGCAACGACGCGCTGCTCGAGCGACTGCAAGACCCCGCCACGCGCGCGCGCATTGCCGCCGACATGGAAAAGGCCATGCAACAGCGCAACGGGCCGGCGGCGCAGGTGCTGATCTCCGCCAACCCCGAATACAACGGGCAGTCGCTCGAGGCGCTGGGCAAGAAGCTCGGCGTGAGCCCCGTCGATGCGGCCATCAGCGTGATCCAGCACGGCGGCACGAACATCGTGTCGTTCAACATGAGCGATGCCGACCTGGAAGCGTTCATGAAGCAGGACTTCGTCGTGGGCGGCTCCGACGGCATTGCCGGACACCCGCGCGAAGCCGGCACCTTCGCACGCCGCATCGGTGAATACGTCAGGCGCAAACACGTGATGACGCTGCCGTTTGCCGTCCGCCAGGCCAGCGCGCGCACCGCTGAGATTTTCGGCATCAAAGACCGCGGCACCGTGCAGCCCGGCAAGTTTGCCGATCTGGTCGTCTTCGACCCCGCCACCTACGCCGACCGCGCCAGCTATGAACAGCCTGGGCTGCCGCCCGTGGGCGTGCGCTGGGTGCTCGTCAACGGCGCGGTGGCTGTGGCCGATGGCAAGGCGGTGCCGGATGTGCTGGCGGGACGGGCCTTACGCAAATGAACAAGTCACGCCACGCGGCGACGAAGCTCAGATCACGTCGCCAAGTTCGCGCACATCGGTGCCCGTGCAGCACGCCAGTATCTCGGCAGGCTCTTCGCTGACGGACAGATAGACGTGCCCGACTGCGCTGTCGAAGTACAGGCTGTCGCCGGGCGTCAGGCGAAAGGCGTCGCCGTTCTCGAAGCGCAGTTCGATCTCGCCGCCCAGCACGAAGACGAATTCCTCGCCGGGGTGGCGGATGTAGTCTGGAAAGTCCTCGACCGAGCGCGCGCGGATGTGTGCGCGCATCGGCAGCATGCGTTTGCCGGTCAGCGCGTCGGCCAGCATCCCATATTCGTAATTCGGCGTGTCGTAAATGACCTGGCCGCCCGATGGGGTGAAGGTGGGCCGCAGCGGGCCGGCATCGGGCGTGCGGCGCCGCCCGAGCAGTTGCTCGAACTCGAGCCCCAATGCCTGCGCCAGGCCGGCAAACTTCTCATAGGTGAGGGCAATATCGCCGCGCTCGGCCTTGGAAATGGTCGACAGCGCCACGCCAGAGCGCTCCGACAGCTCTTGCAGCGTCAGCCCGCGCGCCTTGCGCGCCTCGCGGATGCGCGCCCCCACCTCCTGGTGATTGAGCTGCGCCGGTGCCTCGTCGATTGAATGGGGCTGGGTAGCCGCTTTTGCGCTCGATGCCACGCACGTCTCCGGGTTTTCTCGTATACGAGAATTTAATTTTTCTCGTATACGATAACTCAAACCCTCCCCAGCCTCCAACACAGGAGAGCCGCCCGTGTCGACACTCGCCCTCGACAGCCGCCCCGCGCTGTCACGCACGCAAGTCATTGCCGCTACCACCATCGGCACAGCGCTGGAGTTTTACGACTTCACCATCTACAGCTACTTCGCCATCCAGATCGGCCAACTGTTCTTTCCATCGGCATCGCCGGTGAACCAGTTCCTGTTGTCGATCGGCGTGTTTGGCGTGGGCTTTGTGGTGCGGCCACTCGGCGGCGTGATCATCGGCGCGTATGCCGATCGCGCCGGGCGCAAGAAGGCGATGGTGCTGACCATCATGATGATGGCGCTGTCGTGCGCGCTCATTGCCACGGCGCCCACGTACGCCACGGCGGGCATCTTCGCGCCGATGATCGTGCTGGCCGCGCGCCTGATGCAGGGCTTTGCAGCCGGCGGCGAATTCGGACCGGGCACCACGTTGCTGGTCGAGTACGCAAGCGATCGCACGCGGGCATTCTTTGCGAGCTGGAACTTTGCGGCGACCGCGCTGGGGCTCGCGCTGGGCGCCGCGGTTGCCACGCTCATCAACGTGACGCTCTCCAAGGAGGCGGTGCTCGCCTGGGGTTGGCGGCTGCCGTTCCTGCTGGGCATTTTTGCGGCCCCGGCCGGCATGCTGATCCGCCGCCGGCTGGAAGAAACGCTCGACCGCCGTGACACGGCGCCCGGCCACGCCAAGCCACAAGGCGCGCTCAAAGCGGCACTGACCACGCATTTGAAGCTGACCATTCTCGGCACGTTTGCGGAGCTGGGCGGCTCGGTGTCGGTATATATCACCGCGTTCGTCCTGCCGAGCCACGCGGTGCGCACGCTGCATATGTCGCCCACGGCGGCAGTGGCCTCGGGCGTGGTCAGCTCGCTCGTGCTGTTTGTGGCGGCACCCATTGCCGGACGCCTGGCCGATCGCTACACCCGCAAACGCCTGCTGGTCACGTCGCGCATCATCATGCTGCTGGCGGTGTACCCCGCGTTTGCCTTTCTGGGCGCGCATCCGACGCCGCTGGCGCTGTATGCGGTATCCGCATTGCTGGCGATATTCGTGGCCGCCCAGATCGTGCCCGTGCTGGTGATGATCCCGGAACTGTTTCCCAAGCACGTACGCGCGACGGGGATTGCACTCACGTATGTGGTGAGCGCATCGTTTTTCGGCGGGTTCTCGCCGTTCATCGCGAGCTGGCTGGTGGAGCGCACCGGCAACCCGCTGGCGCCAGCGTGGTATGTAGCGGCCGCATGCCTCGTGTCGTTGGTGCCGGTAATCTGGCTGCGGGACCGCACGGGCGAAGCGCTTTAAAGGGAATACTCATGTCGCACAACGACGAACTTGTCAGCCGGTCTGCGGTGGAACTGCGCCGGCTGATCGGCGCCAAGGAAATCTCGCCAGTCGAGTTGCTCGACGCCTGCATCGACCGTATCGAAGCCATCAATCCTGCCGTGAACGCCGTCACGGCGACGTGTTTTCCGCAGGCGCGCGAAGCCGCAAAAGCCGCAGAGCGTGCCGTGCTGAATGGTGAACCGCTCGGGCTGCTGCACGGCCTGCCGCTCGGCGTGAAGGATCTGGAAGACACAGCGGGGTTGTTGACGACGTACGGCTCGCCCACTGCGCGCAGCAACGTGCCGACGCAAGACGTCTTGCTGGTCGAGCGTCTGCGCGCCGCGGGCGCCGTGCTGGTGGCGAAGACCAACGTGCCGGAGTTCGGTGCCGGCGCCAACACGCGCAACCCCGTGTGGGGCGCCACAGGCAACCCGTTCAACCCGAGGCTGAATGCGGGCGGCTCGTCGGGCGGTGCGGCAGCCGCGCTCGCGTGCGACATGCTGCCCGTCTGCACGGGGTCCGACACCGGCGGCTCGCTGCGCATTCCGGCCTCAAAATGCGGCGTGGTCGGCTTTCGGCCATCGCCGGGGTTGGTCCCGAACTCGCGCAAGAAGCTCGGCTGGACGCCCATTTCAGTGGTCGGCCCGATGGGGCGCACGGTAGCCGAAGCGTGCCTGCAAGTGGCCGCCACGGCTGGATTGTCGGCAAGCGATCCACTCAGCTTCCACGTGGATCCGCTCAGCTTTCTCGCGCCCGCGCCGCTCGATCTCTCCACACTGCGCGTCGGCTGGACGGAAGATTTCGGCTGCTGCGATGTCGATGCCAGCATCCGCGCGGTCTTTCGCGAACGCATTGCCGCCATCGCGCCGATGTTCCGGTCGTGCGAGCCCGTGCAGTTCGACCTCGGCGAGGTGCACCGGTGCTTCGATGTCATCCGCGCAGAAAGCTTCGTCGCCGGCCTGCATGACGCCTACACGCGCGACCCGGCGTCGATCGGCCCCAACTCGCGCGCCAACTACGAGCTGGGCGCCGCGATGACGCTCGCCGATTGTGCGTGGGCGCAGGCGGAGCAAACGCGCATCCTCAAACGCTTCCAGGCGACGTTCGGCCAGTACGACGTGATCCTGTCGCCGACGACGCCGGTGTCGCCGTTTCCGTGGAGCGAGCTGTATGCCACGCACATCGACGGCCGCGCGCAGGAGAACTATTACCGCTGGCTGGCGCTGACGTACGTCGTCACGCTGACCACGCACCCGGCGATCTCATTGCCGTGCGGCGTTGACCACGCCGGCATGCCGTTCGGCCTGCAGATCGTCGGGCCCTTCCACGGAGACCGCAAAGCGCTGGCCGTGGCGCATGCGCTCGAGCAGGCTTTCGACGCGTCTGCTACGCTGCGGCGGCCGCGTCCGGACCTCGCCAAGCTCACGCAGCCGACGCCGGCACTCCAATCCATCGTCACCGCGCCGCCGGTGTTCGATGCCGCCACGAGCGGCATGGGCACCTCGGCCGTCTGAACCTATAACGACCTCCTCGACATGACCGACATCCAACGCTTCCACACCAACGCCCGCATGAGCCAGATCGTGATCGCCAATGGCATCGTGCATCTGGCCGGCCAAGTGCCTGACAGCGACTTCAAGCCGATCACCGAGCAGACCAACAACATTCTCGAGCGCATCGACGCCCTGCTGGCTGAAGCGGGTGTCGACAAGACGAGATTGATCTCCGCCAACATCTGGCTGACCGACGCCAAGCACTTCGCCGAGCTGAACGCCGCGTGGGAAGCCTGGGTGCCGGCCGGCCACGCGCCCACGCGCGCCTGCGTGCAGTCGGGCCTGATGCGCCCGGGCATCGATGTGGAAATCGCCGTCACGGCGCTGGCCAAGGGTTAAGGAGCCGGCCGCCATGCGCTTTGACACCCTTGTGCTGGGTGCCGGCATTGTCGGCGTGTCGGTGGCGGTGCATCTGCAGAAACGCGGGCGCGCCGTCGCGCTGGTGGACCGCCGTGCGCCGGGCTTTGAGACGTCGTTCGGCAATGCCGGGCTGATCCAGCGCGAGGGTGTGTATCCGTATGCGTTTCCGCGCGACCTGTCGACGTTGTTGCGTTATGCGGGCAACACGTCGGCGGATGTGCATTACCACCCGGGCGATCTACCCCGGTTGCTGCCGTTCTTGTGGCAGTACTGGCGCAACTCGCACCCGACGCGGCACGCGGCGATTGCACGTGCGTATGCGCCGCTGATCGCGCACAGCGTGAGCGAGCACCGCGCGCTGGCCGAAGCCGCCGGTGCCACGCATCTGATCCGGCCCAGCGGTTGGATCAAGGTCTTCCGCAATGCCGCCACGCAAGACAAGGAAACGCGCAACGTCGAGCGCTGGCAACGCGAATACGGCGTCGCGTTCGAAGCGCTCGACCCCGCGCGCCTGCGCAGCGTTGAACCGCATCTGGACACATCGCTGCTCGGTGGCCTGCGCTATACAGAAGCGGATTCCGTGAGCGACCCGAACGCGCTGGTCACGGCCTACGCAAAGCATTTCGAGCAACTCGGCGGCCGCCTGTTTGAAGCCGACGCCAACACGCTGACGCCCAACGCGCCGTGGCTGCTGCAAACGAAGGAAGGCGAGCTGCGCGCCGACAACGTCGTCGTGGCGATGGGCCCCTGGGCGGATGTACTGACATCGCGCCTGGGCTACAGCCTGCCGCTGGCCGTCAAGCGCGGGTATCACATGCACTACGCGCCCGCGCACGGTGCGCAGTTGAACCATCCCGTGCTCGATGCCGACGGCGGTTATGTGCTGGCACCGATGGCGCGCGGCATCCGGCTGACGACCGGCGCGGAACTCGCACACCGCGATGCACCGAAGACGCCCGTGCAGCTCAACGCCGTCGAGCCCGTCGCGCGTACGCTTTTTCCGCTGGCCGAACGTGTGGATGCGGAACCCTGGCTTGGCGCCCGCCCCTGCACGCCCGACATGCTGCCGATCATCGGACCAGCGCCGCACCACGCAAACATGTGGTTCGCGTTCGGCCATGCGCACCACGGCCTGACGCTGGGGCCGATTACCGGGCGATTAATTGCGGAAATAATGCTGGGCGAGACACCGACCGTAGATGTTCGCCCGTTCCGTGCACAGCGGTTCTGGGATTCAGCTCGCTAGTTCAACCCGCCCTGGCACAGGTACTTGATCGACAGGTAATCGTCGAGCCCGTACTTGGAGCCCTCGCGGCCGTAGCCCGATTCCTTCACGCCGCCAAAAGGCGCCGCCTCGCTGGCGAGCGCGCCTTCATTGATACCGACGATGCCCGCTTCCAGCGCGCGTGATACACGCTCGATGCGGCGGATGTCCTGCGTGTAGAAATACGAGGCGAGCCCAAACGGCGTGTCGTTGGCGGCCTGCACGGCTTCGGCTTCATCGACGAAGCGGAACAGCGGCGCAACGGGGCCGAACGTTTCTTCGCCGCACAGGGCCATGCTGCTGTGGGCGTCGGCCAGCACGGTGGGCGCATAGAAGTGTTCGCCAACTTCCGGCAGGCGCTTGCCACCGGCCAGCACGCGCGCACCGTTGGCAACGGCGTCCTGCACGTGGCGTTCGATCTTGTCGACGGCGCGGGCATTGATCATCGGGCCGATCTGCGCATCCGGATCGGTGGCGGGCGCGACTTTCAGCGCGGAAACCCGCTCGGCCAGCATGGCGCCAAAGCGCTCATACACGCCGGCCTGCACGTAGACGCGGTTGGGGCACACGCACGTCTGGCCGCCGTTGCGAAACTTGGCCGCCAGCAAACCCGTGATGGCCGCATCAAGGTCCGCGTCGTCAAACACGATGAACGGCGCGTTGCCGCCCAACTCCAGCGACAGCTTCTTTAGCGTGCCCGCCGATTCGTGCGCCAGATACTTGCCCACCGGCGTCGAGCCAGTGAAGGTGATCTTGCGCACGCGGCTGTCGTGCAGCCAATCGGCCACGGCCTCGATGCCGCGCTCACGCGAGGCCGAGATCATGTTCAGCACGCCCGGCGGCAGCCCGGCCTCCTGCGCAAGCTGCGCCAGCGCGAGCGCCGTGAGCGGCGTGTCTTCCGCCGGCTTGGCGACCACGGTGCAGCCCGCCGCCAGCGCCGGCGCGATCTTGCGCGCAATCATCGCCAGCGGGAAATTCCACGGCGTGATGGCCGCCACGATGCCGACGGGCTCCTTGACGGCGCTCATGCGCTTGCCGCGCTGCTGCTGCGGGATCAGGTCGCCGTAGATGCGCGTGGCCTCGTCGGCAAACCAGGCGACGTACGAGGCGCCGTACATGACCTCGCCGCGCCCTTCGGCAAACGGCTTGCCCTGCTCCAGAGAAATCAGCCGCCCCAGCGCGTCGGCATTGGCAACGATGGCCGCGTGCCAGCGGCGCAAGATGGCAGCGCGTTCGGCAGGCAGCGTGTCGCGCCACGCGGGAAAGGAGCGGGCTGCCGCGTCGGTGGCGGCACGCGCGTCGGCAACGCCGCTGTCGGGCACGTTGGCGATGAGGCTACCGGTGGCCGGGTCCGTCACGGCAAAACGTGCGCCGTCGGTGCCGGCAACCCACTGGCCCTCGATCAGGTTGTCGGTGCGCACGAGCCCCGTCTGCCGAAGTTGGTCGAAGCTGAAAGCCATCATCGATTCCTTCTCGTCGCTCAACCGAGGTGCGCGGCAATCGCCTCGCCCACCTGAGTGGTGTTGGCGTTGCCGCCCAGGTCTGGAGTGCGGGGGCCTTCCTTCAATACGGCTTCGATGGCCGCGACGATGGCGTCGTGGGCAGCGCGGCCTGCCCCCTGCCCTTGCGTCAGGAAATCCAGCATCAACGCGCCCGACCAGATCATCGCAATCGGGTTGGCGATGTTCTTGCCGTAGATGTCCGGCGCCGAGCCGTGCACCGGCTCGAACAGCGACGGGAACGTGCGATCGGGATTCAGGTTGGCCGAAGGCGCCAGGCCGATCGTGCCGGTGGTGGCCGGGCCAAGATCGGACAGGATGTCGCCGAACAGGTTGGTGGCGGCCACCACGTCGAAGCGGCCCGGCTGCAGCACGAAGCGTGCGGTCAGGATGTCGATGTGCTGCTTGTCGAGCGTGACATCGGGGTAGCTTTGCGCGACTTCATCCGCGCGCTTGTCCCACCACGGCATGCTGATGGCGATGCCGTTGCTCTTGGTGGCGAGCGTCACGTGCTTGCGCGGGCGGCTCTGTGCAAGGTCGAACGCGAACTTGAGCAGCCGCTCTGCACCCTTGCGCGAGTAGACCGATTCCTGGATCACGATCTCGCGGTCGGTGCCTTCGTACATGATGCCGCCGAGCGATGTGTATTCGCCTTCGGTGTTCTCGCGCACGACGTAGTAGTCGATGTCGCCGGGCTTGCGGTTGGCGAGCGGGCACGGCACGCCTTCAAACAATCGCACGGGGCGCAGGTTGATGTACTGGTCGAATTCGCGGCGGAACTTGAGCAGCGAGCCCCACAGTGAGACGTGATCGGGCACCGTGGCTGGCCAGCCGACCGCGCCGAACAGGATGGCGTCCATGCCCTGCAATTGCTGCTTCCAGTCATCCGGCATCATCGCGCCGTGCTGCTGGTAGTAATCACAACTGGCCCAGTCGATGTGCTGGGTCTCGAGGCTGATGCCGAAGCGGCGTGCGGCCGCTTCGAGCACGCGCAGGCCTTCGGGCATCACTTCGCGGCCAATGCCGTCGCCGGGGATCACGGCGATCCGGTGAGTCTTGCGGGTCATGTCAGATCCGTTGGAAAGAGAAGAACGATCAGGCGGTTTGCGGCGCGATGAAGTTTCGCGCGAGATTGCGGGCGCCGTTGGCGAACAGGAGGATGTCGATGCCGGTGGCGACAAAGGTGCAGCCGAGTTCGAGGTAGTGGCGTGCGAGCACGGGGTCGGATGTGAGCGTGCCGGCTGTCTTGCCCGACGCGATGATCGTGCGCATGGCGTTGTCGATGGCGACCTGCACCTCCGGATGGCCGGCATTGCCGCGATGGCCCATCGACGCGGCCAGATCAGCCGGGCCGATGAAGACGCCGTCCACGCCATCCACGGCGCAAATGGCTTCGAGGTTCTGCAGGGCGATCACGGTTTCGGCTTGCACGAGCAAGCAGGCTTCATCATCAGCCACTTGCAGGTAGTCGGTGCGGGCGCTCCAACGCGATGCACGGCCTACCGCGCTGCCCACGCCACGAATGCCGAACGGCGGGTAGCGCACCGCACGCACGAGATCGCGCGCCTGTTCCGCCGTCTCCACCATCGGCACCAGCAGCGTGCGTGCGCCAATGTCGAGCAGGCGCTTGATGAGGGCGGGATCGCCGCTGTACGGCCGCACGATGGGCTCGGCACGGTACGGCGCCACGGCCTGCAGTTGCGCGAGGATCGTGCGCACGTCGTTCGGAGCGTGCTCGCTGTCGATCAGCAGCCAATCGAAGCCGGCCGTGGCACTCACTTCGGCCAGGTACGGATCGCTCATCGCCAGCCAGAAACCGATCTGGCGTTGCTTGGCGGCCAGCGCGGCCTTGAAACTGTTCGGTCGGTTAAGCGCGGGCGTCTGCATTGCGTTGGTCATGCGAATGATGTGTTTCAGGAGTGGGCTCGAAGCTGATGGGTTCCACCTTGCCGAGCAGGAAGAGGTAATTCAGGATCGCGAGGCCGATCAGTGCGGCGGAGAACACCAGCGCCGGAATGAACGAGCCCGTGGCACCCACGATGGCGCCGGTGACGATCGGGCCGACCACGCCTCCCATATTCGACACGCTGTTCTGCAGGCCCGCCACCATCGACACGTTGTTGCCCGGTGCCACATCGGCCGGAAGCGCCCACACCTGCGACGCCGCCACGGTCGTGCCAGACTTCGCGACGCACAGCAGGATGACTGCCACAACGGCCGACTGTGCGAACGCCGCCAGCCCGATGCTCGACGCCATCACGAGACCGATGATAAGGAACAGCTTGCGCGTGGCCGTGAGCGAAAGCTTGCCCGACGCATACACGCGGTCCGACGCCCAGCCCGCGAACACCTCCACGAACATCGAGACGAACAGCGGCAGCGACGCCATGAGGCCCATCTGCATCAGGCCCATGCCGCGTTCCTTGACGAGGTACGTCGGCAGCCACGTGATGAAGAAGTACGAGTTGTAGTTGATCATGAAGAAGCCGATGCACATCGCCCAGATGTTCCGGTGCGTGAGCAGCTTCGTCCAGGGCACCTTGGGTTCATCCTTGCGGGCTGGCGGCAGGCCGCGTTGGATGTGGGCCAACTCAGCGGCGTTCACGCCTTTGTGCGCTTCGGGCGTTTCCTTGAACACCGCCCACCACACCACTGCCCACACGATGCCCAGCCCGCCTGTCACGGCAAAGGTGATCTTCCAATCGAACATCACCAACAGCCACGCGATAAGCGGCAAGGCGACGGCGCTACCCAACTTTGAGCCGCTATCGAAAATGGCCGCCACCGTGGCGCGTTCCTGTTTGGGGAACCAGCGCCCCGTGATGCCCGCGCTGCTCGGATACGCACCTGCCTCGCCGATGCCCAACGCCACACGCAGGCCCACCAGCGACTTGAAACCGTTTGCCAGGCCCGTCAACGCCGTCGCAACAGACCACCACAGCACCGCAAACCCGAGCACCTTCTTTTGCCCGAAGCGGTCGGCCAGAATGCCGGCCGGCAACTGCAGCAGCGCATACGACCAGAAGAACGCCGACATGACGACGCCCATTTCCACCGCGCTCAGGTGGAATTCCTTCTGGATGTGCGGCGCGGCGGCCGACAGCACGGTGCGGTCGATGTAGTTGATGGCAATCGCCGCCCACATGAGGCCGGCGACAACCCAGCGCACTTTCGAGCGCGGGCCGCCTTGTGACGTGTCCTGCATGGTTTGTCTCCTGTTTTGTAGTAGGTGATGCGTGCCTTCGAGTCGAGGCGCTAACTCACGATGCCCATGTGCCACGGCACGAATTCATGGTCTCCAAGGCCGAGCAGTTCGCTCTTGGTGCGCTCGCCCGAGGCGGTACGCAGGATGTGTTCGAAGATGTCCTGTCCCATCTCTTCCACCGAACGTTCGCCGTCGAGAATGCGGCCGCAATTGATGTCCATGTCTTCTTCAAACCGGCGGAACATGGGCGTGTTGCTGGCGAGCTTGATCGTCGGAGCGGGTTTCGAGCCGAACATCGAGCCGCGTCCCGTGGTGAAGCAGATCAGGTTGGCGCCGCTGGCAATCTGGCCCGTCACGGCAACGGGGTCGTAGCCGGGGGAATCCATGAAGACAAAGCCCGCGCGGTCGATGGGCTCGGCGTATTCGTACACGGCTTGCAGCGGCGTGGTGCCGCCCTTCATGGCCGAGCCGAGTGATTTTTCGAAGATGTTGGCCAGACCGCCCTGCTGGTTGCCGGGCCCAACCACGCCGTTGAACTGGCCGTTGTGGCCGCGCGTGTAGTTCTCCCACCAGGCCAGCCGATCGAGCAGCTTCTGGCCGACTTCGGGCGACACCGCGCGGCGCGTGAGCATGGTTTCCACGCCGTGGATCTCGGGCGTTTCCGACAGGATGGCCGTGCCGCCATGGCGCACCAGCAAATCCATCGCCGCACCGAGCGCGGGGTTGGCGGTGATGCCCGAGAAGCCATCGGAGCCACCGCACTCCAGGCCGATCTTGATATGACTGGCCGATACCGGGCGGCGAACGATGTCGTTGGCCGCCGGCAGCATCTTTTCGATGGCGGCGATGCCCGCCTCGATGGTGGCGCGCGTGCCGCCGGTGTCCTGCATCACCAACGTGTGCATCAGGTTGCCGGTTTTCAGGCCCTGACTGGTCATCAGATCTGCCACCTGGTTGCGCTCGCAGCCCAGTCCGACGATCAGCACACCCGCCAGGTTCGGATGCCGCGCGTAGCCTGCCAACGTGCGGCGCAGCACATCGAAATGCTCGGATGGCGACGACATCCCGCAGCCGCTCGTCTGCGCAAATGCCACCACGCCATCCACATTGGGAAACAGCGCGAGGCGCTCCGGCGTGAACCATGCCGCAATGTTCTTGATGACGGTCGACGAGCAGTTGACCGACGCCAGGATGCCGATGAAGTTGCGCGTAGCCACGCGGCCATCGGGGCGGACGATGCCATTGAACGTAGCGCGCTGCGCCTCTGGGATGTAATCGACCGGGCGCACATCCAGACCGAAGCCCGGGTCGCGTGCGTAGTCGATCAGCTCGACGTTGTGCGTGTGGACGTGTTCGCCCGCCGCGATGTCGCGTGCGGCGCGCCCGATGATCGTGTCGTACTTGCGGACGGCTTCGCCCTGGGCGATTCGCCGCGCGGCGATCTTGTGGCCGGCCGGCACCTGCGCGCGCAGGCGCACCGTCGTGCCGTTGATCGACAGGTTTGCGCCGAGCGACAGCCCTTCGCGCGCAATCAGCACGTTGTCTGCCGCGTTCAGCTGAATCAGCGGCCCAGCGTACGCTGGGGTTGCCTGCAACATCCTTTGCTCCTCCGGGCTGTCTTCTCGTGCAGCCGCCGTCGATCGTGAGTTTTGATGTTACCGGTTTATGTAACCGGTAACATTGGCGCAATCGTAGTCTGGTTTTGCGATAATTGCTAGCCCCTTTTTCCCTGTGTTTCCCCAATCGGCCCATCGATCACGTGACCAAGTCCACCACCGTGTCCCTCGTAGAAACCGCGCCGGCGGCCCCACGCCGTGCGCGCAAGAACACCGGGCGCGTCACTCTGAGCGACCTTGCCAAGCTGGTGGGTGTGACCAAGGTGACGGTGTCCCGTGCGCTGAACACGCCGGAGCTGGTGTCGGGCGACACGCTCGAGCGCGTGCGCGAAGCGGTGCGGCAGACCGGCTATACGCCGGACCTCGTGGCCGGCTCACTGGCATCCAACCGCAGCCGGTTGATCGTCGCGCTCATCCCGACGATTGCGGGCAGCGTGTTTCAGGAAACGGTCGCGGCGCTGACCACCGAGCTGGCTGCTGCGGGCTATCAATTGCTGATCGGCCAGAGCGGCTATGACGAATCACGCGAAGATGCACTGCTCGATGCGATCGTCGGACGGCGCCCTGCGGGCATCGTGCTGACCGGTGTGGTGCACTCCGCCAGCGTGCGACAGAAGCTGCAGGCGGCCGGCGTACCGGTAGTGGAAACCTGGGACATCACGCGCAACCCGCTGGACATGCTGGTGGGCTTCTCGCACCAGAAGGTCGGCCAGGCGGCGGCGCGCTATCTGAAGCAACGCGGCGCAAAGCGCCCCGCCGTCATCACGCCGAGCGACCGCCGTGCACAGGCCCGCGCGCAGGCCTTCGTGAAGGCGTTTGGCTCAGAGGCCTACATTCCCGTGATGGCCGCCGAATCCCCCGCCAGCCTGGGCGACGGCCGGCGTGCACTGGGCACATTGCTAGAGCAGCATCCGGACACCGACGCCATCTTCTGCGGCGCAGACATCCTTGCGCTCGGCGTGCTGATGGAGGCGGAACATCGCGGCATTGCCGTGCCGGCGCAACTCCGCGTGGTCGGCTACGGCGACCAGGTGTTCGCCAAAGACACCACGCCCGCGCTCACCACCATCCGCATCGACGGCACAGGCATCGGCAAGCTGGCAGCGACGTTGCTGATCAACCGCATCGAACACGGCGACGAAGAACGGCGCACGGTCGATGTGGGTTTCACCCTCGTTGAGCGCGACAGCGCGTAGCGCTTAGGCAGGCACCGCGTCCGCATCGAGCGGAAACACGGGCCGCTGCACCTTCACAAACGGAAAGCGCGCGTAATCCGAACTGGTCACGCCGCCGCCATCGCACTCCACCACGGCCTTGGCAATCGGCACGAACACGGGCCGGCAATACATGCGCGACTTCAACAGCACGAAGCGCGCGGCATGCGGGTCCACGCCGATGTTCGTGAAGATGCCGAGGTCCCAATGCTCCTGCGGCGTCTCCGTGACGACGATCTGCGCCGCGCCGATGTCGAGCAGCGCCGTGCGGCCCATGCGGATGCGCTGGCCCGTATAGGTCGGCCCCGTGATGGTGTATTCGCCGTCGCTGATGGCGACAACCTTGCCCGTCAGCGCGCGCGGCACGGGGTAGATGCCGAGCTGCACAAGCGGCACCTTGTCGCCGACCGGGAGCGTGACCGTGGCACCCTGGCCTGCCTCGATCATCGCCGCGACGGCTTCCGGGTCGCACACCGGCCCGACAGCGATGCCGCTCAACCCTTGCCGCAACGCTTCGTGCAGGACGTGCATGTCGTCGCACGTGCCGCCGGACATGCAGTTGTCGCCGTGGTCGAGCAGCAGCACAGGGCCGCTGCCGGGGGCGTGTGCCAACTCGGCCGCGCGCGCGATCGATTCGGTCAGCGGTTCAGAGCGGTAGACGAACCCTTCGCGATCAGCCCAGATGGCATCGGCAATGCGTTTCGCCGCAGCGTCGGCGGCATGTTTGTCGCCGTTGCCGACCACCACGATAGAAAGGCACGGCGCGGCAATGTCCGCCAGCCCGAATCCGGCCAGGATCGACACGGCCAGCATGCCGTCAGTCTCGGCCTGATTGGCGAGCCCCACGGCGCGGTGCATCGCCCCTTCGTCGGTGCGGCTGCGCAGCGTGTGTGTAACCATGGGCAGGCGCCGCCATGCGAGCACGGGATTCGCGCGGCCGGCCAGCTTGTCGAACAGCAAGCGGCCGGCGTGCTCGCCGGTTTCGTACATGTCAACGTGCGGATACGTCTTGAAACTGACGGCGATGTCGGCCAAGTCGATGAACTTCTGCGTGAGATTGCCGTGCAGATCCAGCGCGACGGCAATTGGGACGTCGGGCACCACCGCGCGCAGACGTTCGAGCAGATCGCCCTCGCCGTCGTCGCTGTTCTCCGCGACCATCGCGCCGTGCAGGTCGAGCAACAGCGCATCGCACCCAGGCGCCGCCGCGACGATGGCGTCGCACAACGTTGTGTACGCCTCGGCAGCGACGCGTCCGCTGGGGTTCGCTCCGGCCACGACGGGCACGACGATTTCGGCGCCCGCCGCCTCCGCCAGATCAATGAACGCGCCGGCCGCCGTGCGCGTGCCCTTGGCGGCGCGGTACGCGTCGGCGCCGTAGTGCGGATGGAACGATGCCAGCGGTGTCGGTACCGGCGAGAACGTATTCGTCTCGTGATTGAAGCGGGCGATCAGGATGCGCATGAGCGGTCGGGTGATGGTGTCAAACGCGGCCAGCGGCCTGCAGCATCGCGTGCAGCAGCACGTTGGCCCCGGCTTCAAGATGTTCGGGGCGGGCGTCTTCGATCTCGTTGTGGCTGATGCCGTCCTTGCACGGCACGAAGATCATCGCGGTGGGGGCCACACGCGCCAGATAGACCGCGTCATGGCCTGCGCCGCTGATCACGTCCATTTCGGATAACCCGAGCTGCCGCGCGCCGCTGCGCACCGCGTTCACCAGCGTGGCGTCAAACGGCTGCGGCGGGAAGTACACGACCTGGCGCAATGCGATGTCGATGCCGCTGCGTGTGCGCAACTCCGCCACCGCCTCATGCAGTGCCGCATCCATGTCAGACAACACCGCGTCGTCGGCCGCGCGGAAGTCGATCGTCATCGATACCTGCCCCGGAATCACGTTGCGCGAATCCGGATGAACGCTCAGGCAGCCCACCGTGGCGCGCGCATGCGGCGGGCGCTCGAGCGCGATGCGGTTGGCAATGCCGACGAGTTCTGCGGCGGGCAACAACGCATCGCGGCGCAGTTCCATCGGCGTGGGGCCGGCGTGCGCTTCCATGCCGGTCAAGACCACGTCGTACCAGCGCTGGCCGAGCGCGCCCGTCACCACGCCGATGGTCGTGCCGTGCGCCTCCAGCACCGGCCCTTGTTCGATATGCGCTTCGAAGTAGGCACCGACGGCTCGGCCGCCAACAGGCTCACTCCCCGCGTAGCCGATACTGCGCAGCGCCTCGCCCACGGCCACGCCGTCGCGGTCCTGCGCGGCCAGCACGGCGTCCAGCGCAAACTCGCCGATGAACGCGCCGGAGCCCATCATCACCGGCACGAAGCGCGAACCTTCTTCGTTGGTCCACACGGCCACTTCGATAGGCGCTTTCGTTTCGATGCCCGCATCGTTGAGCGCGCGCACCACCTCGATGCCGGCGAACACGCCGTAGTTGCCGTCGAACTTGCCGCCGGTCGGCTGCGTGTCGATGTGGCTGCCGGTCATGACGGGCGGCAGCGCGTTGTTCTGTCCAGGCCGGCGCGCGAACAGGTTGCCGATGGCGTCCACACGCACGGCGCAGCCTGCGGCTTCGGCCTGGGCAACGAAGAAATCGCGGCCTTGCCGGTCGAGATCGGTCAACGCGAGGCGGCGCACGCCGCCCTTGGGCGTGGCGCCGATGCGCGCCTGCTGCATGAGCGTGTCCCACAGGCGTGCGCCGTTGATGCGCAGGGTGGTGTCGAGTTGGGTGGTCGTCATGATGTGTACGTTTAGGCGGCCAGGCCGACGCCGAGGTAGCGGTCCTTGATGGCGTCGTCGGCGCGGAAGGCTTCGTTGGTGCCGGTGTAGACCACGCGGCCCTGTTCGATGATCACGTGGCGATCGGCGAGCTGCGCGCAGACTTCGAGGTTCTGTTCGACCAGCAGGATGGATACGCCCGCCTGCTTGATGACCTTCAGCTGCGCGACGATCTCTTCCACGATGACGGGGGCCAGACCTTCGACCGGCTCGTCGAGCATCAGCAGGCGCGGGTGGTTCATGAGCGCGCGGCCGATGGCGAGCATCTGCTGCTCGCCGCCGGAGAGATTGGCGCCACCGTTGCGCCGCCGCTCATGCAGGCGCGGAAAGATGCGATAGATGTCGGCCAGCTGCCACGGAGAATCCCGCCGCGCGCCGAGCTTCAGGTTTTCCTCCACCGTCAGCAGCTTGAAGATGCCGCGATGCTCCGGCACCAGGCACAGGCCCTGCGCGGCAATGCGGTGCGGCGGCTGCCCGGCAATGTCGCGGCCGCGAAAACGCACCTGCCCGCCGCGCGGCGTGACGACGCCGGCAATCGTCTTCAGGGTGGTCGATTTTCCGGCGCCATTGCGGCCGAGCAGCGTCACGAGTTCGCCCTCGCCCACCGATAGCGCCACGCCCTGCAGCACGTGGCTCTTGCCGTAATAGCCGTGGAGGTCTGCAACGTCGAGAATCGCCGTTGTGGTCATTTCCTGCCTCCCGTGATCATGTTGCCGAGATACGCGGCACGCACGCGCGGGTCCGATCGCACGGCGTCGGGCGTGCCCTCCATGAGCACCTTGCCCTGCTGCATGACGGTGATCGTGTCGGAGATGTCCATCACGATGTCCATGTTGTGCTCGATGAGCACGACGGTGTGGTCCTGCGCCAGGCCGCGAATGAGCGCCTTCATGGCGGGCAGGTCGTCCACGCCCATACCGGAGGTCGGCTCGTCGAGAAAGATCGCGCGCGGGTTGGCCGCCAGTGCCATGCCGACTTCCAGCCGCCGCTGCTGGCCATGCGAAAGGGCGGCGGCCGGCGTGTCGGCCAGGCGCGGCAATTCAAGCCGATCGAGCACGCGGTCGACCGTGTCGGCGCAGGCCAGCTCGCCCTGCGGCAGGCGCCAGCCGTGCAGGGCACGACGCGGCGTGGTGCCGAGTGCGGCGAGGCGCAGGTTCTCACGCACGGAAAGGCTCGGGAACAGGCTCGTCACCTGGAACGAACGCGCAATGCCACGCTGCACACGCTGGTAGTCGGCTTCACGCGTCACGTCGTGGCCATCGAAAACGATGGTGCCGCTGGTGATCATGCGTGTGCCCGTGAGCATGTGGAACAGCGTGGTCTTGCCCGCGCCGTTGGGCCCGATGACGGAATGGACCGTGCCGGGCATCACACGCAAGTCAACGCCGCCCAGTGCGGTGAACTTGCCGTACTGCTTGACGATGCCGGCGGCCTGGAGGATGGGCGTGATGGTCATGCGCGCTCCTCCTGCACCGCGGGTGCCTGACGCGGTGCGCGCACGCGCTGCCACAGCTTCTGCCCGAGCCCAAACAGCCCGCGCTGCATGAACAGGCTCACCGCAATCAAGAGGAAGCCCAGCAGCATCAGCCAGCGCGGCCACAGGCTGGAGAGCCAGTCCGACAGCAACACATAGAACGCTGCGCCCAACACCGAGGCAAACACGTTGCCCGTGCCGCCGATAACGGTCATCACCAGAATCATCTCGCTGACGTGGTAGTCGATATTGGCCAGCGGCGCGATGCCCGTGAGCATGGCGTGCAAGGCGCCCGCCAGTCCCGTGACCGCACCGGAGATGACGAACGCGAGCAGCTTGAAGGCGCGCACGTTGTAGCCGACGGCGAGCGCGCGCTCTTCGTTGTCGCGAATCGCCAGCAGCGTGCGGCCAAACACCGATTCCGTCACACGCTGCACGAGGAAGAACACGACAAGGAACAGCGCCGCGACAAACGCGTAGAACGCCCACGGCGACGCCGCAAACGCCGGACGCGGAATATCCAGCAGGCCGTTGTCTCCGCCTGTGAGCGACGGCGTGGTGTAGGCCAGGAAATAGAACATCTGCGAGAAGGCCAGCGTCAGCATGACGAAGTACGTGCCGCGCTGGCGGATGGCAAACCAGCCGACCACCGCCGCCACGACCGCGCCCACCACCACGGCCAGGACAAGCGCCACCGGCATCGGCAGCGCCAGTTGCGTGAGGCCGATGCCCGCGGCATAGCTGCCCAGCCCGAAGAAGATCCCTTGCCCGAACGACAGCAGCCCCGTGTAGCCGAGCAGCACGTTGCAGGCCATCACGGCCATCGCGTAGACGAGCACTTCGGTGGCCAATGTGCCGGACCTGAGCACCAGCGGCAGCAGCAACGTCACGCCCAGCGCCAGCCACCAGAAGCGATGACGCGAAATTCCATGGAATGCGGCTTGCATCATCCCCTCCCCAGCAGGCCGTGCGGGCGCAGCAGCAGTACGGCCGCCATCGCCACGTAGATCATCAGCCGTGCGCCCTCGGGCCACAGCGTGCTCATCAGGCTCTGCACGATGCCGACCAGCAGGCCGCCGACCAGCGCCCCCGCAAAACTGCCCATGCCGCCCACCACCACAACCACGAAGGCGACGCCGAGGGCCTCCACGCCCATGAAGGGTTCCGCGCCGCGAATGGGTGCAGCCAGCACACCGGCCACCGCCGCCGTCGCCGCGCCCAGTGCAAACATCAAGCTGAACAGGCGAAACACGTTGATGCCGAGCAGCGAGACCATCTCGGTCGATTCACTGCCCGCGCGCACCGCGCTGCCCAGGCGCGTGCCCTCGAGCAGCCACCACAGCGCGAGCGCCAGCACGGCGGAAAAACCGATGACGAAGAGGCGGTATTTCGGGTAGACGAAATCGCCCCACATCACCACGCCCTGCAAGGCATCGGGCGCCGGTACGTCCACGCCCAGCGGCGCCCACGCCACGATGATGAGTTCCTGCACGACCAAGGCCAGACCCACCGTGACGAGGATGTGGAATTCGTGCGCCTGCGCGTAGACGTGGCGCAGCAGCACTTTCTCCGTCACCCAGGCGAGCGCGCCGATGACGATGGGCGCAAGCACGAGCGCCAGCCAGAAATCCATGCCCATCTGCAGGGCCTGGAAGCAGAGATACGCGCCCAGCGCATAAAACGCGCCGTGAGCGAAATTGACGAAGCGCAACAGCCCGAAGATGATCGACAGCCCCACCGCCAGCAGGAAGTAGAGCATGCCGATCCCCACGCCGTTGACGACCTGGAGCAGGTAGACGTTCATTGCGTTGACCGAAATGGCACTCAGGAAGACAAGCGCCCGTGCTTCAACAGCTGAAGCCAGCCGGGCGTGCCGCAAATCAGACCCTCAGGCCAGCTTGCACTGCGTCTGTTCGACCGGCAGGAAGGCCTTGCCGACGGCGACCACTTCGGCAAAGTCGTCCTTGTCCTTCATGCGGCTCTTGGGCTTGCCCTTGAGCAGGTAGTAGTTCTTGAGCACCTGGTGGTCGGCCGCGCGAATTTCTTCGGGGCCGGTCAGGCCTTCGTACTTCATGCCCTGCAGCGCGGCAATCACGGCCTTTGGATCGGCGCTGCCGGCCTTGGCCATCGCGTCGAGCAGGATCTTGGTGCAGGTGTACGAGCCTGCCAGGCTGTAGTTCGGGTTGGTCTTGAACGCCGCCTGCGTGCGCTTGACCAGATCGCGGTTGGCGGGCGTATCCACGTCGTGCCAGTACTGCGCGCCGAAGTACACGCCATCGCACAGGTCGGCGCCGAGCGATTCGAACTGCTCCAGGCCAGACGCCCACGCCACCAGGATCGTCGTGTTCTTCTTCATGCCGAAGCTCACCGCCTGGCGCAGCGTGTCGGACGATTGCGAACCGAAGTTCAGGATCAGCAGCACGTCGGGTTTGGCGGCCATCGCGTTGGTCAGGTAGCCGCTGAATTCCTTCTCGGTGAGCGCGTGATAGCTGTTGCCCACATGCTCGATGCCCTTTTCCTTGAAGATGTTCTTGGCCGCCGAGAGCAACCCGTCGCCAAACACGTATTGCGGCGTGATGGTGTACCAGCGCTTGGCCTTGGGCATCGACTCGATGAGCGGGCGCACGGTGCGCTCGATGGCGCCGTATGTGGGCACCGACCAGCGGAAGGTCGCGCGGTTGCAGTCCTTGCCGGTAATTTCATCGGCGCCCGCGGTCGTGATGAACACGCCGCCGAACTTCTCTGCCTCCTTGCCCATCGCGAGCGACTCGGACGACAGGATGCCGCCCGCGAAGTAGCGCGCGTTCTTCTGCTGCGCGAGCTCCTGGACCTTGCGCACGGCCGTGGCCGGCTTGCCTTCGGTGTCGAGCACGCTATACGCCAGCGGGCGGCCCAGCACCTTGCCGTATTGCTCGACGGCCAGCTTCATGCCCAGGTCGGCGAATTTGCCGTTGGCGGCAAACGGGCCGGACATCGGCACCGGACAGCCGAGTTCGATGGCGTCGGCAGCCCACGCAGAACGGGCCTGCAGCAGCGACGCGGGCACGGCGGACAGCGCCGCCAGTTTGAGCAAATCTCGACGATTCAAAGCGCACTCCTCAAGTTCGTGTGAATACAGAACAGCGCTCGGAGCCACCACCGGCGGCAGCTTCCTCCTAGCCTTGACCGGCGAGGTTTTCGCCGACCATCACGCCGAGCAAGAACCAGACCAGTTTTTTATATTTGTTATGATAAATAGGCGAAATCATCATAGAAGCCGCATCGGCGATGCGTCAACGGCAAAGGCGTCGGTGTTTACTCCAAGGTGTGCGACACGGCCGCCGCGCACGACGATGTGGAAAACCGGTGCGCACGCACGATTGCGGGGCACACATGCACCACGCTTGCCAGTCGGCACGACGCGGCCCCGCAGTTAGAATGCGCGCAACAAGGAACGGACATCCATGGCCACACTCGGATCAGGCAAGACGGCGTCGATCGGCATCCGCAAGCAAAAGCGCGCCGACCTCGTTGCCGAAGAACTCAAGCGGCTGATCACGCAGCGCAACCTCAAGCCCGGCGACAAGCTCCCGCAGGAGATCAAGCTGCAGGAGACCTTCGGAGTCAGCAAGGGCACCATCCGCGAAGCGCTCAAGTCATTGGAGGTGCAGGGGCTGGTGAGTGTGAGCACGGGGCCCGCCGGCGGCGGCACCATCGTCGAGGTGCCGTTGGACCGCACGTTCCAGCTCATGCAGAACTATCTGTTCTTCAAGGACATCGGCATTGCAGACGTCTACACCGTGCGCTGCCTGCTTGAGCCTGAACTGGCCGCGGGCGCGGTGCCGCATCTGACCGAAGACGATTTCCGCGCGCTCGAGCACACCATCGACCTCTGCGACCCAGCGTCGACCAAAGCCGCTGCGCCACTCGACCAGCGTCAGGAAGACCTGAGCTTTCACGACATCCTGGCCGCGGCCAATCCCAACCCGATGCTGCGGTTCTGCTGCGAGTTGATCAACGAGATGATTCGGCAGCTCGTGGTGTTCGGCAACGAAACCTCGCCGAAGGACCACGCGAAGTTCGGCGCCTCCAACGTGAAGTTCCACCGGCAGATTCTGGATGCTGCCCGCGCGCGCGACGCCGACACCGTGCGCGCGCTCATGAGTACGCACATGGACGACTGCACGCATCACGTCACGCGCATGAAGGGCCGCGTGCACGGCCGCCTCGTGCTCGACTCAGAGATGCCGCGCCGCCATCGGCCACTGATCGACGATCACGACGACAGCGGCCACAGCGACCACAGCGAAGACCGCGCGTGACGGTTCAGTAAGTCTTGTAGGGCAGGAACTTGCCGCTCATGACGATGCGCACGCGATCGCCCTTGGGGTCGGGCTCGCGGGTGAGGTCCATGTTGAAGTCGATCGCGCTCATGATGCCGTCGCCAAACTCTTCGTGGATCAGCGCCTTGAACGTCGTGCCGTACACGCTGATGAGTTCGTAGAAGCGGTAGATCAACGGATCCGTCGGCACCGACGTGGGCAGCGACCCCTTGTACGGCGTCACCTGCAGCAGCATGACGGCCTCTTCGGGCAGATCCAGCGCCGCGCCAACCGCCTTGGCCTGCGCTTCGGTCAGCGTCATCTGACCGAGCAACGCTGCGGTGCTCCACTCCTTGCTGTGGCCGATCACCTCGGCCAACTGGGCCCAGCTCAACTGCTTCTTGATCTTCTGCAGGACGATCAGATCGGTCACGTCTTCGCGTTGCATATCGGCACCTCCAAAGGTTTGAGAGAACGGCGCGCAGCATGAGCAAGGTCGATGCCATGCACGCAGCGCCGCGCCTATGGCGACACTTGGGCCCGGTGTAAAACTTTCCGCACCGCAATATCCGCCCCGCAACGGTTTCAAAGCGTTGTAAGAACCCGCGAACTAGGGCAAACCCCGAGATTGACAGCGCTGTCAATTGTGGCCATTCTTGCGTCCGTCGGCTCGCCACACGATTCAGAAGAGAACGCTGACACCGCTGTCATGCATGGCAGACGGTCCAATATCAGGAGACAGTCCATGGAGCTTGAAGCCGCACGTCCGGCCGCACGTCGTCATTCCCGCAACAAGCGCTTTGGTCAACGCGTCGGCGCGTCGGCCATTGCAGCCGCCGTACTCGCGCTGGGCGCAGCCAGTGCCCACGCGTATGACATCACGACCAGCCCGTATCTGACCGGCGACTGGGGTGGCCTGCGCACCCGTCTGGCAGAGCAGGGCGTGAACTTCAACCTCGGTTACGGCAGCGAAGTTGCGCACAACTTCAGCGGCGGTACCGAACATCTCACGCGCTACACCGATCAATGGGTCATCGGTACGGCGCTGGACCTGCAGAAACTTGTCGGCTGGCAGGGCGCCACGTTCCAGGCAACCGTCACTGACCGCAACGGCCGCAACCTCGGCAGCGACGCGAACATCGGCAACAACATGCTGATCCAGGAAGTCTATGGCCGCGGCCAGACCTGGCACCTGACGCAGTTCTGGCTGAACCAGAAGCTGCTCAACGACCGGCTGGAAATCAAGGCAGGCCGCGTGACGGTGGGTGAAGACTTCTTCTCGTTCTCGTGCGATTTCCAGAACCTGACGTTCTGCGGCTCGCAACCGGGCAACCTGGTGGGCGGCTACTGGGTGAACTGGCCGACCAGCCAGTGGGGCGCACGCGCCAAGGTGCACACCTCGGCCGAAACCTATGCGCAGATCGGCGTGTACCAGGTCAACCCGAACTACGTGGATGACGGCTGGGCCCGCCGCAACGGCTGGAAGCTGAACAACCCCGGCGGCACCACCGGCGCGCTGATTCCGCTGGAATTCGGCTGGATGCCCACCATCGAGGGCCGCCCTGGCACGTACCGCGCAGGCGTCTGGTACAACACCTCGAACGGCAAAGATCTGTACGAAGACGTGAACGGCAACGCGCGCGGCATCACCGGCCTGGACGCCAAGCAGCGCAACGGCCAGTACGGCGTCTACCTGAACCTGCAGCAGCAGATCACGGGTGCGCCGGACGGACGCGGCGCCACGGTGTTCCTGAACTTCTCGCAGGCCGATCGCAACACCGCGCAGACCGATCACCAGATCTCGGTGGGCGTGCAGTACAAGGGACCGTTCGATCGCCTGTCCGACACCGTCGGCTTTGCCGTGGGTGCCACGCACAATAATGGCCGCTATGCCGACTTTGTCCGTCAGACGAATGCCCGCACCGGCGCCAATACCGTGGTGGGTGACGGCTACGAATACGTGAGCGAGCTGTATTACAGCTGGTCACCGGTGAAGTCTGTGTACTTCCGTCCTAATCTGCAGTACATCCTTCATCCGGGCGGCACTTCGCAAAACAAGAATGCCTTCGTCGTCGGCCTGAAGACCGGCGTCACGTTCTAAGAATGCACTTGCGCACAATAGGAGACCTTTCATGATTTCCCGCGTACTGAACACCCTCGCCGCTGCGGCGGTCCTGACTTTCGCCGCCACCTCGGCCCACGCCAGCAAGGAAGCGCCGGTGATCGGCTTCTCGATCGACGACCTGCGCGTGGAGCGCTGGACGCACGACCGCGATTACTTCGTCGAATCGGCCAAGAAGCTGGGCGCGACCGTCAACGTGCAGTCGGCCAACGCCAACGAAGCCAAGCAGATCGCCCAGATCGAAAACCTGATCGCCCAGAACGTTGACGTGCTCGTGATCGTGCCGTTCAACTCCAAGGTGCTGGGCAACGCCATCGCCAGCGCCAAGAAGAAGGGCATCAAGGTGGTGTCGTATGACCGCCTGATCCTGAACGCCGACATCGACGGCTACGTGACCTTTGACAACGTGAAGGTGGGCGAGCTGCAGGCACAAGGCGTGGTCAAGCTCGCACCCAAGGGCAATTACTTCCTGCTGGGCGGCGCCGCCACCGACAACAACGCACGCCTGCTGCGCGAAGGCCAGATGAAGGTGCTCAAGCCGTACGTCGACAAGGGTGACATCAAGATCGTCGGCGAGCAGTGGACGCCGGAGTGGGACCCCTCCAAGGCGCAGAACATTGTTGAGAACGCGCTGACCGCGAACAACAACAACATCCAGGGCATCGTTGCCTCCAACGACGGCACGGCCGGCGGCGCGATCCAGGCGCTGGCACGCCAGAAGCTGGCGGGCAAGGTGCCGGTGTCGGGCCAGGACGCTGACTTGGCCGCCGTGAAGCGCGTGGCCGAAGGCACGCAGGCCATGACGGTGTACAAGCCGATCAAGCAGATCGCCGCCACCGCCGCCGAGATGGCCGTCGACCTCGTGAAGGGCACGGCGCCGAAGTTCAACACCAAGCTGAACAACGGCAAGAAGGATGTCGACACCGTGCTGCTGACCCCGACGCTGCTGACCAAGGACAACCTGGACAGCACCGTTGTCAAGGATGGCTTCTATACGCATCAGCAGATCTTCGGCAAGTAAGCCGCCGATGCAGTGGTCAGTCGTAGTGAGTAGGAGAACGCCATGAGCAGTAACGGCACCCTGTTCGAGATGCGCAACATCGTGAAGTCGTTCTCCGGTGTGCGCGCGCTCGACGGCGTCAGCCTGGCAGTGAGGCCGGGCGAGTGCGTCGGTTTGTGCGGGGAGAACGGCGCCGGGAAATCGACCCTCATGAAGGTGCTGTCGGGGGTCTATCCCTACGGCACCTTCGAAGGCGAGATCCTGTGGGAAGGTGAGCCGCTGCGCGCGCATTCCGTGCGCGACAGCGAGCGCGCCGGCATCGTCATCATCCACCAGGAACTGATGATGGTGCAGCAGCTCTCCGTCACGGAGAACATCTTCCTCGGCAACGAAATCACCAAGCCGGGGGGCCGCATGGACTACGACGCCATGCACGCCAGGGCAGAAGAACTCCTCGCCCGCTTGCGCCTGACCGACGTGAACGTGGCCGCGCCCGTGATGAACTACGGCAGCGGCCACCAGCAGCTTTTCGAGATTGCGAAGGCGCTCGCCAAGAATGCGCGCCTGCTGATCCTGGACGAGCCGACCTCGTCGCTGTCCGCCAAGGAAATCGAGGTGCTGCTGTCCATCATCGACGACCTCAAGCGCAGCGGCGTGGCATGCGTCTACATCTCGCACAAGCTCGATGAGGTCAAGCGCGTGTGCGATACCGTCACCGTCATCCGCGACGGCAAGCACATCGGCACACGCCCCGCCGCCGACATGACCATCGACAACATCATCACGATGATGGTTGGACGCGAAATGACGTCGCTGTTCCCGAAGGTGGAACACACGGTGGGCGACGTGGTGATGGAAGCGCGCAACGTCACCTGCTGGGATGTCACCAACCCCAACCGCAAGCGCACAGACAACGTGAGCTTTGCCGTACGCCGCGGGGAAATCCTCGGCGTGGCCGGGCTCGTAGGCGCGGGGCGTACGGAAATGGTCTCCGCGCTGTTCGGCGCCTACCCCGGCCGCTCCAGCGCCGAGATCATCATGGACGGCAAGCCCGTCAAGGTGGGCTCTCCGGCGGATGCAATCGCTGCCGGCATCTGCCTCGTGCCAGAAGATCGCAAGCGCCACGGCATTGTCCCGCTGATGGCCGTGGGCGAGAACATCACGCTCGCCACGCTGGCGCAATACGCGCGCGGCTTGCGTGTCGACAAGGGCGCCGAACTCACCACCGTCGACCGCGAAATCAAGCGCCTGCGCATCAAGACCGCCAGCCCGGCGCTCGCGATTGCGAGCCTGTCCGGCGGCAACCAGCAGAAAGCCGTGGTCACGAAGATGGTGCTGGCAATGCCGAAGGTGCTGATCCTCGACGAACCCACGCGCGGTGTCGACGTCGGCTCCAAGTACGACATCTACAAGATGATTGCCGACCTGGCCGCCAGCGGCGTCGCCATCATCATGGTCTCGTCCGAGATGCCGGAAATCCTGGGCATGAGCGATCGTGTCCTGGTCATGGGCGAAGGCCAGCTGCGCGGCGACTTCGTCAATCAAGGCCTCACCCAGGAGCGCATCCTGGCTGCTGCAATCAACGCTGAACCCGGCCGCCAAGCGGCTTGAATCGCCATGTCCAATATCCTGCAATCCCAACTCGCCCGTCAGAACGGTGGCAGTGGCGGCCCGCGCCTAGACGGCCGCGCCATCCAGCAATTGTTCGTGCGCTACAAGGTGCTTGCGCTCCTGCTGGCCGTGGCGCTCATCTGGGTCTTCTTCTACTTCCAGACCAACGGCACGTTCCTCAAGCCGAACAGCATTTCCAACCTGTTTCTGCAAATGTCGGTGACGGGCATGCTGGCCTGCGGCATGGTGTTCGTCATCATCGCGGGGGAAATCGATCTTTCCGTTGGCTCGCTGCTTGGCTTGCTGGGCGGGCTGGTCGCCATCCTCACCGTCAACCTGGGCTGGAACACGTGGCTGGCCGTGGGGACGGTGCTCGTGGCGGGCGCGGCCATCGGCGTGGTCAACGGCTTCATCACGACCAAGCTGCGTGTGCCCTCGTTCATCGTTGGCCTGGGCGGCATGCTGGCCTTCCGCGGCTTGCTGCAATGGAGCACCGACAGCGTGACCATCGCCCCGGTGCCCGATGACCTCGGCAACTTGGCGCAGAGCTTCGTGCCGGCATGGCTGGCGTGGTCGCTGGCGGCTGTGATCGTCGCGGGTTCGGTTGTGCTGACCGTGCGCCGCCGTCGCGAGCGTGCGCGCCTGTCGCTCTCGCTCACGCCGATGTGGGCCGACGGGCTGAAGCTGCTGGCCATCGCTGCGGCCTCGTTCGGCTTTGTCGCAGTACTCAACCAGGCCAGCGGCGTGCCGCTGCCGGTGCTGATCCTGCTCGTGCTGCTGGCCATCTTCTCGTACGTCGCGACTCAAACCGTCTTTGGCCGTCACGTCTATGCGGTGGGCGGCAACATGGAAGCCACGCGCCTGTCCGGCGTGAACGTCGGCCGCGTCAAGCTGCTGGTGTTCGTGCTGATGGGCCTGATGTGCGCCTTCGCGGGCATCATCACCACCGCGCGTTCGGCCGCGGGGTCGCCCTCCGCCGGTGTGGGCGGCGAACTGGATGCCATCTCTGCCTGCTTCATCGGCGGCACGTCGATGCGAGGCGGTTCGGGCACCGTGTACGGCGCACTGATCGGCGCACTCGTCATGGCAAGCCTCGACAATGGCATGCAGCAGATGAACGTCGACGCCTCGTGGCAGATGATCGTCAAGGGCGTGGTGCTGGTCGTCGCGGTGCTGATCGACGTGCTTTCCGGCTCCAATCGGGGCTGACGGCGGCTCGGTTCACATCACTCCAGGGGCCCATCCGGCCCCCTTCCCTGATCCCGGAACGATACGGCGGCGCGCGACGTTGCAGCGCCGGCCGCCGATCGTCCTTTTTTCTCCTCATCCCGAACGGAATTCGACATCGTGGCTGACTACCAAACCCCTGCTCGCGTTCTTGTGACCGGCGTGGCCGGCAACCTGGGCCGCAAGGTCGTCGAGGCACTGGCCTCCGCCCCGTGGTGCACGTCCATCATCGGCGTTGACTGGGTTGCCCAGAACGTCGAGTTTTCGCCGCAAGCGGCCGAACGTTTTCAATGGGTCAAGGCCGATCTCACGCAAGCCGACGGCGCATGGACGGATCTGCTGAGCAACGTCGATGCCGTCATCCACCTGGCCGCAATCCACTCCACGCCGGACGCAACGTGGGAGCAGGCGCTGGCCTCCTACGGCATGACACTCAATGTGCTGCAGGCTGCGGCCACGCACGGCGTGCGCCGCTTCGTGTTTGCCTCGTCCAACCACGCGATGGGCGCATACAAGGACCAACCCCTGGCCGGCACCATCGGCCCCGGCAAACTCACCGCCGAACTGCCGCCCGCCCCGGGCACGCGCTGGAACAACGGCACGGAAGACGTCTACTCGCTCGCCTACGGAACGTCCAAGGCCATGGGCGAACGGCTCTGCAAGGCAGTGGGCGCCGTGTCCGCGGCCAACGGCGGCAAGCTGTCGATCGTGTCGCTGCGGATCGGCTGGGCACTGCCCGACGACAACGACCCGAACGACATCAACTATTCCGGCACAGCCGATACGCCCGTGCCGACCGAGCTGCCAGATGAAGCCAGCCGCGTCGCACTGCGCTGGTTCCGCAACATGTGGCTATCGAACGGGGATCTGCGCCAGTTGTTCCTCTGCTCCATCACGGCCGACCCCGCGCGCTGGCCAGCACCGGCCATCATCGTAAACGGCGTGTCGAACAACCGTGGAATGGATTGGGGGCTGGAGACCGGGCGCGAGTTGCTGGGGTATGAGCCGCAGGATGATTTGTATGCGTTGATCAGCGTAACGCAGTAGCGCTCCATGAAAAAAAAGGCCCGGCAATCAGCCGGGCCTTTGCGTTGGACGCAGGAAAATCAAGCGACGCGGACCGGCCGCAAACTGTCTTCTTCTGATCCAACACCTTCATCCAGGGCAGCGTTGCCATGAACACCGCGGGATGTCCGAACCTTGTCAGCCAGCAGCACAATCAGGCTCGCGAACAGGACACCGCCGATCAGCGAAAGCATCGCCAGCGCAAGCGAACTCGGCCCGGAACGGTATTCGGGCAACGTGGGACCCGAAACAAAGCGCGCCTCTGAAATGTGCTTGTTGCGCATCTGCTCGGCAATCACCATAAACTGGTTATAGATCTCGCGCGTCTTGTCGTCTTTGAGGTCTTTGCCAGCAAACACAGCCTGGGCCGTCTTCACGAACTCGGCCAGCAACGCGCTCCCGGTCTTAGCCTGGCGGGTGCCTTGGTCAATGCGTTCGTAGAATTCGCTGCGCAGCGCATTCTGCTCTGCGTCGCGTTCAAGCAACGTGAGTTGCGATTTCAAGTCGGCGATTTCGGTTTCAATACCAACCAGCTGTGCTATCGGAGACAGATAACGCGACGCAGTGTTGTCGCTGCTGGTCGACAGCAGTTGGCGCGCTTCCATCTTCGATGCTTCGGGGTACTTGCCTGCGATGAGGCGGGCCGCTTCGAGCCGGCTGGAAGCCTGGGCCAAGGCCAGCCTCTTCTGAATGATCTGGTTATCGATCTGTTGTTTCTTCGCCTTGGCTTCACCCGCTTTGGTGTAGATCGTATCCATCAGATCTTCACTCAGCATGGTGTCCTTGATGTAGTCGCCCATCAGTTGAACACGCGCTTGCGCATTCTCCGCCGACCGGTCCTTGAACGTAATCGAGAACCCTAGAATGCCGATGGCGTCGAGCACCCCTTTCGCGTCGGTCACGTAACGCAGATCGTCTTTCGACAACGGAAGGACCGCTTGCAGATGCGCCTGGACAAAGCGCTCGCTTAGATTGCCCAGCAAATACTGACCGTTTGCATCGTCGAGTTTCTTGTTTTCTTCGAGATAGCGGCGAAGCGTGTCCCGATCCCAGAACGCAGCCTTTTGAACGTTGTATTCCGCAAATTTACGCGGCGCGCGCATGAACCCTTGACTGACGTACTCACAGCCCATCCAAAATGAGAGCGCCAAAATCAATGCGGAAAATATGGCCGCAAGCAAAATGATCTGTCGCCGCAGCTTCCAGCAGCGCACAACGAAGACTTGCGAATCAAAATCAAATAGCTCGGCGCCATCGTACGCCGCCGGATTAATCTTCTTCATCACCTCTTCCGTCCTAAAAAAATGCCCATCACTTGCAGACAAGTGTGTCTGAGATCATCTGATGCGCCTCCGGTTAATTCTCTGAGCGCTAGGGGTCGGATGCCTGCTACTACTCACTATGAATCTGCAAAAATCATTACAGCTCAATGAACCGGGCACCTGAAATGTGAAATGGACGAAACCAGACACCATTTCTCACCCAACGCCATATGATTGCCCAGTCAACAGAGCGATTCTCGACAGTTCCGCGTCGAACTTCAAGGGCCGCGATACTCCCGACGGGCGAAATCCGGGCGCCTAACGATAATGGCTCAGGCCTTCGGCCACCACCCTTCAGCGTGTGGGTTGACAAGTGGGTAATGTGGAGAAACAAAGGATACGTATACCCACGCAGAAGACTCCGTGCCTTCCTCAACGGAGTAGCGCAATACCTCAACGAACCGGCGCGCAGGTCGATTCCCGAATCACCAGCTCATACTGCAAATTCTCGTGCACCGAATGCGGCTTCAGCCCCGGCAGGTGCGGGCGATGAATTGCAATGAGCTGTTCCACAGCCGCATGCGCCATCGCCTGGATCGGCTGGCGCACGGTGGTGAGCGCTGGCCAGAGCTGGCGTGAAAGCGGCGTGTCGTCGTAGCCGCAGATGGAGAGTTCTTCCGGCACCTTGATGCCGCGCGCCTGCGCCACGCGCAGCACGCCGGCGGCCATGTCGTCGTTGCCGGCAAAGATGGCGGTGGGGCGCGGCTCGCAAGACAGCAATCGCTCAGCGCAGGCTACGCCCGACTCGAACGAGTGCTCGCCCTGCTCGACCAGTCGTTCGTCGACTTCGATGCCGGCCTGCGCCATCGCGTCGCGATAACCGAATACCCGCTGATACGCCGCGCCGTGGGCGGGATCGCACACCACGAAGCCGATGCGGCGGTGGCCGAGGCCGATCAGGTGCAGCGTCATGTCGCGTGCGGCGGCGCGGTCTTCGGTGTTGACGGACAACCCCTTGTGCTCGCGATCGGCAGGTGCCAGCCGCACGTAATCGATGCCGGCTTCATCCAGCGCCGTGATCAGCGACGGCACGTCCGACACCGGCGGCGTCAGGATGATGCCGGCCAGCGCACGCTGGCGCGCACTCTGGATGATCTGCTCGGCGAGGTTCGGGTCGCGGTAGTTGCAGGGGGTCAGCAGCAGGCTGTAGTCGAGCGCCTGGCAGGCTTCGAGCGCGCCATGCTGGATGTTGACGATGTAGTTGTCGGAGGGGTTGTCGTAGACCAGCGCGATGATGTCGGCGCGCTTGCTGGCCAGTCGCCGGGCCGCCGGGTTGGGCCGGTAGTCGAGCGTCTGCATCGCCTCGACCACCTTCGCACGCGTCTTCTCGCTGATGTTCGGCTCGTGGTTCAGCACGCGCGAGACGGTCTTGATGGACACGCCCGCATGCGCGGCAACATCATCGACAGTGACGGCTCCGGCGTTGCGCTTCATGGTCTGGCGATGGTCTGGCGAGTGTGGTTCTGAAACACGGAACGGGCGCCATCATGCGCCCGCCAATGTGTTCGATTTTAGCGCCAACCCCTGAGCCGCGCGGCCGAAAAAAACTAACGGGCGCTCAATCCCGACTGGCCGATCGGCAGCCGAACGATGCCTTGCGCCAGACTCACGCCCAGCAGGACGAGGCCGCCGCCGATCCAGTGATAGCCGTGCACCGTTTCGCCCAGCATCACCGCGGCCATGCCGGCCGTGAAGACCGGCATCAGGTTCATCAACACGGCCGTACGCTCGCTGCCGATGCGCTTGAGCCCCTGCATCCACAGATACGACGCGACGATCGACGAGGCAATACCCGCAAACACCACCAGCCCAATGCCCTTGGCCGGCACGGCCAGGCTGTGCGCCGTCATGGCCACCGGCACGAGCATGACGACGGCCACCAGCACCTGCACGTACAGGTTGAGCCACTGCCCGAACGGCAGCGCCCACCGGCGATAGAGGATGTTGTAGAGCGCGTACGCCGTGGCGCCGGCAAGCACGAGCACGTCGCCATGGTTGATGCCGCCGTCGAACAGGTTGGCCGGTTCCCCACGGCCGAGCAGATACAGCACGCCCAGGAGCGACACCACCACACCGGTCACGGCCTGCGCCCCGACCGGCTGACGAAATACCACCACGTTCAAGGTCAGCCCCAGCATCGGGATCAGCGCACCGATCACGCCCATGTTGGTCGCGCTCGTGCTGTGCGCGGCGTAGTACGCGAGGCATTGGTACATCACCATGCCCAGCAGCGCGAGCACCGCAAAGCGGCGCCACTGCGCCACCACGGCATGACGCTGGCGCCATAGCGGCCGCGCACAGAACGGCGTGAGCACGACGGCCGCCAGCACCCACCGGTAGAACGAAATGGCCGCCGGGTCCACCACGCCGGCCGCGGCTTTCGAAACGATCGTATTGGCAGCCCAGATCAGCACCGCCAGCAAGGGATACAGCACAGGCACGACGGCCTCCTCGAACACCCGAAGACGGCAGTGTAGTAATGTCCGGTTCAAAACATATACTTCAAACCAGACAACCTCACCCCTCGAACGCGACAACCGTGGCTGACACCGTGTACACCGCCTTCCGCGAAGCCGATCTGCGTGTGCCCAAGGGCGCTCCGTTCTACTTTCGCTACGACCATTTCGAGCCTGAAACCGATATCGAGCCGCACACGCACCCGTGGGGCCAGATCAGCCGGATCAGCCTCGGGTTGATGGAGGTGGTGGTCGATGGCCGCCGGCTGACGGCGCCTGCCGAATACGTGATCTGGGTGCCGGCCAACCAGCCGCATTCGGCATCGATCCGGCAAGCGACGGATTTCCTCTCGCTGTACATGGCGGAGCCGCTTGCGCAGCGGCTGCCACCCATGGCTTGCCTGATTCCGCAAACGCCGCTGGTGCGTGCGCTGTTCGAAGACTTCGCCACGCGCCGCGTCACCGCCATGGCTGACGAGTGGGACTTGCGCCAGTTCGAATTGCTGGTCGAAACGTTGGTGCGTGCCGGCCACGCCGATAGCTACCTGCCCGACAGCACCGACCGGCAGTTGGAGCCCATCCTGCAAGCCATCCGCCTGGACCCCGCAGACACGACCACGCTGCAGCAATGGGCCGAGCGCGTGCACGGCACCGAACGCACCCTTGCACGCCGCTTCCAGACCGACCTCGGCATGAGCTTCGTGCAATGGCGCAATCGCGTGCGCCTGCTTCGCGCGCTGGTGTGGCTCAAGGAAGACCGCCCGGTGCAAGAGATTGCGCTCGCGCTGGGTTATGGAACGGCTTCGGCGTTCATTGCGATGTTCCGCAAGCAGGTCGGGTTTTCGCCCGAGCGCTATCGACGGCAGATGTGTGGCGAGGCGGAGCGCCCCGCCGCATAGACCGTCGTCATCAAGCGACCGATTAACCGCCATCAGCCACCAAGGCGTAGCCCGACACAACGCTCGCATCATCCGAAGCGAGGGAGGCCACGATGGTTGCCATTCCTCTGCGCTGCCGACACGGCCCGCCGGTGTGCCCGCCGCAAAGTCATACATCGCTTGGGCTGACGGCCAGATGCCGCGATGGTGAAACGGCGTCTCGACCAGGCCCGGCGGCCTCGACATCTGGAACGATCGTTACGCGCGAAACGCGGCGATCGGCGTTGTGTTTGTCGGGATTCCGATCGGTTCGAAGAAGATCGCCTCGTTCTACTTCGACGATGCGGACGGCGTGCTCAAGAAGATCGAATACAAGGTCCTGCAGCAATAACCCCATCACACCAGCCGCGCGCCACCCATGGCGCGGGCACGGCATGGCCAACGCCTGCACTCACGGCGGCACGTCAATTCCCCCAATCGCAACGCGCCCTCGTGTCTTGCTTGTTACATTGAGCACGAACGAAAGAGGGATGGGCCACCAACACAAAAAACAAGTTGCATATCTAACCATCCTCACCTACCATCGACTCACCATGTTCGACCACTGCCTCTACTTCAACACCACCGCCCTGGCCCGCAAGCTCGACCGGGTCTGGGCAGACGCCTTCGCGCCGTTTGATCTCACGCCGCCGCAAGGCTTCATGCTCCGTGCGATCGTCGACCGTCCGGGCATGCTGCAAAGCGAGTTGTCGGAAGCGATGTCCGTCACGCGCCCCACGGCAACGCGCGCGCTGGATGGCCTGGAAAGCAAGGGCCTGATCGAACGCCGCAAGACGGAAGCCGATGGCCGCGAGACCGCCATCTTTCCGACGCGGGAAGCCCTCAAGATCGGTGCGGCGTTGAACGAGGCGAGCGGCGCCGTCACCGCGAGGTTGAAGCGCGTGCTGGGCAGTACCGAATTCACCGATACGGTGACGAAGATCCGAGGTGTGCGCTCCACCCTGACATGAGCGTGCATTTTTTTTGACCATGTAGTTGCATTGCCAACTAATGGGAGAAACCGCCATGCCCATCCTCAACGTCAAAGTCAGTGCCCAACGTTCTGCAGAAATGACGCAGAAGATCTCCAGCACGCTGCTGGAACTCACCTCCCGCATCCTGGGCAAAGATCCGAAGGTCACGGCCATTGCCATCGACTATGTCGACCCGGAAGACTGGATCGTCGGCGGGCAGACGCTGGCCGCGCAAGGCAAGAACAGCGTCTATTTCGACATCAAGGTGACGGACGAAACGAATACCAAGGCGGAAAAGGCGCAGTACATCGCCGAGGCGTTCAAGGCTTTTGCTGAGCAGCTCGGCAATCTGCACGAAGAGAGCTATATCTATGTGCAGGACGTTCGCGCCACAGCTTACGGCTACGGCGGCAAGACGCAGGAGTACCGCTACCAGCACGCATAAATGTGCCGATCGCGTCTCTCCCACCAACTAAGGAACAGGTGAAATCATGAACCGCATGAGCGCTTTCTTCGCGGCCAGTTGGCTGGCCGCCGCGTTGCTGTACTTTGGCCAACATTCGTTGCCGCTGACCGCGCTCTCGGGGGTGGTGTTGCTGGCGGGGTTCGATCTGCTGCGTCCGTGACGCTTCAGCGGGTGCGGTGCTGCGCACGGTATTGCAAGGGGCTGCAACCGTGGCCGGCAGAGAACGCGCGACTCAGTGCGCTGACGCTGCCATAGCCGCATTCATCGGCAATGTGATCGAGCGGCTGGCGGCCCGTTCGCAGCAGAAACGCCGCCAGTTCCAGCCGCAGCATCGCCACGTAACGCCGCAGATTGCTGCCGGTGGCGGCGGCAAAGCGGCGCGTCAAGCTTCGCTCGCTCATCGCTGCCTGGGCGGCCAGTTCCGCCAATGCTGGTGGCGCCGCCAGTTCCCGCTCCACGATCTCCTGGATGGCCAGGATGGCCACATCGCCGTGGCGCTTGAACTGCGCCGTCCACACGGCCATGTGCTCGTATGACGGCAGGGACTGTGTGAGCGCCGTGCGAAGCATCCGCTGCGATGCGCCCGCCCCTCGGCAGTGATCGATGACGTACGCGCAGGCGTCCACGGCGGGGTTGATCCCGCTGACGGTGATGATGCGGCCATCCACGGCCAATGGCCGATCGGGGGTGTAGTGCACGTTGGGAAAATGCCGGGCAAACCAGGCACGCTCGCTCGCCAGCCCGGTCGCTCGACAACCATCGAGCAGCCCCGCCTTTGCAAACAGCGGCGCCGCGTTCATGCCGACCACCAAGGCGCCGGCCTCATAGCGCGTGCGCAGCCAATCGGCGATGTGCGCCTCTTCCGCATCCAATGTCGCCTCCGGGGCGAACTGTGCGGGCACGATCACGACGTCGTAGGCCGCATCGGTCAGCGCGGCGGTGGCGGGCACAGGCATATCGCCAAAGCTTCGGACGGCCGCCCCGTCGGCTGACAGCACATCGATGTCGAAGAGCCGGCTGCCCATCACATCGACGCTGCGCGCCTGCATGGTGCCGGCCACCAGCAGCATCTCCTGCGTGAGAAACACGTAACCGGCAAACAGGCGCGGCGGCAGCAGGATGGCGATACGCGCCCGCGCACGCAGACCGGCGCGTTTGGAAGCAGCTTTCGGCTGGCGCTTCATATCAATAAAGTGGCGATCCGGATCAACCGGAATTGTCGCGGCCTTGTTGAAATACGGCAACCCATTCGCTGCCAATCCGCCACCCGTCCGGAGCCGCCATGATCGCCCGCACGCTGTTCGATGCTGAACACGACACCTTCCGTGAATCCGTCCGCCGCTTCATCGACGCCGAAGTCCTGCCCCACCACGAGCGCTGGGAAGACCAGGGCTACGTCGACCGCGTCATCTGGGAGAAGGCGGCCGCCGCCGGCTACCACTGCGCCAGCATGCCGGAAGCCTACGGCGGTGCGGGTGCCGACATCCGCTACAGCACCGTGCTGATCGAAGAGATCGCCCGCGCGGGCGCTACGGGCCTGGGCTTTGGCCTGCACTCGGAAATCGTCGCGCCATATCTGCTGCACTACGGCAGCGAGGCGTTGAAGCGGCATTACCTGCCTAAGCTGGCGAGCGCCGAGATGATCGGCGCAATTGCGATGACGGAGCCTGGTGCCGGCTCCGACCTGCAAGGCGTGCGCACCACCGCCACGCGCAGCAGCGACGGCAGTCACTACGTCCTCAACGGCTCGAAGATCTTCATCACCAACGGCTGGCACGCGGATGTGGTGATCGTGGTGGCGCGCACCACGCCCGAAGGCGGCGCCAAGGGCACCAGTCTTTTTGTCGTCGACACCAGCATGGAGGGCTTCAGCAAGGGCAAGCGCCTGAAGAAGGTCGGCATGAAGGCGCAGGACACCGCAGAGCTGTTTTTCGACAACGTGCGCGTGCCCGCCGGCAACCTGCTCGGCGAGGAACATCGCGGTTTTGCCTACCTGATGCAGGAGTTGCCGTGGGAGCGCCTGCAAATTGCCATCACGGCCATCGCTTCGGCCGAAGGCGCGCTTGAATGGACGCTGCGCTACGTGCGCGAGCGCCAGGCCTTCGGCAAATCCATCCTCGACCTCCAGACCGCGCGGCACGCGCTGGCGGAACTGAAAACCGAAGTGCAGATTGGCCGCGTGTTCGTCGACCAGTGCATCGCGCTCAAGCTGGCCGGCAAGCTCGATGCCGCCACCGCATCGATGGCCAAGTACTGGACCACCGACCTGCAATTCAAGGTGATGGACCGCTGCGTGCAATTGCACGGCGGCTACGGCTACATGTGGGAATACCCCATCGCCCGCGCGTGGGCCGATTCGCGCGTGCAGCAGATCTACGGCGGCACCAACGAGATCATGAAAGAGCTGATCGCCCGCACCCTTTAACGAGCACGACCTTCAGGACTCAACGTTATGGAAGCCTATATCTACGACGCCGTGCGCACGCCGCGCGGCAAAGGCAAAAAGGACGGCAGCCTGCATGGCGTGACGCCGCTGCGGCTGGCCGCCACCGCGCTGCGCGCCATCCGCGATCGCAACCAGCTCGACACGGCATTGGTGGACGACGTCGTGCTCGGCTGCGTGGAACCGGTGGGCGAACAAGGCGCGTGCATCGGCCGCGTGGCAGTGCTGTCCGCCGGCTATGCCGAGACCACGGCCGGCGTGCAGATCAACCGCTTCTGCGCGTCGGGCCTGGAGGCCTGCAACATGGCCGCTGCGCAGGTGATGGCTGGGCAGAGCGATTTCGCCATCGGCGGCGGCGTGGAAAGCATGTCGCGCGTGCCGATGGGCGCCAGCGGCGGCGCGTGGCCGGTCGACCCGGCGGCCGCCATCCCGCTGTACTTCGTGCCGCAAGGCGTGTCGGCCGACACCATCGCCACCAAGTGGGGCTACAGCCGCCACGATGTCGACGCCTACGCCGCAGAGAGCCACCGCCGCGCGCATGCGGCCAGCACGGCCGGCTGGTTCAAAGGCTCCATCGTGCCGGTGCGCGACCAGAACGGCCTGACCATCCTCGACCGCGACGAGATGATCCGCCCGCAGACCACCGTGGACACGCTCGCGCAGCTCAAACCGTCGTTTGCGGAACTGGGCGAGCAATATGGCTTCGACGCGGTGATCCGCCAGCGCTATCCGGAGCTTGAGCGCATCGAACACGTGCACCACGCGGGCAACAGCTCCGGCATCGTCGATGGCGCCGCGGCCGTGCTGATCGGCAGCCGCGAGGCCGGCAAGCGCGCGGGCCTGAAGCCACGTGCGCGCATCCGCAGCTTTGCCAGCATCGGCTCGGAGCCGTCGATCATGTTGACCGGCCCTTCGTACGCGGCCGAGAAAGCACTCAAGCGCGCGGGCATGTCGGCGGCCGACATCGACCTGTACGAACTGAACGAAGCCTTCGCCTCGGTCGTGCTGCGCTTCATGGAGGTGCTGGCCGTGCCGCATGACCGCATCAACGTCAACGGCGGGGCCATTGCGATGGGCCATCCGCTCGGTGCGACGGGTGCCATGATTCTCGGCACGCTGCTCGACGAGTTGGAACGCCGTGGGGCGAGCACCGGCCTGGCCACGCTGTGCGTCGGTGCCGGCATGGGCACCGCCACCATCATCGAACGCCTTTGAGGAGCGTGCTGACATGATCGACATCACCATCGATACCGACGGCATCGCCACGCTCGCGTGGAACCAGCCGGGCCGTGCACAGAACGTGCTCAACGGCGAAACCTGCGCCGCCTTCTTTGCCGCCATCGACCGCGTATGCGCGGATGCAAGCGTCAAGGGCATCCTCGTCACCTCCGCCAAGGCGGATTTCATTGCCGGCGGCGACCTCGAATGGCTGCAGGCCAGCGACGACGCAGCCACGTTGTATGAACGTACGTGCGAGCTGCACCGCATGCTGCGCAAGCTGGAAACGTGCGGCAAACCCGTGGCCGCCGCGCTGCCGGGCTCCACGCTGGGCGGCGGGCTGGAGATTGCGCTTGCCTGCCACTACCGCGTGGCGGCCGACAACGCCCGCGCGCGCTTCGGCCTGCCGGAAGTCACGCTGGGCCTGTTGCCGGGCGGCGGCGGCACGCAGCGTCTGCCGCGCCTAATTGGTGTGCAGAAGGCGCTGCCGATGCTGCTGGAAGGCAAGCGCATCAAGGCGGCCGAGGCGCTCAAGCTCGGCATTGTCGATGCGGTCGTCAACGCGGGGGAAGAAGCCGATGCTGCGCGCACGTGGCTGCTGGGCGAAGGCCAGACCCGCACGCAACAACCGTGGGACATCAAGGGCTACAAGGTGCCCGGGGGCGCCATCTCCAGCCCCGCCGTGCAGCAGCTATTCACGGCGGCCAACGCCATGCTGCGGCAGAAGACCTACGGCAACTATCCGGCAGCGGCCAGTATCCTGTCGTGCGTGTACGAGGGGCTCATCACCGATCTCGATACGGGCCTCAAAACCGAGGCACGCTACTTCGTGCAGGCGGTGCTGTCGCCGGAGGCACGCGCGATGATCCGTACCCTCTTCTTCAGCCTGAACGCGGCCAACAAGCTGGCCGCGCGCCCCGCCGATGTGCCGGTGCGCCGCTACGCCAAGGTGGGCGTGCTGGGTGCGGGCATGATGGGCGCCGGCATCGCTTACGTCACCGCCAAGGCGGGGCTGCCTGTCGTGCTGCTCGACACCACGCAGGAAGCCGCCGAACGCGGCAAGGACTATTCCCGCAAGCTCGTCGAGAAACAGGTACAGCGTGGCCGCCTGCATGCCGAACAGGCCGAAGCGCTGCTCGCGCGCATCCATCCCACCACGTCCTACGCCGACCTGGATGGCGCGGGGCTCGTCGTTGAAGCCGTGTTCGAGCAGCGCGAGATCAAGGCCGACGTGACGCGCCAGGCAGAAGCCGTGCTGTCGCCGGATGCCATCTTCGCGTCCAACACGTCTACGCTGCCGATTACGGGTCTGGCCGAAGCCAGCCAGCGTCCGGGCAACTTCATCGGGCTGCATTTCTTCTCGCCGGTCGACAAGATGCCGCTGGTGGAGGTGATCGTCGCCCGGCAGACCACGCGCGCCACGCTGGCGCAAGCGCTCGATTACGTCAAGGCGATCGGCATGACGCCCATCGTCGTCAATGACAGCCGCGGCTTCTATACGAGCCGCGTGTTTTCAACCTACGTGCTGGAAGGCCTGGCGATGCTTGCCGAAGGCGTGGCGCCTGCGCTGATCGAAAACGCCGGGCTGCTGGCCGGCATGCCGGTGGGGCCGCTTGCGTTGATCGACGAGGTTTCCAGTGAACTGATCCACAAGGTCAACCAGCAGACCCGCGCGGACCTGGGCGCCGCCTACATCGAGCGCCCGGGCGAAGCCGTGGCCGAGCGCATGGTGGCGCTGGGTCGCATCGGCCGCAAGGCGGGCCGGGGCTTCTACGACTATCCGGAAGGCGGCAGGAAGGCGCTATGGTCGGGTCTGGCGAACGAGTACCCCGGTGCGGCCGCGCAACCCGACGTGCAGACGCTCATCGATCGGCTCATCACCGTGCAGGCCGTGGAAACCGCACGCTGCCTGGATGAACGCGTGGTGACCGATCCACGCGATGCCGATGTTGGCGCGCTGCTGGGCTGGGGGTTCCCGGCCTTCCGGGGCGGGCCCGTTTCGCACATCCATCGGGTGGGGGTCGGCGCATTTGTCGAACTGTGCGACCGCCTCGCTGCGCAGCACGGCCGCCGCTTTGCGCCGCCCGCCCTGCTGCGCGACATGGCAGACCAGGACGCCGCGTTTTACGAACGCTAGCCCTCCGCCGCGGCGCAACTACCGCGCGCGCGGCGCACGCGCCGGGCACGCGTTGCGCCGCCCAAACACCAAGCAAAGGTAACTCCGGGCACCGCCCACTCCCAGCAAACGATTGCGCTCCAGTTGGCCTGCGTCGTCGGTCGGGTTAAGACACATGCGGCCCGCTCCGATATACAGTGAGAGGCACGTGAATTGCCGACACCCAGGCACGCGGCACGCGTGCTCTAGGCAACCGGACACGCAAACGCTGGAGTGGGGATGCCCGCAGAGCAATCGAAGGCCGCTTCTGGTGGCACGACAGATACCCCGCCACGGCAACGATGGCGGAGCAAACTGTTGTCGCCGCTCAACATCGGTGCAGTCGTGGGCCTGCTGTTCATCTGGTCGTTCACGTTCCATCAACTCACCCAAGAGCACGACAGGCTGATACGCGATGCGCAGGCCCGCACGCGGGTTGAGGCACGGGCGTTTGGTGAATACTCGCTTGGCAGCGTGCGGCGCGTGTCGGAGTTCTTGCTCGATCTGCGCGCGAGTTGGCTGGCCGGCCGCGAAGTGTTCGAGCATGTCATCCGCGAGCGGCAGGAGACCGTGCGCGACCTGACCTTCCAGGTTTCCGTGATCGACGAGAACGGAATGCTGCTCTACTCCAGCATCGGCCCCACAACAGAACGCGTCGACCTGAGCCAGCGCGAGCACTTTCGCGTCCACAAGGATTCGGGCGGCCGCGATGCGCTCTTCATCAGCGACCCGGTGCAAGGCAAGGTCTCGAAAAAGTGGTCGATCCAGTTCACACGGCCCATCCTCAGGGCTGGCCAGTTTGCCGGTGTCGTGGTGGTATCGGTCAGCCCGGAACAGTTCGCCAGCTTTGCCAATACGCTGGCCGTGGGCAAGGACGGGGCGGCCACGATCATCCGCGAGTCCGGGCAGGTCCTGGCCCGCGTGCCCAACCCGACCGCGGGTATCGAAAAGCCGCCGCGCCGCCGCCAGTTCAACCAGCCGGGCGCGCTGGAAACGGGCAGCTACCGCGTGGTGTCGGGCACCGACGGCGTGGAGCGCATCATCGGCTATCACCATGTGCCGGAGATCGGGCTCTACTTTCTGGTGGGCGAGTCGGTGGCCTCGGTGCTGGCGCCTTACGAAAGCTATCGGCGCACCGCGCTGGTGGAGGCGGCCGCCTCCACCTTGCTCCTCGCGCTGCTGTATTTCACGCTGCGTCGCCGGGGTGCAGAGCGCAAGCGGCATATCGAAGATCTGCGCCTGGCCTCCATGGTCTATGCGTCGAGCAGCGAGGCGATGATGGTGACGTCCCTCGACGGGCACGTGATCGACGTGAACCCCGCCTTTACCGTCACCACCGGCTATTCAGCGCAGGAGTTCAAGGGCCAGTCCAGCGACGCCATCCGCTCCGAATGCAACGAGCGCGCCGTGATCGACGCCATGCGCGAGGGTGTCTCAACCAAGGGCACGTGGAGCGGCGAGTACCTGATCCGCCGCAAGGACGGCAGCGAATTCCCCGCGCTGCTCACCATCGACACGTTTGCCGACAGCACGCTGGGCGAGCCGCGCCGGGTTGCGCTCATCCACGACATGACGGAGAAGAAGCGTGCCGAAGAGGTCATCTGGCGGCAGGCCAACTTCGACCCGCTCACCGAGCTGCCTAACCGGCACATGTTCTACAACCGCCTGCGCCACGAGATCGCGCGAGCGCGTCAGGCATCTACACAGCTCGCGCTGCTGTTCATCGATCTGGACCGCTTCAAGGAAGTGAACGACACGCTCGGTCATGACCAGGGCGACGTCCTGCTCAAGGAGATCGCCCGGCGCATCTCGGCCATCGTGCGCGGCACCGATACGGTCGCGCGGCTGGCGGGCGACGAGTTCACCATCATCCTGCCGGACCTGCCCGATGCCGGCGCGGCCACGCCCATCATCCGCGCCCTGCTCGCACGCATTGCGGCGCCGCTGCAGCTTGGTGAGGAAAGCGTGGAAGTATCGGCCAGCATCGGCGTGGCGATGTACCCGCGCGATGCCGACAGCGCGGAATCGTTGCTCGTGCGCGCAGACCAGGCCATGTTTGCGGCGAAGAGCGCGGGGCGCAATCAATGGGCCGTCTTTACCCCGGCATTGCAGCGCGCCGAGCAGGAACGCCTGCGCGTGACCAGCGACTTGCGCGTGGCACTCACGCAGGGCCAGCTTGCGGTGCACTATCAGCCGATCGTCGATCTGCTGACGGGCAAGGTGCGCAAGGCAGAGGCGCTGATCCGCTGGACGCACCCCGTGCGGGGCGAGATCGATCCGGCGGATTTCATACCGGTGGCCGAAGACAGCGGGCTCATCGTCGACATCGGCAAGTGGGTGCTGAACCAGGCGCTGGATCAGCTCACGCAATGGCACGCCACGCTCGACAACACGCTGCAGGTGTCGGTCAACAAATCGCCGCTGGAGTTCCGCGCGCACCAGTCGAGCAACGAGTCCTGGCCCAAGGTGGTGGAGCGCCGGGGGCTTGCGCCGCACAGCCTGGTCGTCGAAATTACCGAAGGCTCGTTGATGGCCGACAGCGCCGAGGTGGTCGAGCACTTGCACGAGTTCAGGCGCGCGGGTGTCGACATCGCACTCGACGATTTCGGCACGGGGTATTCGTCGCTGTCGTACCTCAAGCGCTTCGACATCGACTTCATCAAGATCGACCAGTCGTTCGTGCGCAGCCTGGCGCATGATCCGAAGGACATCGCGCTGTGCAGCGCCATCGTCAGCATGGCGCACGCGTTGCGCATCAAGGTCATCGCGGAAGGCATTGAAACCGAGGAGCAGAAAGCGATCCTGGTGGCCGCAGGCTGTGATTACGGCCAGGGCCACCTCTTCTGCCCGCCGGTGCCGCCTGCTGCGTTTGAAGCGTTTGTGCTCAACGGGCAGCTTGCAGAAACCTAGGCGGCCCCAGGGGTGCTGCGTCGGTCAATCGTCGGCCGTCACCTTGGCGGTCATCCACCACCCCTAGAGACCGCGCGCCGCACCTGCGCCTTCGCCAATCACCGCGCGGTTCTTGCCTTCGTGCTTGGCCTGATACAGCGCCAGGTCTGCGGCTTCGATCAGCGTGGTGGTCGGAACGTCGTGCATCGGCGTCACCACCGCGCCGCCGATACTGACCGTCACGTACCCGCCCGTGGACGAATGCATGTGCGGCACCTGCAAGGCCTCGATCGCGCTGCGGATTTTTTCGGCCAGTTGCTTCAAGCCCTCGGCGCTGTTGCCGGGCAGCACAACGGCAAATTCCTCGCCGCCGAAACGCGCCGCCAGATCTCCGGGTCGGCCCAGGCATGCTTCCACCGTGCTGCCGATGCGTTTGAGCGCCTCGTCTCCCGCCACGTGGCCATACGTGTCGTTATAGAGCTTGAAGTTGTCGACATCGATCATCAGAAACGAGAGCGTCGTGCCTTCGCGTGCGCCGCGCCGCCATTCCGCGCTCAGGTATTCGTCGAGGTAGCGGCGGTTGGCCAGCCCCGTCAGGCCATCGGAATTCGTCAGGCGGCGCAGCTCGAGATTGGCTTCGAGCAACTGCTGCTGCGACTGGCGCAACGCGCGGTAGGCCTCGTCGCGCTGCAGCAGGTTGACGAACGAGCGCGAGTGATAGCGGATACGTGCCAGCAGTTCGATGCGGTCGGGCAGCTTGACGAGGTAGTCGTTGGCACCGGCGGCAAACGCCGCGCTCTTGATGACCGGCTCTTCCTTGGTGGACAGCACGATGATGGGCACATCGCGCAGCACCGGATTGGCACGGTAGTCGCGCACCAGCGTCAGGCCGTCGGTGCCCGGCATCACCAAGTCTTGCAGGATGACGGTGGGGCGGGTCTGGATGGCGGCGATCATCGCCTCGTCCGAGCGCGCACAGTAGTGGAAATCGATGCGGTCTTCACCGGCCAGGGCCTGACGAATCGCCTCGGCCACGATGGCCTGATCGTCCACCAGCAGCACCATCACCGGAACATCGGCGGCGGCCGGCGTACGCAGCAGCGCGCGTGCGGCTTCCAGCGCGGCGTCCGCTGCAGGGATGGGCTTGGTTTCGTCCGGGCCGTCCGGACCGTCCGGATCATCCGGCATCTCGGTTGGGTGGTTGGTCATGTGATGCTCCCCGTTTCTGGTTATGTGTGTGTGATGGCCCGTGCGTGCTTCATGCGCGCACGAGCGTGATGAGTTCGTCGGCGATGCGGCCAAGCGGCAGGATGACGCGCGCCGCATCCAGCGCGGCCGCCGCCTTGGGCATGCCGTACACCGCGCTGGTCGCCGCGTCCTGCGCGATGGTGTGATAACCCTTGGCGCGCATGGCCTTGAGGCCGATGGCGCCGTCGCGGCCCATGCCCGTGAGCAGCACGCCGATGGCGCTGCCCCGCCAGTGCTCGACCACGCTGTGGAAGAACACGTCCACCGACGGCCGATAAGGCGTGCCGGCCGGCTCCGGCGTGTAGCCGAAGGTGCCGCCGGGCAGCACATGCATGTGGTCGTTGGTGGCGGCGAGCAGCACCTCGCCTGCGCGCGGCCGGTCACCTTCCGCGGCCACGCGCACCGTGAGCGCGGTCTGGCCGTTCAGCCATTCGGCCATCCCCGCTGCGAAGGCCTGGTCAACGTGCTGGATCACGGCAATGCCCGCCGCAAACTCGGCCGGCAGTTTGCCCAGCACGGTCGCGAGCGCGGTGGGGCCGCCCGCAGAGGCGCCGATCGCCACCAGCGGCACCACGCAGTCACGCCCTGGCGTGCCGACACGCGGCCTTGGCGCAACAGGCTTTTCCAGCAAGCGGCCGATCTGGTCGATCTTGGTAAGCAACGGGTGGTTGGCATCGGCATCCGGGCCGCCGCCCAGCGTGGGCGTATCCACCGCGTCCAGCGCGCCGGCGCCCATTGCCTCGTACACGCGCCACGCGTTGGCCCCCACGCTGCTGGTCACCACCAGGATCGCGCACGGGTTGCGCGACGCCATGATGCGGCGGGTGGCTTCAACACCGTCAAAGCGCGGCATGATCAGATCCATCAGCACCACGTCAGGCGGTTGCGCGGCGCAGAATTCCACCGCCTGCGCCCCGTCGGTCGCCACCCACAGCACGCGGTGCTCCGGCCTGCGCGCGATGGTGCGGCGCATGGCTTCCACCGCCAGCGGCATATCGTTGACGATGCCGATATTCATGTCCGCGCTTCTCCAATCAGGTCGCGCACTGCGTCGAGCAGTGCTTCATCGTGGAAACTGCCCTTTGCAAGGTAGTAGTCCGCGCCGGCATCCAGGCCGCGGCGGCGATCTTCCTCGCGGTCCTTGTACGACACCACCATCACCGGCAGCGCCTTGAGCGCAGCGTCGCGCTTGATGAGCGTGACCAGCTCGATGCCGTCCATGCGCGGCATGTCGATGTCGGTGACGACGAGGTCGAAGTCGGCGCCGCGCAAGGCGTTCCAGCCGTCCATGCCGTCCACCGCCACGGTGACGGCATAGCCACGCTTTTCCAGCAGCTTGCGCTCCAGCTCGCGCACCGTCAGCGAATCGTCCACCACCAGCACGTGCTTGCGCTGCTGCACGGCCACGCCCTGCGCGCGCTGGACCTTGTCGAGCTGGCCGCCGCGCACGAGCTTGTCGACCGAACGCAGCAGGTCGTCCACATCGACGATCAGCACCGCGTCGCCGTTCTCCATCAATGCACCGGCGGCGATGTCGCGCACCTTGCCAAGCCGCGCGTCGAGCGGCTGCACCACCAGCATGCGTTCACCCAGAAAGCGATCGACGGCGATGCCGTAGGTTTCGGCGCCTTCGCCAATGACCACCACCGGCACGCTGTCACGCGCTTCGCCGGGCGGCTGCGTGCCGAGCAACTGATGCGCCGTCACCAAACCCACGGGACGGCCTTCGAAACTGAAATGCTGCTGCCCTTCCAGCATGTCGATCTCGGCGCGGGCCTGCTCCAGCGTGCGCCGCACATAGGCCAGCGGAAACGCGTAGGCCTCGCCGCCCACGTCCACCAGCAGGCTGCGGATGACGGACAGCGTGAGCGGCAACTGCAGCATGAAGCGCGTACCGCGCCCCGGCTCGTTGTGGATGCGAACCGTGCCGCGCACTGCCTTGACCATCTCGTGCACGGCATCGAGCCCGACGCCGCGGCCGGACACATCCGTCACCTGCTCACGCATCGAGAAGCCCGGCAACAGCAGGAAGTCGAGCAACTCGTGGTCCGACAGGCGGCTGGCGGTGTCCGCGTCGGACAACCCCCGCCGCACCACGGCCGCGCGCACCGCTTCCAGGTCGATGCCGGCGCCATCGTCCGCCACGGTAATCAGCAGCTTGCCGGCGCTGTGGCGCGCCTCCAGCGTAATGGAGGCCTCTGCCGGCTTGCCCTGGGCTTCACGGGCTTGCGGCGTTTCCACGCCGTGGTCAACGGCGTTGCGCAGCAGGTGGCCCAGCGGGGCATCGAGCATGTCGAGAATGTCGCGGTCAACCTGCGTGGCCTCGCCGACGACGTTGAAGCGCACCCGCTTGCCCAACGAGCGGGCCAGGTCGCGCACCACGCGCGGATAGGCGTGCGTGGCATCCCCGAAGGGACGCATGCGGCATTGCAGCGCCTCGTCGTACAACTGCTGCGCAAGGTGCGTGCTGCGCCGGTCGAAGCGATCAAGATCGTCGATGTGCTCACCCAACGTCTGCTGCATGTTGCCGAACATCTGACGCACGTCGTTAAGTGCGGCATGCATGTCGGCGTCCGCATGGCGGTCGAGCCGTTCGACCAGCGTCTCGTAGAGCGCGTCCAGCGCCAGCGCGGCGGCACGGTGGCTGCGTTTGACGCGCAGCATGGATTCACCGAACGGCTTGAGCCAGCGGGATTCCACCAGCGATTCGCCCGACAGGCTGAGCAGGCGGTCGAGGTTGTCGGCACGCACACGCAGCATGCGGTGCGGGTCGCGCATGGTGCCGATGGGCGCACGGTTCGGTGCGGGTGCCGACGGCTCGGGCGCTCGTGCCGGTGACGCCGGTGACGCCGGTGGTGCCGGGGGAGCTGACAAGGCCGCCACTTCGGCGTTCAGCAGCGCCATCGCGGCTTTCATCTTGGCGTCCTCGGCGGCCGGTTCAGCGTCGGCAAACGTTGTAGCCGCAGGCGCAAGCGCAGCCGCAGCGCCCTCGGGCGCGGAGAATGCGGCTAGCACGGCATCCACTTCGGCGCGCGGAACCTGCCCGGCGGTGCCGGGTTGACCGACGCGCAGCAACAGATCCGTGCCGCGCAACAACACATCGACATGCGCGGCGGTCAGCACGAGCGTGGCGCGCTGTGCTGCCACGAACCACTCCTCCATGCGGTGCGCAACGTCCACACCGTCCTGCAGGCCAACGATGCGCGCGGCACCCTTGAGTGAATGCGCGGCACGCATGCAGGCTTCCAACGCCGCGGCATCGGCAGGGGCACGCTCCAGCGTCAGCAGGCCGGTGGAGAGCACGCGCGCCTGCGTCTGCGCCTCTTCATGAAACAGCGCCAGCAGCGATTGGCGGCCCAGATCGTCATCCATGCTCATCGCAGGCTCCGGGCAATCGAGTCGAACACGCGATCGGTGTCGAGCAGACCAATGGTGACATCGCGCCACGCCAGCACGCCGCGCGCGTGTGCCGTGGTGGCGTGCGTGAGCGTGGACGGCACCGGCAGCAGCGCAGTGGCCGGAAAGCGCAGCACGCCCTCCACCTCGTCCACGGGAAAAACGGCAGGTTCATCGTGGTGCGCTGCCACGAGCAGCCGCGCATAGCCATTGCGCCCCGCGTACTTGCTGCCCGTGCGGTCCAGGCCGAGCAGCTCGCCCAGCGACACCGCCACCGTCAGCGCCCCGCGAATGTTGACCAGCCCCAGCACCACCCGGTTACGCCGATGCGGCAAGGTGTGGATGGCGCGCGGCGTATCGATCTGCCGAAGCGCGGCGGCCGGCAGCGCGAGCCATTCGTCGGCGATGCGGAAAACGAGCACGGCCAGCTCCGCACTGGCGTGCTCCAGCGCCCGCAGCGGCACGGCCGTGCGATGCGCCTGCGCGGCGGCTTCCAGATCGGCATCGCTCAGCGCGCGATCGAGCAGCGCAGCCGCCCCCTCTTCGAAGACGGGGCAATTCAGGCAGCGCGAATACGTGGCCAGGCGCGGGCAGGATTGATCGCCGCGCGTGCCGATGCGGTTCCAGCAGTCATCAACGAGCGTGGTGACGCCCGCGTGGTCATGGACGGCGTGCGCCATGCGTTCCTCGTGTGTGCTCCGGTGTTTCGGATTCGGATGATGCGGAAGGTGTCTTGGCCTGACGCGCCAGCGCGCGCTCCGCACGCAGCATCAGCTGGCGTGCAGCGACGGTATCGCCCGCCACGTCGAGCAGCGCGGCAAGGTGGGTCAGCGCTTCGTAGTGGGCAGGTTCCAGGTACAGCGCCTTGCGGTAGAAATCGCCAGCATCGGCATGGCGACCGCGCGCATCGGCAATCAGGCCGAGCAGGTAAAACGTATCGGCTTCGGGCGCGCGCAGGTTGGCGATCTCCAGCGCCACGCGCTCGGCTTCGTCAAGATTGCCGGCGTCGGCCAACCGCCGCGCTTGTGCCACCGTGGGCGGCTCACCGAGCACGGCCTCAATCTCGGGAATGGTAGGCAGCAACGGGCGTGCCACCGGGCCTGCCGCGAAGCTAGACGTCGGGCTGGGTCGGGATGCGGCAGGCACGCGCGCCGCCACGGCACGCACCGGCACCGACGGCAACGCCACGCCGGGCAATCCCACCACCGAAGCCGGATGCTCGGGCGGCAGTGGCAATCGAAACGGCAACGGCGCCCGAACACCTGTTTCACTGGCGGCCGTGCGTTGAAACGCAAACGCCAACGGAATCCGCGCTGACGTCATGGCGTGACGCATCATCAGGCCGGTTTCAGCGGGGCCGACGAAGATCATGCCGTCTTCCGCCAGTTGCGAATCGAGCCGGCGGATCGCCTGGTCCTGTGCATCGCGGTGGAAGTAGATCAGCACGTTGCGGCAGAAGATGAAGTCGTAGCGCGTGTCATCGGCCGGCGCGTCCGATAGGTTGCCTTGCGCGAAGCGCACCAGCCCGCGCACGGTGTCACTCAACTGCCAGCTGCCGTCGGCGCCGGTGAAATGCCGGTCGCGGAAGGTGAGCGGATGGCCTCGGAACGCATTGCGCCCGTAAATCGCACGCCGTGCCTGTTCAATGGCGCGTGCGCTGATGTCGATGGCGTCGATGGTGAAGCGTGCGGGGTCGATGCCGGCATCGAGCAAGGCCATTGCCGCGGAATACGGCTCTTCGCCGGTCGAGCACGGCGCACTCAGGATGCGCAGTACGCGCATCGGCTCGCGCGCGAGTTTTTCGCCCACCACACGGGCAAGCGTGACGAAAGCCTCCCGGTCTCGGAAGAACCACGTTTCGGGCACCACCAACGCCTCGATCAGGGCCTGCCGTTCGTCGGGCGCGGTGTTCAGGCGCAGCCAGTACGCGTCGAGCGCCGCCGCGTCCACCGTGTCGCGCATGCCGCGCGCGGCGAGCATTGCACGCGTGCGGTCCAGCACAGCGCGCTCCAGGGTGTTCGTGCCGAGCGACGGCGCGTCAATGCCGGTCTCATGCGAGAGCCAGGCTTCAAAGCGGGGGTCGACGGCCACCATGATGCTCAGCGAACGGCTGCCGGAAACAGCAGCGCACGCACGTGCGCGTCCAGCATCGCCTCGGTATCCACGCGCTGAACGAGACCGTCGTCCAGGCTGGCCACGGGGCCCAGCCAGCGGGCATCGGGCGTGGCGACACCGCTGCCGGCAAAGCTGGCATCGTCGATACGTCGGGTGTGCGTGGCGTGCTCCAGCAACAGGCCCAGCAGTGGCGCGTCGTCACCGCGGATGCCGGCTTCATAGCGCACCAGCACCAGACGCGTGGAGCGCAGCGGCCGCGCCGGACGGCCCAGGGCAAGCTGGGGCACGTCGATCACCGGCACCGGAGCGCCATGCCGTTCGATCACGCCGGCCACCCACGCTGGCGTACCCGGAATCGACTTGGTGGCAGCCAGCGGCAGCACTTCAGCAATCTGCGCCACGTTCAGCGCATAGCGGTCGCCATCGAGTTGGAACAGGAGGTAAAGCATGGCGATTCTCGCTACGGCAAAAACACCTCAATGCGGATGCGCTGCAGATCAGGCTTCGATCTTGAAGCGCGACACGCCGGTACGAAGCTGGTTGGCCACCAGCGTCAGGTCATCAATCGCCTGCGACGACTGGCGCAGCGATTCCGCCGTCTGCTGTGCGGCTTCCGACAACTGCGACAGCGCCTGCGTGATCTGCTCGGCGCCGGTGGCCTGCGTCTGCATGCCCTCGTTCACCATCTGGAAGCGCGGCGCCAGCGTTTGCACTTCTGTAATGATCTGCGAGAGCTGCGTGCCGACCTGCTGCACATCGCGCATGCCGCGTCGCACCTCTTCCGAGAACTTGTCCATGCCCATCACGCCGGCCGACACGGCTGATTGGATTTCCTTGACCGTCTGCTCGATGTCGTAGGTGGCCACCGCCGTCTGATCGGCCAGCCGGCGGATTTCCGTGGCGACCACCGCAAAGCCGCGGCCGTACTCGCCGGCTTTCTCCGCCTCGATGGCTGCGTTGAGCGACAGCAGGTTGGTCTGGTCAGCCACCTTGGTGATGGTGGAGACCACCTGGTTGATGTTGGTCGCCTTCTCGTTGAGGATCGCCAGCTTGGCGTTGACCGAACCTGCGGCTTCCATCACGCCGCGCATGGTGTCTTCCATCCGGTTCAGGCCGCTTTGGCTGGCGCCGGCCAGGGTGGCAGATTGCTCCGCCACGCTCGACACTTCGTTCATCGTGCGCAGCAGGTCGCGGGAGGTGGCAAAGATCTCGCGCGACGTTGCGCCAATCTCGGTGGTGGTGGCGGCCGTCTCGGCAGCGGTGGCCTGCTGCTCCTTGGAGGTGGCGGCAATCTCGGCCACGGACGTCGTCACCTGAAGGGACGACTTCTGCGCCTGCGAGACCAGGCTCGCCAGCTCTTCGGCCATGCGGTTGAACCCTTCTTCCAGCGTGCCGAATTCATCGTTGCGGCGCAGGTCCAGCCGGCCCGCCAGGTTACCGGTGCGCATGTCGTCGTGCGCATCCACCACCCGCGCCATCGGCACCGTGATCGCCTTGAACAACGCATAGCCCAACACCAGTGCGGCCAGCAGCACCACGCCCAGCGCCACGGCCAGCGTGATCTCGGTGCTTTGAACAGACGCACGAATCTGGCGGGCCGACTCGTCGGCTACCGCCCGGTTGTCGGCGACCAGCTTGTCGGCCAGCGCCGTGGCCTCTTCCCAGACCGGCACGGCGCGCCGGGCGATGGCCTGTGCTGCCGGCTTGGACGTACGGGCGAGCTGCATGGCCTCGTTGAACATGGGCAGGTACTTGTCGACGACTGCGCGATAGGCGCGGAAGCGCTGGCGGTCGTCGTCGCGGTAGATGGTGCTTTCGTAGTCGGCCGAATGCTTGTCGAGATCACGCACGAGCTGTGCGGCGCGCTCCAAATCCCGATTGGCAAGCTCGGGGTCGACATCCACAAACAGCGCGCGCTCAAGGGTCGCGTGGCTGTTGCGCGTGGTCGCCCGCAGCGAGGTCGACAGATACAGCCCTGGCACGGAATCGCGCTCGAGGCTCAGGGCTTCCTGGTCGATGGCGCGCAGGCGGTTGTAGGAAACGACCGCCATGATCACCATCAGCACGAACAGCACGCCGAAGCTGAGGACGATCCGGTTGCCAAGGGAGAAGCGGCCGCCGCGAAGCATGCCTGACAGGGTTGCGTTGCTGATGCGGGGCGTCGCAGAGACCATGTTTGAAACCTACAAGAAGCCAAAAAAGAAGACAGCGGCGAAGAGGCCGTGCGAGCGGCGCACAGCCGCCACACAGCACTGTTTGGAATGGTAAAGGAACGTATCGGTCACCGGAACCGAAACCTTCGTGATTTGGCGCCAGTACGAGGGTAAGCCCGTGCCTGGTCAACATCAAAGCGTGGCCCGTGGAGCACCCGCACGCACACAAAAGCCGCCCGGTGCCCAGCCTCAACCGCCGCGCAGGGCCCGCGCAAACGCTTGCGCCACGTCCGCAGACGCATCGGTGATGGCCCAGTAGCCCATGCCGGCGTTGCGCCAGACGACAAGCTGGTAGCCGCGTTCGGTACGCACCGCCGGCTCGGTGTCGCTGCCTGCCTCGGGGCGTACGTACAAATCGACAGGATGCTGCGACGAGCGGTAGACCAGCACCGCAACCGGACGCCCGTCGATGTAATCCAACCGACCGCCGACCAGCGGGAAACCGCGCGCGGCAAGGTCGGCAACGGGCGGCGCGTAGTCGATACGGCCGTTGAACCACGGCTTGACCGTATGACGATCCGATGACAGGACGTCAGTCTCCCGCGCCCCCAGCAGCGCGCGCACATGGCTGGCCGTGATGTCGTGCGCGGTGAGCGCCGCCGTATCGGGCCGCCCCACGAACGCGCCCACCCCAAGCGCCACCGCCGCCAGCGCGCCCGCTGCCAGACCGAGGCCACGCGATGGCGTGATCAGCCAATTCATAAGCCGCTGCCATGGCGATTGCGCCTGGCGCAGCGCGTGCGTGGCAGCCGAAATCGAATCCGGCAGCACGCCGGCCTCCGTCTGCACGGCACCCAACACCCGCTCGCTCAAACCCGCCGGCGCCTTCATGTACAGCCCCGGCGCACGCAGCCCCTGGCGCAGCGCGCGCACCACGCCATCGTGGCGCACTGCGATGTCGGCGCAGACGGCACACGTGCCCAGATGCGTTTCCATGCGCAGGCTGTCGGCCGCACCGAGTTCGCCATCGGCGCGGGCAGCCAGCAGCGCGCGGATGTCGTCACAGTTCATGGCGGGCCTCCTTGGTGCTGTTTCCCATACCACCCGATGCCCGGATGGGTGTCACATTGGTGCGCGGTGGCGCGTTGTCTTCCGTCAATAAACGTGCAAGCTGCTGCCGCGCACGTGCCAGGCGCGACATGACCGTGCCGATGGGCACGTCGACCACGGCGGCAATGTCGCGGTACGGCAGGTCTTCCAGCTCGCGCAGCACGAGCACCTCGCGATACGGCACGGGTAACTGCGCCAGCGCGGCATGCACGCGGCGCACATCGTCGATGCGGGCGAGCAGCGCGGCGGGGTCGACACCGTAGCTGGCGCTGTCGTCATTCGCCTGGCCTGCCGCATCGTCATCCCATGGCTGGGCCGGGGCCTGCTTGCGGCGCGCGCATTCCGAGAACCACGTGTTGCGCACGATGGCGAGCAGCCACGGACGGCCATCGCCGCCGCGAAACCCGCCGAACAGCCGGAACGCGCGCAGGCAGGCTTCCTGAACGATGTCGTCGGCGTCTTGCGCGTCGCCCGAGAGCCAGCGTGCCAGGTTGTAGGCGGCGTCGACATGCGGCAACACCGCCTGCGCAAAGCGCTGCGCGTCGGTGGGCAGATCGAACGCGGGGTCTGGCAGGTCGTGCATGGCGGCCTGGAGGCGGTGGACCTCCGTATACCTGTGTGCAATCCAGTTTATTCCCGCGCCAAAATAATTTTGTGAAAACGCGAATCTCGTGGAATACGCGAGCGCCCCGGCCGGTATGACAGGCAGGACCGGCGCGTCCTTCTTTGCCCTCGCGCTGGACGGCCACTCAACTCAGTCATCGATTGCAGGGGACCCTCATGAGCAAGCAACCCGGACGACGCCAGTTCCTGCAACTGGCCGCGGTCGGCGGTCTGGTGTACGCATCCGGCCTGCCCGGCTGGCAGGCAATGGCGGCCACCACGCGCGCCGTCGGCGCCAAGCCAGACGATTTCTACTTCGTGCAGTTATCCGACACCCACTGGGGCTTCAAGGGCGCGCCCAATCCGGATTCGCAGGGAACGCTGCCCAAGGCGATTGCGGCGGTGAATGCGCTATCGCCCGCGCCGGACTTTGTCATCTTTACCGGCGACCTGAGCCACATCAGCGACGACCCTGCCGAGCGCCGCAGGCGCCTGGCCGAGTTTCGCGACATTGCCGCCAAGATCGAGGTGCCGGTAGTGCACTACATGCCCGGCGAACACGATGCCTCGCTCGACAACGGCGAGGCGTATATCGAACTCTTCGGCCGCACGCACTACGCGTTCGATCACAAGGGCGTGCACTTCATCGCCATCGACAACGTGTCGGACCCGTCCGCGCGCGTGGGCGATGCGCAACTCGCGTGGCTGGCGGCAGATGTGCGCTCCGTGCCGAAGCACACGCCCATCGTCGTGTTCACGCATCGACCGCTGTTCGATCTGTACCCGCAATGGGACTGGGCCACGCGCGATGGCCAGCAGGTCATCGACTTGCTGATGCCGCATCCTAACGTGACGGTGTTCTATGGCCACATCCATCAGGAACATCACCACATGACCGGGCATATCGCGCACCACTCGGCGCGCTCGCTGATGTTCCCGCTGCCAGCGCCGGGCTCGCAGGCCAAACGCAACCCGATCCCGTGGGATGCTGCCGCGCCGTATCGCGGCCTGGGCTGGCGCAGCATCACCGAGCACGGCAAGCAGGACGCCGCCACCTGGGCGCTGGCCGAGCAGCCGATCCAACCAAACAGCGAAGCCACTGCCCCCAAGACCCCGGAGACGACCTGACATGCGCGCCTTGATCGCACACAACCCCAAGCGCCGGCTGGCGCTGCGTCAGATGACCGTGCTTGCGGCAGGCGCGGCCCTCGCCTGCGTCGCTCACGGCGAGGGCCCGACGGTCATCCGCGTGCATGCGCGCAAGTTCACGTTCACGCCCGACAAGATCACGCTCAAACGCGGCGTGCCCGTGGTGCTCGAGCTGACCGGACAGGACATCCTGATGGGCTTTTCGATTCCGGATTTCAACGTGCGCGCCGACGTGGTGCCGGGGCAGACCGTACGGCTGGCGCTCACGCCCGACAAGACCGGCACGTTTGATTTCCTGTGCGACATCTTCTGCGGCTCCGGCCACGAGACGATGAATGGAACGTTGACCGTCACCTGAAGCACACCGTTGCACACCCAACGCAAAACGCCCCGACCTGTCCGGGGCGCTCTCGTCTGCAAACGCGGTCTTAAGCCAGCGCGTCCCGCTCGGCCAGGGCCAGCAGCAATTCGTCGAGCCGCTCCATGGTGGAGGTCATGCCGTCTTTCATCCCCATGTCGATGACCTTCTGCACGTCTTCCGGCGAGTTGTACAACACCACAGTCGTGACGAGAGTGCGTTCCTTCGCATCGGTAAAAGTGACATCCCAGCGGGCGCGGGGCATATCCGGATTCACGGCGCCGGCTTCATCAGAAAAAGCATCGAGCGCCGCATAGCCGTCGATCGGGTTGATCTTCTGATAGTCCAGGCGGCTCCAGAAAGACTCTCCATCGGGGGTGACCATGGCGTAGAGCCAGTAGCCGCCTTCCTTGAATTCCATATGCTTGGTCTTGGTGGTGAGCGGCTTGGGCGCAAACCACTGATCGAGCAGTTCGCGCTTCGTATGGCAATCCCACACCAGCTGGCGCTTTGCCGCGAACTCTCGCCTCACGGTGAGGCTGCTCTTTTGCATGTCGACGAGGAAATCAAACCGAAGATCAGCCTTCATTGCCTTCTCCTTGGAGTTTCTCTAAGAGCTTGTCCAGATTGCGGTACCTGCTCGCCCAGATCGCGTGCTGCTTCTCAAACCAGCGCTCGGCTGCGGCCAGCTTCTTGCGCTCGAGCGTGCACGTCCGGATTCGTCCGCTCTTCTCCGAGCGGACCAGCCCGACGTCTTCCAGCACCCGCATGTGCTTCATGAAGGACGGCAGCGCCATGTCGAATGGTTCCGCCAGTTCACTTACCGACGCGGGCCCTTCACCGAGCCGTTGAATGACCGCCCTGCGCGTTGGGTCCGAAAGCGCGTGAAATACCGCGTCTAGCGCAATTCCATTGTTATCCATTTGGCTAACTATATACGCGAGAATGCGTTGATGCAACAAGGTTCGACAGCGTGTGGTGACACAGGTGGGCGGCCGGTCAGCATGCACACGTACCCATGCTAGGATGACCTTTCCCCCGGCAGCCGCCACACCGCACATGACGACCATCTACGCGACCCTCGGCGTGCAGCCGGACGCCACCCTGGACGAAATCAAGCGCGCTTACCGCCGCGCCGCAATGAAGTGGCACCCCGATCGCAACCCCGGCCGGGAAGCCGAGGCCTATGCGGCGTTCCAGGAAATTCGCGAAGCCTACGCGATCCTCTCCGACGCTGAACAGCGCCGTGTCTACGACGAGGTATTCGCACAGGAAATGCAGCGCTGGCAAGCGGAGCGCGATGCACAGGAAGCAGAGGAGCGCGCAGCGCAACGCGAGCGCGAACGCCTCGCGCAGGAGCATTACGAAAAGATGGTGGCGATCGCGATGCGCTTTGCCGACGCCGGCCACAATCGCGACGTCCTGTTCGGCGTGCTGCTCGGCAGGGATTGCGATGCCGAACTCGCCGCGCGCATCGCTGACAGCGTGTGGGCTTTTCAGGAAGCACGACGCTCCCCCAAGCCTGCAACGGAGATGACCGACGCGCAGCCAGGGCCCGCACCCGAAGACGCGGCCTCCCACATCGACGAATCTGCAGTGCCGCGGCGTGCGTTCGAGTCGTTCTGGCAGGGGTTGTTTGGTTTGCGCCCCTAGGAACCGGCTAGCCGGCCCTCTGACTGCGGATCATCGGATACAAGTCCGACTCGCGCTGCGGGCAGGAGCACCAACGTCGTGCAGCATGAGCCTGCCAACACCTTCGTCATAAGCCAAACGTTTGCAAACTGCCGTGTGTCGTCGTGCCGAGTTCATTGAGGCGTGAACCAGGTGTGAAACAAACGCGCACGCCTTGTGAGCATTAAAGGATTCATGTGGACTGCCGATGAGCAGATTGCGTCTGTTGCGGTTAATCAGCTTATTCGTCGTCATGCCCAACTATCCGCATTCTGTCTGTCGCATGGGCGCCCCGATCTGCCGGGCGTGGCGGGTGCTGCTGGCGCATGCCGTCATCTACAGGCAATCCATGCTCAGCAATATCGAGGGCCCCAAACGACGGACGGCCGCGAGAGGTCTCTCCTGCTCCGCGAGCACAACCGGCTCATACCGAACCCAACGCGAGCGTGATGTGCGACGAAGCCACTTTGCCCGGCTGCTATCCGGTCTGATCGGTTTGCTGGTTCTGTCCGGTTGCCACCAGCAAGACGCCCCCATCACCAGTGCGCCCCCGCCGCACCGGACCAGCATTACGGCATTGATCTGGGCACCGGACTGGCCCGAGCAGATGCTTCAGATTGCTGCCGAGTTCAGCAAGCTCAATCCCGATGTGCAGGTGGACGTTCAGTTCATGATCGGCAATTCGGTCGAAGAGAACATCAAACCCCGCGTCGCTGCGGGCACGATGCCCGATCTTTTGAGCGTCAACCCAAATGCCTATTCGGCCGAACTGGCAGATCAGGGCATCCTGGCCAATGTCAGCCAGACATCGGCGTGGACCAACATGCTCGCCCCGCTCAAGCGGGACTGGACCAGCCGCCGCGGCACAGGATTCGGCATCTCGGGCGGTGTCGCAACGACGATGATCTACTACAACCGCGAGATGTTCGAAAAAGCGGGCATCGACAAGCTGCCAGCAAATTTCGACGAGTTCCTGCGCGTTTGCGCGCAACTCAAACGCGCAGGATTCACGCCCATGATGTTGAACGGCGCATTCCCGAACATGCTCGGAAACGGGCCGTTTGCCTCGGGCTTCGCTAACAACGTGATCGCGCACGAGCCGAACTGGAAAAGCAAGATGGCCGAGGGCACGCTGGATCTCGACACCCCCGAGGTTGCCGATATCTTCGCCAAAATGGCTCTGCTGCCGGAACGTGGCTACGTCCAGGCGTCGTTCATGGCAACCGGCTACGACGACGGCATGCGTCTTTTTAAGGAAGGCAAGGTGGCGATGGCCTTCCAGGGCAGTTGGGCGGCGGGCCAGTTGCTGCACGGCAATCGCTTTGCGGTCGGCGCGTTCATTCCGCCATGGAATAAGCGCGGCGAGCAGGTGGTGCCCGTGCTCGGCAGCGAGACAGGCTTTGCCGTATGCGAGACCCCCAACAAGGCGGCTGCAAGGCGCTTTCTGGAATTCATCGCCGGCAAAGGCTTCCCGATCCTGCAGAGAAAGCGCCACAACATCTCCCCGTTCCAGCAAGACGCGGAAACGGCCGTCACTGACCCGGAAATCGTCGACTACACGAATACCGTCAGCCGCTATCTGGTGACTGCCAGCCCGTACTACTCGACGCTGCCTTCAAACACGCTCGAGTCACTGCATGGGTTGATGCAGGACGTGCTGCTCAAGAAGATGTCGCCCCGCCAAGCGGCCAAGCGACTCGACGAGTCGGTCAAGAATGAAGCGAAGATGCACTACAAATGAACTCGATCCCACGGTTGCTGCAGCGCGCTTTCGACTATCTCTCACAGGACCTGCTTCGCCGCGTTGAGATTCGCCACCGGCTGGTTGCCGCGTTCATCCTGCTGTCTCTGCTGCCGATCTGCATTTCGGCCAGCATTTCATACGTGAACTCGATCGCGGCAATCAAGGACAACGCAGAGATCTTCTCGAAGGAGGTGGTCAAGCAAGTCTCGAGGAACATCGAATTGCGCATGCGGCAGATCGAGACGGAAAGCAACTTGCTGGTGCTCTCCAATCGGGTTCAAGGTGCGCTTGCCAGGGCTGCGAGCGGCAACAGCAAGGAGCAAAGCGAGGCACGCCAGGACATGGCGCGGCTGCTCCTCGAGCATTACGGATCGGTTGATTTCATCAACCAGAAGTATCTGCTCGACAAGAACAACCGGATTCTCGACACCCAGGCCGCCACGCAATTGACCGAGGGTGTGACACGCCTCGTCTCACGCGCTCAGGACGAGCATGCGCACACGTACTGGGGCAGCTACGACAACGGTGTTGGACAGCAAAACGTCGGGGTGGTGCGCGCCATCATCGACAAGAACAGCAACCGCCAGCTCGGCAATCTGGTGCTGATCGTCCGCCCGGCATACTTCTCGACCATCTTCAACGACGTCGCCACGGGCAGCGGTACGCAAATCTACATTCTCGATGCGAGTAACGAGGTCATCATCCGGGCCGCCGACGCCTCGAATGATATCGGCGCACTCCCCGAACCCGGCCTGCTCGAAAACCTCGCGCGCAACGCGACATCGGGCGAGGCGCGAAGCTTTGTTGCGGTCGAGGGAAAGCGCGGAGGACGCTATTTGACTGCGTACGCAAAAATTCCCGGCACGACCTGGTTCGTGGTGAGCACCATCGCGGAGAAAAAGCTGACGGCCGAGGCGCAGGCGGTGCGCAACCAGATTGCGCTGGTCGGCATCTCGGGGGTTCTGCTGTCGATCTTCCTCGCCTACTTCATCTCGCACAGCATTTCTGCGCCGCTCAGGGAGCTGGTGCGCAAGGTGCACGATACCAGCGACGATGCCGGCGCCCAGGTGGACGAAGGAAAGCGCGTGGAGGCCGGGGCCCGCGCCCAGGACGAGTTGAGCAGGCTCGCGCAGCGCTTCGAGAGAATGCGCGAAGCGATCAAACAGAAGATCCAGAAGATCAACGAGATCAATGCCTCGCTCGAGCAGACCGTCGTCGAGCGGACGGCAGAGCTCGTCACGCGGGAGCGGGAGTCTCGCACACTGATCGAAAACTCGCCCGATACGATTGCCCGCTATGACCGCGAGTCCCGCCGCATCTACGCCAACCCTGCGTTCTGTGCCCTGGCTGGTTGCAGCCTTATGGAAGCGCTGGGCAAGCGGCCCTCGGAACTCCCCGGCGGCGACAACGCGCGCGTCTACGAAAAGATCATTAGCGACGTCATTTCAAGCGGCACAAGCGCGCAATTCGAACTGAGATGGGCCGGCAAGGATGGTCAGGAACAATGCTCGCACGTCCGCCTCACGCCGGAGACCGACCAAGCCGGCAATGTGCATTCCGTGTTGGCGGTCGGTCGTGATCTCTCCGACCGGATGGCGTTTGAGGCAACCATCTGGAAACAGGCCAATTTCGATGCACTGACGGGCCTGCCAAATCGGCAGATGTTCCACGAGCGACTCGCGCAGGAAGCCAGTCAGCCGGGCCGTATCGGGCGGCGCATGGCGTTGATGCTGATCGATCTCGACCGCTTCAAGGAGGTCAACGACTCGCTCGGGCACGACAGGGGAGATACGTTGCTGATCGAGGCCGGCAAGCGCATCAGCTCGTGCGTACGCCAAACGGATACGGTCGCCCGCCTTGGCGGCGATGAGTTCACCGTCATCCTGCCCAATGTGGATGACGCAGAGAGCGTTGAGCGGATCGCCAGGACCATCATCGGCAAGTTGGCCGAGCCATTCAAACTGGGCGCAGACGAAGCTTTCATCTCTGCCAGCGTTGGCGTCACGTTCTACCCCGACGACGCCCACGATCTTGACGTGCTGTTCAAGAATGCAGATCAAGCCATGTATGCGGCCAAGAACGCCGGGCGCAATCGCTTCAGTTACTTCAAGCCCGATATGCAGGTGGAGGCCGAACAGCGCCTGCGGCTCACCAGCGATCTGCGCACCGCGCTGCCCAGCGGCCAGTTTCAGGTCTACTACCAGCCCATCGTCGAGCTGGCCACGGGCGAGGTTTGCAAAGCCGAGGCGCTGATCCGCTGGCTGCACCCGGAGCGCGGCACCATCAGCCCGCATGATTTCATTTCCGTGGCGGAAGACACGGGCCTCATCGTCCCCATCGGCGATTGGGTATTCAAGCAGGCGGTGCGACAGGCGCGTCAATGGCGCGACCGGTTCCATCCGTCTTTCCAGATCAGCGTCAACATGTCTCCGGTGCAGATGCGGCAGGATGGCCAACTGTGCGCGCGATGGCCAGACTTCCTTGCTCGGGAAGGGCTGCCCGCTCAGAGCGTGATGGTGGAAATCACGGAAGGGCTGCTACTGCAGGCCGAATCGCGGACGGACGAGACGCTGCTGACGCTGCGCAGCGCAGGCATCGGAATCTCGATTGACGACTTCGGAACCGGTTACTCGTCGCTTGCGTATCTCAAGCGCTTCGATATTGACTACCTGAAGATCGATCGTTCATTCGTCTACAACCTGAGCTTTGACGAAGACAACCAGGCGCTGTGCGAGGCGATGGTCGTGCTTGCGCACAAATTGGGGCTCAAAGTCATTGCCGAAGGCGTGGAGACCGCCGAGCAGCGGGATTTTCTCAAGGCAGTCGATTGCGATTTTGCGCAGGGCTTTCTTTATTCGACCCCGGTTCCGCCGCATGAATTCGAACGTCGCGTCTGGCCCATGAGCGAAAAGCGCGCCGCTGATGCTTCCGCATGAAGGACCGGGACACGGAGTTTGAAGAGATCAGGCGCCGCGTCGTCGCGTCCGCAGCGGGAGAAGCCTTTCATGTGGTACGGCACACATGAACATCGTTATCGCGCGCCCAATAACCGGCACTCCGCCGACAACGCGAGCAGGTTCGGATCGCGCTCCCGATTGCGCTGCATCACGAGCACGATGTGCTGGCTGATGGCATAGCGCGCGGCCAGCGGAATCAGCTGCACCTTGGGGCTGAAATCGGCCACACGACGCGGCAGCAGCGCATAGCCAATGCCGCCGCTCACGAGGTTCATGAGCGAGAAGATGTCGCCCACGCGCAGCGCAATCTGTGGCGCAAAGCCTGCCTTGTCGAAGGCGGCCATGAAGTCGTGATACGTCGCAAAGTCATCGCCGAGCGCTACGAACTTTTCGCTGCGCACGGTTTGCAAATCGATCTCCTTTGACGACGCATACGGCGAGCCCAGTGGCGCGGCAAAGAGGATCTCGTCGTCAAACATCGGCAGGGTCAGCAGATCGGGATTGCGCAGCGGCTCGCCCAGCGCGATGACGATGGCGTCGAGTTGCCCGTCTTCCAGCTTGGCGAGCAGGCTGCGGTTCGAACCGAGCGTGAGTTCGATGTCGAGTGCGGAGCGGCGTGTTTTCAGGCCTGCAAAGATGCGCGGCAACGTGCCGACCGTCATCGAATAGAGCCCGCCGATCTTCAGCGTCGTTGACGAAAAGCCTGCAGCTTCGCGCGTGCGGCGCACACCGGCTTCGCACTCGGCCAGGATGCGCTCCACGTGCTCGGCAAACACGTAGGCGGTCGACAGCGGAATCAGCTTGCGCCCATCGCGTTTGAACAGCGGACAGCGCAAACCCTCTTCCAGCGAATGCAGCGCGCGGTGCACGCTCACCGTGCTTTGCCCCAACGCCTCCGACACGCGGGCCATGTTGCCCAGCGTCATGAACGACTGGAAGACCTCGAGCTTCTTTAGGGTGATGTCTTCATCGATTGCCATGGCAGGGGCTCCTCCGGGCGCGTTCTACGGGCGCGCTGCTATCAGAATTGGCCATTGTTTCATTAACTTCAAGTTAATGAAACCGCGCCTAGGTTGATTGAAGTGCACCTTTTTACAGCCTACGGTACAGGGCATCAAATCAATCAAGGCTGGAGACGCCACCCAATGCAACCGATGCCCACCCAATCGGCAAACGGGGCCAACGCACCCATCCCGCCGCAATGGCGCCGCCGGCGCGACGAAAAAGAACGCCGCCTGACTGCAGCGCGCCGCATTGCCAACGGCAAGGTCATTCCCACCGGCGACATCGTCGCCGCACTCGAAGCGCTGCTCGCCCCGGGCGACCGCGTCGTGCTGGAAGGCAACAACCAGAAACAAGCGGATTTCCTCTCGCGCTCACTCGCCAAGGTGAACCCGGAGCGCCTGCACGATCTGCACATGATCATGCCGAGCGTGAGCCGCGCCGAACACCTCGATATTTTCGAAGCTGGCATCGCGCACAAACTCGACTTCTCGTTTGCGGGGCCGCAGAGCCTGCGCATCAGCCAGTTGCTGGCCGACGGGCTGCTGGAAGTGGGCGCCATTCACACCTACATCGAGCTGTATGCCCGGCTGGTGGTGGACCTGATTCCGAACGTGTCGCTGGTAGCCGGTTTCAAGGCCGACCGCGACGGCAACATCTATACCGGGCCGAGCACCGAAGACACGCCCGCGCTGGTCGAACCCACGGCGTTTTCCGACGGCATCGTCATCGTGCAGGTCAACGAGATCGTCGATGACGCGGCCGACCTGCCGCGCGTCGACATTCCCGGCTCGTGGGTCGACTTCATCGTGCAGGCCGACAAGCCGTTCTACATCGAGCCGCTCTTCACGCGCGACCCGCGCCTCATCAAGCCCGTGCACGTGCTGATGGCGATGATGGCCATTCGCGGCATCTACCAGCGGCACAACGTGCAGTCGCTCAACCACGGCATCGGCTTCAACACCGCCGCCATCGAGTTGATCCTGCCGACGTACGGCGAGCGCCTGGGCCTCAAGGGCAAGATCTGCCGCAACTGGACGCTGAACCCGCATCCGACGCTGATTCCCGCCATCGAATCCGGCTGGGTGGAAAGCGTGCACTGCTTCGGCACGGAACTCGGCATGGAGCGCTACGTGGCCGCGCGCCCCGATGTGTTCTTCACCGGCCGCGATGGCTCGTTGCGCTCGAACCGCATGCTGTGCCAACTGGCGGGCCAATATGCGGTGGATCTCTTTATCGGTGCGACGCTGCAGGTGGATGGCGACGGGCACTCGTCCACCGTCACGCGCGGGCGCCTGGCCGGCTTTGGCGGCGCGCCCAACATGGGCCACGACCCGCGCGGCCGCCGTCACGCCACGCCTGCATGGTTGGACATGACGGAACCCGTGACGATGCTCGAGCGCGGCAAGAAGCTCGTCGTGCAGATGGTCGAAACGTTCCAGGAGGGGGGCAAGCCGACCTTTGTCGACACGCTGGATGCGGTGGCCGTGGCCAAGCAAAGCGGCATGCCGCTCGCGCCCATCATGATCTACGGCGACGACGTCACGCACCTGCTAACCGAAGACGGCATTGCGTATCTCTACAAGGCACGTTCGCTGGAAGAGCGGCGCGCCATGATTGCGGCGGTGGCGGGCGTCACGTCGATCGGCCTGCGGCATGATCCGTCCAAGACCGAACAGATGCGCCGCGACGGCCTGATTGCGCTGCCCGAAGACCTCGACGTGCGCCGCAGCGACGCGAGCCGCGAGCTGCTCGCCGCCAAGAGCATCGCCGACCTCGTCGAATGGTCCGGCGGCCTGTACGACCCGCCTGCGCGCTTCCGGAGCTGGTAATGGAAAAGACATTGCAACGGCCCCTGCCGGCCAGCCCGAAAGCACGCGCGAAGCGATTGGCCGCGCTGGTGGAGTCTGCCCTTATTGACGAAGTGACGCTGTCGCCCAAGCCCGGCCTGGTGGATGTGCGCGGCAACGGCGCGCATGACGATCTGGACTGGACGCTGATGGTGCATTCCGCGCAGACGCTGCGCCCCGCGTTTGAAGCCATGGCGTTGGCCGGCGCGCAAACCGAAATGCAGGCCGGTGCGCAACTTGCCCTGCGCGAGCGCATCGGCCGCCTGGGGCGCGAAGGCGAAGCGGCCATGCTCGAGGCCACCGGCGGCGTCAACACGCACCGCGGTGCCATCTGGGCGCTGGGCTTGCTGGTGACGGCTGCAGCTCAAACACCGCCTGCAGTGGACGCAGCCGCTGTTGCGCGCCGCGCCGCGCGCCTGGCAAACATTCCCGACCGCTTTGCCCCCGTCTCGACTGGCCACAAAGGCGAGCGCGCCTGCAACGACTACGGCGTCGGCGGGGCCAAGGGCCAGGCCTGCGCCGGCTTCCCGCACGTGATCAAGGTGGCGCTGCCTGCGCTGCGCGAAGCGCGTGCGGCCGGCATCCGCGAAGACCACGCCCGCGTGGATGCATTGCTCGCCGTCATGGCCGCGCTGGACGACACCTGCGTGCTCGCACGCGGCGGTGCCCAAGCACTGCGCGTTGTGCAAACGGGCGCGGCAACTGTGCGTGCAGAAGGCGGCTTGGCAACACCGCAGGGCCGCCGCGCTTTCCGCACGCTTGAACAAGACATGCTGGCGCTGCACGTGTCACCCGGCGGCGCGGCCGACCTGCTGGCTGCCGCGCTGTTCCTCGACCGCCTGCCCGCAAGCGCGCACGCAGCGTCCGACATCGAATCCGCTCATCAGGAAACCGAACATGGAGCATCTTGATTTTCAGTTCACCGGCGGTGCACCCGCCGGGCGCCGTGCATACGCCGGCGTGGTCGGCTCGGGCGACCTTGAAGTGCTGTTGACGCCGGGCCACGCCGGCCAGATCGACGTGGCCATCACCACGTCCGTCAATGGCATGAGCGCGACGTGGCAGGCGCAGCTTGCGCGTGTGTTCGGCTCGCACGCGTGGCCGGCTGCCAAGATCACCATCAACGACTTCGGCGCGACCCCGGCCGTGGTGCGGTTGCGGCTCGAGCAGGCGCTTGAAGCGCTTGACGCGCTGGCGCAATCTTGAGGAGAAGCCATGTCACGCAACCCGATTGAACGCGACAGCTTTATCGAACGCGACGCGCGCCGACGCGCCATTGCCCTGCTCGACCCCGGCACGTTCCGTGAGCTGCTGGACCCGTTCGAACAATTGACCTCGCCGTGGCTGCCGCGTCAGGGCATCGTCACGCAGGCCGATGATGGCGTCGTCGTGGCGCGCGGCACGCTGGGCGGACAGCCCGCGGTGGTGCTCGCCATTGAGGGCGCCTTCCAGGGCGGCAGCATGGGCGAAGTGTCCGGCGCCAAGATTGCCGGCGCGCTGGAGCTGGCCGTGGAAGACAACCGCAACGGCATTCCCACACGCGCCGTGATCGTCTTCGAAACCGGCGGCGTGCGGCTGCAGGAAGCCAACCTGGGTCTTGCCGCCATTGCTGAAATCCACGCAGGCATCCGTGCGCTGCGCGAGTATGGGCCGGTGATCGGCATCACCGCAGGCGTGGTCGGCTGCTTTGGCGGCATGAGCATCGCAGCGGGCCTGTGCAGCTACCTGCTGATGACGCGCGAAGCGCGCCTCGGCCTGAACGGCCCGCAGGTGATCGAGCAGGAAGCCGGCATTGAAGAATACGACTCGCGCGATCGCCCCTTCATCTGGAGCCTCACCGGAGGCGAACAACGCGCCGCCACCGGCTTGGCCGATGTCTGCATCGAAGACGATTCCGTCACGATCCGCGCGCAGGTGATCGAGTGGCTGCGTGCCGGCGCACCCGCGCGCCAGCGCAGCGAGCAGATCGACCACTACCTCGCCCAACTTGCCGCTGTCGACACGTCGCGCCAAGCCACCGCAGAAGATGTGCGCGCGCACTACGCAAAGGACGTCGCATGAGCCAGAACGAACTTTCCACGCGCGGCGCGACCTGGATGCGCGCGCTCGCCGTCGGCACACCGGTGCCGGGTTACGGCAGCACGCTGCAAGTCGTCGATGCCGCGCTCGCGGGTCAGCCGGCTCGCTACATCGCCGTCGTGCCCGATGCCGAGAACCGCTTCCCCCGCGCACGCAACGGTGAAGTCGGCCTCGTCGAAGGCTGGCAGCTTGCGCGTGCCGTGCGCGATGCCATGCGTGCCGATGCAGGGCAGGAAAAGAAGCGCGCCATCGTCGCCGTCATCGATGTGGCAAGCCAAGCCTACGGCCGCCGCGAGGAGGCCTACGGCATCCACCTCGCGCTGGCTGCAGCGGCGGACGCCTACGCTGCCGCACGCTTGGCCGGCCACCCCGTCATCGGCCTCATCGTCGGTCGCGCCATGTCGGGCGCATTGCTCGCGCACGGCTACCAGGCCAATCGCCTGCTCGCACTGGACGACGCCGACGTGATGGTGCACGCGATGGGCAAGGCCGCAGCCGCGCGCGTAACCCTGCGCTCCGTCGCCGACCTGGAACGCCTCGCGCAAGAGATTCCGCCCATGGCATACGACATCGCCAGCTTCGCGTCGCTCGGTTTGCTGTGGAAACTGCTGAAGGTGAAGTCTGCCGACGCGCCAGATGCAGGCGACGTCGACACCGTGCAGACCGCACTCGCCGCAGCACTGGCCGACATCACAGCCGACCCATCGCGCGGCCTGGAAAGCCGCCTGGGCGCACCACTGCGCGAAGCATCGTCGGAAGTCCGCAAACGCCTGCGCGAGCAATGGAACGCCCAGCCAGAAAGCGCATAGCGAATAGGAGACACATCACGGCGCGAACCTAAAGCACCAGATGGAGTGGCCGTACCCTGCCCTATGCGGCGCCTTGAATTTCTGTAAGCGGGCGGAAAAAAGAAGGGGAACTGTTTGAGCGAAGCGAGTTTTCCCCTTCTCCGCCCGGTTATGGAAATTCAAGGAGGGGTTCGCCGCATCGGGCGCGCCTTTCTTTGCTTACTTTCTTTGGCAAGACAAAGAAAGTAAGTCAGCCCCGGCAGGGGATGAAACAAGGGATGCACCACCAACGCAATCAACGCAATCAACGCAAAAACAACCATTCTTCAACCCTCGATCACCCAAACACCACAACAGGCGACCCATCGCCGTTCCTTCAGGAGACAAAGACGTGATCATCTACGGTACAACCCTGCTAGCGCTATGCCACATAGCCGGCCTCTTCCTGGGCGATCTACTCGGCCAGGCCATCGGCGTGAAGGCGAACGTGGGCGGCGTGGGCATCGCCATGCTGCTGCTCATCTTCGCGCGGCTCTACCTGCACAAGCGCGGCTTGATGCCTGCCGCCACCGAGGCAGGCGTCTCGTTCTGGGGCGCCATGTACATCCCCGTGGTGGTGGCCATGGCAGCCACGCAGAACGTCGTCACGGCACTGCGCGGCGGCCCCGTTGCGTTGCTCGGTGCCATCGGCGCGGTGATCGTGTGCGGTGCCTGCATCGCGGTCATCAACCGCACAGGCAAAGCAGAAAACCGACAACCGCTTCCGCCACTGCCTGAATCCGAACAAGCCCGCGCCTAAGGAGCCGCACCATGCTGTCAATGCTAGAGAAAGTCCTGCAGCACAACGGGCTGGTCGCGGCGTTCGCGCTGGTCGGCATCGTCATGGGCCTGTCGATGTGGGTGTCCAAGAAGCTGACGTTTGGGCGCGTGCACGGCTCGGCCATCGCCATCATGATCGGGCTGGTGCTCGCCTATTGGGGCGGCATGCAGACCGGCGGCGAGCGTGGCCTGGCCGACCTGAAACTGTTCGACGGGATCGGCCTGATGGGCGGAGCCATGCTGCGCGACTTCGCCATCGTGGCCACAGCCTTTGAAGTGCAGGTAACCGAGGCGCGCAAGGCCGGCATGATCGGCGCCATCTCGCTGCTGCTCGGGACGGTGCTGCCGTTCATCGTCGGCGCCTGCGTTGCCTATGCCTTCGGTTACACCGATCCGGTGAGCGTCACCACCATCGGCGCGGGTGCCGTCACGTACATCGTCGGGCCGGTCACCGGAGCGGCGCTCGGCGCCACCTCCGATGTGATGGCGCTGTCGATTGCGACGGGCCTCGTCAAGGCGATCCTGGTGATGGTCGGCACGCCGTTCGCGGCCAAGGCACTGGGCTTGAACAACCCGCGCGCGGCCATGGTGTTCGGCGGATTGGCGGGTACGGTCAGCGGGGTGTCGGCAGGTCTGGCGGCTACCGACCGACGCCTGGTGCCGTACGGCTCGCTCGTGGCGACGTTCCATACGGGCCTCGGTTGCCTGCTCGGGCCATCGATCCTGTTCCTGGCCACACAAGCGCTGCTGCGATGACAACCACGCTGCTGCGTGCGCACGATCTGCTGTGGGTATCTGAGACACCCGTGGCGACGGATGGCGCGCCCTTGCCGGACTGGGCCATCACGGCGTGCCGGCAAGGGGCGCCTGTCGTGGTGCGACGCGCACCGCGCGGCACCGATGGTTCCATACCGGTCGGCCTGCGCGGCGGCGCGCGGCATGAACGCTGCGCAGCAACGGTAGCCGCCAACAGCATCACGCGTGTGGTCTCGCCCGAGGCGCTGGCAGCCCAAGCCACCTCCATCGGTCACAACGCACCGTTCGCTGCGCTGCGCACTTTGCGCGCTCTGACGCCCGGCCTCAACGCACTCGGCTGGGCGTGGGGACCGACGGGCGGCTCCGGCTTTGCGCTCGCCAGCGGCTTGCCGGTGCTGCATGCGGACAGCGATCTCGATCTCGTCGTGCGCATGCCGCGTGCCCCGTCGACTGCGCAACGCGATCAGCTCGTCCGCCTGTTGGGCGATACCGAGTGCCGCGTCGATTTGCAGATCGACACCGGCCACGGCGGCTTCGCGTTACGCGACTGGCTGGCGTCGCCGCATCAAACGTTGCTCAAGACCGACCACGGCCCCCGGCTCGTCGCAGACCCATGGAGCGACGCGGCGTGAGCATCCTGTTCATGTTTCCCGGCCAGGGCAGCCAGCGCGCGGGCATGCTGCATGCGCTGCCTGATGACCCGGCGGTTGCGCAGACGTTGACCGAAGCCGGTGACGTGCTGGGCGTCGATACGCTCACGCTCGACACCACAGAGGCGTTGCGGTCGACGGTGGCCGTACAACTTTGTCTCTTGATTGCCGGCGTCGCGGTGGCTCGCACGCTGGTTCGGCAGGACGCAGGGCCGGACATGGCGGCGGGCCTGTCCATCGGGGCGTGGCCTGCCGCCGTTGTCGCCGGTGTGCTGGAGTTCAGCGATGCGCTGCGCCTCGTCCGTCTGCGTGGTCAGCTCATGGAAGACGCGTACCCGAGCGGTTACGGCATGGTCGTCACCGCCGGGCTGACCGAACCCGAGGTCGCTGCCATCGTTGCGCAAGTCAACTCGGCGGCCACGCCGGCCTATGTCGCCAACGTGAATGCGGAACGGCAGATCGTCGTGGCCGGCAACGACGCAGCGCTCGCGCAGGTCGCCGAACGAGCGCTGGCCCACGGCGCATCGAAGGCAACGCGCTTGTGCATGGCGGTGCCGTCGCACTGCCCGTTGCTTGACGCGCAAGCCGACGAGCTTGCGGCCGCCGCGGCAGAGGCCACCGCCCACGCGCCACAGATCACCTACGTCAGCAGCAGTCGAGCGCGGGCGCTATTCCGCGCGAACCACATCGTTGAAGACCTGGCGTGGAACATGGCGCGACCTGTGCTGTGGCATGACACGCTGCGGCATGCGCTGGAACGCGGCGCACGCATGGCGGTGGAGGTGCCGGGCGGCGGCACGCTGGCGCGTCTGGCGCAAGGCGTGTTTGCGGACGATGCGGTGCTGGATGCTGGCAGCGGACTGGATGCGGTGCGGGTGCGGATACAGCGCCAGCGCCGCATCGACAACTGACCGTATCGAACTCAGAGTCGGCCGATATCCGTTCTCGCGGTCTTGATAGCAAGATGCGCTCTTCGCAAAAAGGTCGCATCGGTCTATGAGCCCGCTTGAGCACGCCATCGCAGAGAATTACGCCTTACGCCGCCAGTATCTGGCATTCCTTGAAGACCGATTTGGCGACGAGCTTCCGAAGACCCCCACACCGCGCGATATCGTCAAGCTGCTCAATTTGGACGAGGTGGAGTGGCGCATCTCGCGTCGACACGCTCGGCTTCTCTTTGATGGCCAATCCTTGCAATGGATCGAAGGCGGGCAAGTTGAGAGACGTTGGCCTGCCGTCTCTGGAAAGCCCGGTTTCAACGGAAAGGAGCATCAATCGCTCAAGGATAGAGGTCCCATTCCCGAAGGGAGCTATGTCGCATTGCAGTCAGACTTCCAGAAATGGGAAGAAGCGCCTGCCATCAACCGCGCTGCCTGCATACTCAACTTCATCAGGATCAAAGCGGGACGCTGGCCGGGATGCACCATCGCGTGGGGGACACGTCGCGTCGGATTGGTCCCGGACCCCGGAACCAACGTGTACGGTCGTAACAACTTCACTATTCACGGCGGCTCGTTTCCCGGCTCCATTGGGTGCATCGACCTGACCAATTCAATGGAGTCGTTCGCAAAGGAGTTTCTTCTCTATGCCAAAGACATGGAGCTGGCCGTTCGCTATTAGGCTAGCGTTAGCCCTGATTCCTGCGCTCGTGTTCTGCATCACCCCACTCGAACTTTGGGGCAGCTTAACTGCCCCAGAGGATTACCCTTTCGGCGCTGAAAGTCCTGCTGCGGCCATGTGGGCATACAAGTCGCAGCGCAACTACCTGGTGTGGTGTGCCGTGTCTTGGCTGGCAAGCGGCATCGCGATCCGGGCGCTGCTCGTCAAGCGCGCGCGCCTTCTCTCCAGAGGCCTGTGCTCGGCGCCATTTCTGATTGTCTGGTTGCTCACGGCGCTCGATGGGACACGGCTGGTGAGCTAAGGCTGCATAAAAATAAACGGGGCACATGGCCCCGTTTCTCTTCGCCTATCGCCCGTTAGACGATTTCCCGCGTTTCCATGAACTGGATGTCCGGAAAGCGCTCCTGCGTCAGGCGCAGGTTCACCTGGCTCGGCGCCAGGTACACGTAGTCGCCGGCACCATCCAGCGCCACGTTGTGGCCGGCCTTGTCGATCAGCTTGTCGATATCTTCCTGCTTGCCGCGCAGCCAGCGGGCGGTGGAGCACTCGTGCGGTTCAAAGATCGCATCGACGCCGTACTCGTGCTCCAGGCGGTGCGCCACCACGTCGAACTGCAGGATACCGACGGCGCCCAGTACCAGGTCGTTCGACGCCAGCGGACGGAACATCTGCGTAGCGCCTTCTTCGGCCAGTTGTTGCAAACCCTTCTGCAACTGCTTCAGGCGAAGCGGATTGTTCAGGCGCGCGCGACGGAAGAACTCCGGCGCAAAAGACGGGATACCCGTGAACTTGAGCGCCTCGCCTTCCGTGAAGGCATCTCCCAGCCGGATCGTGCCGTGGTTGGGCACGCCGATGATGTCGCCGGCGAAGGCCTCTTCCGTGGTGTTGCGGTCCTGCGCCATGAACGTGATGGCGTTGTTGATGGCGACCGTCTTGCCGGTCGACACCTGCAGCAGCTTCATGCCGCGCTCGAAGCGGCCCGAGCACACGCGCACAAACGCGATGCGGTCACGGTGCTTCGGGTCCATGTTGGCCTGGATCTTGAAGACGAAGCCGGTGAACTTCTCTTCCATCGGCTTGACTTCGCGGGTTTCGGTGGGTCGCGCCAGCGGCTCGGGCGACTGGTCGACCAGTGCATCGAGCAGCGACTGCACGCCGAAGTTGTTCACTGCCGAACCGAAATACACCGGGCATTGCTTGCCGGCCAGGAACGCCTCTTTGTCGAACGTGTGCGATGCGCCGCGCACGAGTTCGATGTCGATGCGCAGTTCTTCCGCTTGCGAGCCCAGCACGCGATCCAGCTCCGGGTTATCCAGACCCTGGATCAACCCGGCAGTGGCGCCCTTCTCGCTGTCGGCGTTCGGGTCGAACAGCTGCACCGTGTCGTTCACCAGGTGATATACGCCCTTGAACGACTTGCCCATGCCGATGGGCCACGTCATCGGCGCGCACTGGATCTGCAGCACGCTTTCGATTTCATCGAGCAGCTCGATGGGCGCACGGCCTTCGCGGTCGAGCTTGTTGATGAACGTGAGGATGGGCGTGCTGCGCAGCCGGCAGACGTTGAGCAGCTTGATGGTCTGCGCTTCCACGCCGTTGACGGAGTCGATCACCATCACCGCGGAGTCGACGGCCGTGAGCGTGCGGTACGTGTCTTCCGAGAAGTCTTCGTGGCCCGGGGTGTCGAGCAGATTGACGATGTAATCGCCGCCCTCGTTCCGGTACGGAAACTGCATCACCGACGACGTAACGGAGATGCCGCGCTGCTTTTCCATCTCCATCCAGTCGGAGGTGGCGTGGCGGTTGGCTTTACGTGCGCGCACGGCGCCAGCCATCTGGATGGCGCCGCCGAACCACAGCAGCTTCTCGGTCAGGGTGGTTTTACCCGCATCCGGGTGGGCAATGATGGCGAACGTCCGGCGGCGCCGGATCTCCTGCTGCAGCGTACTCACGGGCAAAAAACCGAAAGGGAAGGAGTGAAAAATGCGGATGGTTGCGCACGTGGCAAGTGCGCTGGCTGGCGGGTCATCCCGGCGGCCGATGGACTGCCCGAACGGCGTTGTCAATCCGGGGCAGCCGAGATTGTACGCGATCGGCGCCCCTGCTTAGGATCAACTGATCCGGGCCGCAAGCGCGGGAAACTCCCTAGGAACCGTCCCCCGGACGGACGAGACCAACCCGTTGTGGGAATGCACTGACAACCCTTTCGGAGCCGGTGTTATCGAAGTTGTCATGAAGCTCCCGTATTGTGGAGTCCGTCGCGAAACCCGCCTTTGGGTACGCCGCGATATTTGAAGAAGCAAAGAAGCAAGGAGTCCAACATCGTGCGTAGTCGAATCCCTGTCGATCCGGCAGTGCAACGCATCATCGAGACCACCCGCAAGGCGTGGCAACTCGACGAGCAAAGCGTGCGCGCGGCGCGTCAGCAGCGTGCCGCCAATCGCCGCAAACGGATCAAGGCCCTGCCGCAGGACAGCCTGCAGGCACTCGCCGCACTCGCCCTGCAAGCTGAAATCTGGGCCGTGCGCAAGACCGTGGTGACGGTCGGCTAGCCGCGCAGTTCCTCACCGTGTCGAGGGCCACAGTCGTGGCCCTTTTCTTTTGGCATCGCGCAACGTCTGGGGCATGACGGTTGCTTGCTACGAGAGTGACGTTACCCAGCTCAGGAGGCCCAGATGACCGAACTGAACCCGAAGTCGCCCGGTAGCAATGGCACAAACGGCACGAACGGCGCCCACGGTGCGACCGTCACCACGCTGCATCCGCAGATCGACCACACCGCGCAGCGCGTGAAAGATGCGACGGCGGAGGGGATCGACCGGCTCGCGAGCGTCCTTTCCACCGCGCTTACGCAATTCGACAGACGCACTGAACAGTTGAAGAACCTGCATGCGAATGTCTCGGAGCAGGCGAGCGGCTCCGTGCGTCAGCATCCGGTCATTACGATCGGCCTCGCTTTTGTGGCGGGGATGCTGCTGGAGCAGTTGACGCGGGATTGAGCGCTGAGCGGGCGTGTCAGCGCCCGTCGCGTGGGGCGCTGGCGCTGCCGCCTGTGGTTGTTGTTCCATTAGACAGGTTGGCCGCCAGCGTCGGGTTGAGCAACGCCGCCTGCGCGGCGGCGCGGGCCCGGCCAGCGGCTTCGTACTGCCGGCTGCCGAACTGCAGCGCATATTGCCGCGTGACGAGCGCGCCAAAGAAGAAGATCTGCGCCGAGTAGTAAATCCACAGCATCAGCGCCACCACCGAGCCCGCCGCTCCGTACGACGATGCGACGGCGCTGTTGCCGAGATACAGGCCGATGAGGTGCTTGCCAAGTGTGAAGAGCAGCGCCGTCACCACCGCGCCCAGGGCGACGTCGCGCCACGCCACGCGCGTTTCCGGCAGCATTTTGAAGATGGTGCCGAACAACAGTGCCACGACCGCAAATGAAAACGCCGACGACAGCACCTGGGCCGCAGCCAGCGCAATGCTTGACGTCGAGCCGGACCACAGCGCGCCCCAGAAACGCTCCACCACCGCCAACGCCGCGTTGACGGTGAGCGACACCAGCAGCAGAAACGCCAACACTAGGATCAAGCTGAATGACAGAAGGCGTGAACGCAGCAAGCCCCACATGCCGGGCTGCTGGCGGGAGGGCACTTCCCAAAGCTCGTCGAGGCTGTCTTTGAGTTCGGAGAACGCAGTGGTGGCGCCCGCCAGCAACAGCACGACGGCTGTGACTGCCGCGAATAGGCCATTGCCGGAGCGCCGGGTCGCGGCAAGCACGGCTTCCACTGCGGACGCGCCCTGCGCGCCTACCAATCCTTCGATCTGTCCGAAGATTTCACCGCGGGCGGCCTGCTCACCGAAGAACAACCCCGCGATCGAGATGACAAGCACCAGCACCGGTGCCATCGAGAACAACGTGTAGAACGACAGCGCCGCGCCTTTGCTCGCGGCACGATGGGCAGACCACTGTTGCACTGCCCCGATCAGCACCTGGGCAGATCGCTTGAGCAGAGCGCGGTCGAAGCAGGCAGCCAGGCGCATGGATGTTCCTTGCAAAGCGACGCGGCCGGCGCAGTGCCGGCCTGGACCTCGAGCCTAGTCAGCGCACGGCGCGCGCGCAAGCACGCCACCGTGGCCGCCATGAAGGAAGGCTTTCGCCCTCAATCGTTGCTGCGCCCCAGCAACCGGCTGATCAGAAAGCCGGCACCGAACGCCAGGCCGATCGTCGCGAGCGGATGCGAATGCATGCATTCGGCCGCGTTGCTCATCAGCCGCTGCTGGGAAGCGCGCAACTGCTCGCGCTTGGCAGCCGCTTCGTCGAGCGCGGTAGCCGCAGCGTCCGCGGTGCGATCGATGGCCTGCGCCGTGGTCGCCTTCACACGCTCGGCGGCCTGCTCCACGTCGCTGCGGATGAGGTTGCCGTTGGCATCGGATTTGGGGAAAGGGTTGGTTTGAGACGGTTCCATCAGTCAGCGCTCCTGGAGTTGCATGGCGTCGTGAGAGCCGGGTTGAAAGCTGTACGCATCATCCCGGCGTCATCCTCTGCCCGCGACCAGGCCCCAGATGAGGCTGACCACAAACAGCACCACGAAAATCATGAACAGAATCTTGGCGATGCTCGCTGCGCCGGCAGCGATGCCGCCAAACCCGAGCACGGCCGCAATCAGGGCGATGATGAAAAAGATGACTGCATAACGCAGCATGGTGACCTCCTGTGCAGTTGAGTGAGCTTGCCGCCATGGGGCGGATACCCCACGGGATCAGCAAGCCGCGTACCGCGCCAGGAACTCCGGTTATGCCTCGGTGGCATGCGCGCGGCCGGAGCCCGCACTGTTGCTGGTGTTGTTGCCCTCGCCAACGTCCTCGGCAGAGCTGCTGCCGTATTCCTCCAGCCGGTTGTAAAGCGTCTTCAGGCTGATACCAAGCAGCTCAGCCGCCCGCTTTTTCACACCCCCGCACTGCTCAAGCGTGGCAAGAATGATCTTCTTGTCGGCGCTTGCCAGCGATGTGCCAACCGAAATCGTCAGCGTGGAACCGGACGAGGTCTGCGTGCTCGACACCTGCAGCGGCACGTTCGCGGTATCGATGCCGGCGTCGTCCGACAGGATGTAGGCGCGCTGCACGTAATTGCGCAGCTCGCGCACATTGCCCGGCCAGTGATAGCCGCGCAGCGTCTCCATGGCCGGCGGCAGGAATGCCTTTTTGGTATTGCTCTGCGCGTTGAGCTGGTCGAGGAAATGCTGGGCCAGCAGTTCGACATCCTTGCCGCGCTCGCGCAGCGGCGGCAGTTGCAGCGGAAACACGTTCAGGCGGTGATACAGGTCGGCGCGCAGCTTGCCGTCTGCCACGGCTTCTTCGGGGTCGCGGTTGGTGGCGGCAATCACGCGCACATCGGAATCGATCTCGCGGTTGGTGCCCACGCGCATGAACACGCCGGTTTCCAGCACGCGCAGCAGTTTGACCTGCAGTTCGATCGGCATCTCGGTAATTTCATCGAGGAACAGCGTGCCGCCGTTGGCGCGTTCGAAGTAGCCCTTGTGCTGGCGGTCCGCGCCGGTGAAGCTGCCACGCTCGTGGCCAAACATTTCCGACTCGATCAGGTTGGGCGAGATGGCGCCGCAGTTGACCGGCAGGAACGGTTGCTTGCGGCGCAGGCTGAGGTCGTGAATGGTCTGGGCGGCCAACTCCTTCCCGGTACCCGACTCGCCGATCAGCAGCACAGTCGCCTCGGTGGGCGCGACGCGGCTGACCTGGTCATACAGCGTCTGCATCGCCGTCGAGTTGCCGAGCATCTGGCCGAACAGGCCCAGGCGCCGCAGTTCGCCGCGCAGGTTGCCGATTTCCGCTTTGAGATCGCCGGGGCGCGGAATGCGCGCCAGTACGGATTTCAACCGTTGGAAGTTGACCGGCTTGACGAGGTAGTCGGCCGCACCCATGCGCAACGCCTCGACGGCGGTTTCCACGCTGGCATGCCCCGTCATGACGATGATCTCGGTACCCGAGTGCGACGGGATGTCTTCCATCAGGTCCATGCCGTTGCCGTCAGGCAGGACAAGATCGATCAACACGGCATCGGGGCTGTGACGCGACATCTGAATGCGCGCATCGCGCAGCGACCCGGCCAGCGCGGTGGTGAAGCCCTCGGCACCCACCAGCTCGCCCAGAGCAGCGCGTGCGTTGGCATCGTCTTCGACAATCAGGATATGTGGCATCTCAATGTGGTTGGATGAGCCGGCAGGTGCCGGCGGTCATGCATGGCGCAACGGTACGCTTGGCAGCAGAACCGGCGGCAGGTGCAAAAAGTATTCCATCTAATACACCCCCGGACATCGCACGGGCACACCCACGTCGACGATATGGACGCTGGTAATTTTTACACGCACGCGTGCAAGAAATGGATCGAATACATCACTCCAGGGCGGACCGCTGGAACTACGCAGAAGTCAGCATAGTTGAGAAGGCCAGCGCTTCGCCACCTGCGGGCGGAAATGGTCACCGTACGTCGCATGGCCATGTGAAACCCGCGCGGCATCTGCGTCTCGGGCCCGTTTCTTGTCAGCGTTTGACCGACAGGATGGAAGAAACGTCAGCGCATGCCCGACATACAACGCGCTTGTGCGGCCCTGATAATGGCTCAACTTTTCAACACAATGTGACGGGATGACGACGTACCCAGCCTTCCGGAGACTGCATCGCTGAAGATGCAGCCGCTCGCCAGGACGTCCCCGTCGCGATCAACCACGAGGGAGCCATGTCCTTGAGCGAAGCCTTCGCCGACGAACGTGCAGTGACCGCCGGGCGCCTGAGCTATCCCCCCGCCCTGGCCGACTTTGACGACGCCGAGCGTGTAGCGCCCGACGTTGAAACGCCTTCTGCCCAACCTGTTGCCGAGCCGGATTTCGGCCACCTCTACGGCCGCTCGCCGGTGATGCGCGCGCTGTACGATCAGATCGGCAAGGTGTCCGGCACGCTTGCCACCGTGCTCATCATGGGCGAATCGGGTACCGGCAAGGAGTTGATCGCGCGCACGGTGCATGACATGAGCCCGCGCGCAGACCAGGCCTTCATCGCCGTGAACTGCGGCGCCATCTCGCCCAACCTGATCGAGTCGGAATTGTTCGGCCACGAGAAGGGCAGTTTTACGGGCGCTTCCCAGCGTCATATCGGGTATTTCGAACATGCCTGCGGCGGCACGATCTTCCTCGATGAAATCACCGAGATGCCGGTCGAGATGCAGGTCAAGCTGCTGCGCGTGCTGGAAACCGGCGTATTCATGCGGGTGGGCGGCACCGAGCCGATCCAGACACGCGCACGCATCATCGCTGCCACCAACCGCAACCTGCTTGAAGCGGTCAGCGATGGGGCCTTCCGTGAAGATCTGATGTACCGCCTGGCGGTGGTGCCGCTGCATGTGCCGCCGCTGCGCGACCGCGGCGACGACATCGAAGAGTTGGCCCTGCATTTTCTCGCCCAGTTCAATGCCGCACACCAGACCGACAAGATGTTCTCCCGTCAGGCCCTGGCGACGCTGCGCACCCAAACCTGGCCGGGCAATGTGCGGGAGTTGCGCAATGCTGTGCACCGCGGCTATATCCTCGGCGAGAAAACCGTCGAGCTGGCCACGCCGCTCGCACAGACGCGCGGCCCGGCGCGTCCGACGGTGAAGGAAGGTGTGCTGAGCCTGTCGGTGGGGGTGACACTGGCAGATGCGCAACGGGCGATGATCATGGCCACGCTGGAGCATTTTCACGGTGATAAGCGCCAGGCTGCCAAGACGCTCGGCGTCAGCCTGAAGACGCTGTACAACCGCCTCGACCTCTACCAAAGCACCGCGGCCGCCGCCATGGCGGCCTGACGGCGGCGCTTCTCAGCGCTGCACCGCCTTCGCCCCTGTTGTACCCGCTGCATCCGCGCTGACGTGCTAGCGCGGATGCGCGTGCGCGCGCTCGCCGGGATGCTCGTGGCGGCGGCGTTCCTGCGGTTCCGGCGTCCGGCGGCGTGGTGCGGGTTCGGTTTCCGCGCGGGCGCGCGGGCCCGTGCGGACGGCGGTGGTGAGTGTCATCGGCATGGCAAGCCCTTTCCTTTCAACGTTACTGACCTTGCTTGGAACTGCCGGGGTAGGAATTACCGGTCGTCGTGGCGGCGTCATTGCCGCCAGCCTGCACGCCGGAGTGCGACATGTCGCCCGCGCTGTTCGTACCGCCCGGCACGGTAGACCCGGACTTCTTGTGGCTGCGATGCTTCTTGTGCATCGGCTTGCTGGTGTCGCTGCCGCCCGCAGCAGGTGTCGCCTCGCTGCCGGCCATCGGTGTATTGGCCGTGCGGTCTGCCGTCGTCGACGGCGGGTCGGTACGCTTGCCCGGCGCCTTGGTCGGGTTGCTGGATTCCTGGTTGTCGACCGGCGCGTTGGTCGTCTGGGCTATGGCGGTACCCATACCAAGGCTCAAGATGACGCTGGCAAGCGCAGCGGTCAGGAAACGTGTTCGCATGTGGTTTCTCCAGGGAAGTGGTGCTTGATAAGAAGGCAATGGAAGCGCACTGCGGCGCGTCTCCCGCTTCCTACCGCAGCAACGCATGTACCTGCGGTGCCACCCGTCTGCCTAGGCCGACGCAGCGCGTGCCCCACGCCGGCGCTGTCATGTGCCGGCAACACTGTGCATATAAAAACGACATGACCATGTAGAAACGGCGTGCCAGCCACCCACAAAGCCTTGTGGTGACTGGGTTTGTTGACATGGCATACCCTTTGCATCGAAGCGGTGAAGTGTCGGCGGAAATGTCGACGTCCACTCACCAAAGGAGGCAAGGCGAATGGTTAAGGCCGCTCTGGAAATGCGTGCGAAGCAGCATCTCGCGCTAACCCCGCGACTGCAGCAGTCCGTCAAGCTGCTGCAGTTGTCTGCAACCGAATTTGCGCAGGAAATGCAAGAAGCGCTCGCAAGCAATCCGTTCCTGGAAGAAGTCGAGCAAGAAGCAGGTGCGCACCCCGATGTCGCGCGCACCAGCGACATTGCCATTTCTACCGATCTGGACGGCGTCGCGGCCGACCACGCGCCTGTAGACGACGCCCCGCTGGAAACCACCACCAGCGCCATCGAAACCGACGCGACGCTGGCCGCATCGGAAGACTTTCCCACCGACTTCAGCACCTATTACAGCCACGGCGGCGCCCACCACGGCGACGGTGAAGACAGCGACATCGGCGAATGGGTACATTCCACGCCGAGCCTGCGCGAGCATCTGCACCAGGAGCTGCGCAGCTATCGCCTGTCTGAGCGCGACTGCCTCCTCGCGCAGACGCTGATCGAAGCGCTGGACGACGACGGTTACCTGCGCCAACTGCTCTCCGAGTTGATCCCGCTGGCACCGGTGGAGCCGCCCCCAACCGAGAAGGAAATGCAGATTGCCCTGGCGCTCGTGCAGAGCCTGGACCCGCCGGGCGTGGCCGCACGCGATCTGGCGGAGTGCCTGCGCCTGCAGATCGAAGCGCGCCCCGCGGACACCGAAGCCGAAGAGCGGATCCAGGAGATCGCACAAGACATCGTGCGCAGCCACCTGCCGCGTCTGGCCAAGCGCGAATTCACGCAAATGCGTCGTGCGCTGGGGTGTACGGAAGAAGAGTTGCGCGATGCCTGCGCGCTGATCCGCATGCTCGACCCGCGCCCGGGGCTGCGCTTCTCCCAGGCGCATGCCGGCTACATCGTGCCGGACGTGATCGTCACGAAGATCAAAGGCAAGTGGATTGCGCTGACAAACCCGTCGGTTGCGCCATGCGCGCGCATCAACAAGGTCTATGCAGAGCTTTTTGCGCAGACCCGCGGCCACCATCGCACCCCGCTGGCACATCAGCTTCAGGAAGCGCGCTGGCTGATCCGCAACGCGCAGCAGCGCTTTGCCACCATCCAGCGCGTGGCAGAGGCGATCGTTGCGCACCAGAAGCATTTTCTGGAATACGGCGAGGTGGCCATGAAGCCGCTGGTGCTGCGCGATGTGGCCGAAGAACTCGGGCTGCATGAATCGACCATCTCTCGCGCCACGGGCAACAAGTACATGGCGACGCCGCGCGGCATCTTCGAGTTCAAGTACTTCTTCTCGCGCCAACTGGCGACGGACACTGGCGGTGCATGCTCGGCCGCCTCGGTGCGGGCGCTGCTCAAGGAGATGATCGAAGCCGAAGACGCGGACGCGCCGCTCTCCGATGTGTCGCTCGCGAAAATGCTGGCCGAGCAGGGCGTGATCGTTGCGCGCCGCACGGTCGCCAAATACCGCGGCCTCATGCGCATTGCACCCGCCGAAATGCGGCGCCAGGTCTGACCACCGTGCGCAAGCTGCCCACCGATCACTACCCGCATCGCCACGACGGCGATGCCACAGCCGCCGGGTTGCATCTGGCGGACGTCACGATGTTCTGGGCGGCGGAAAGCGGTGGCGTCAAACGCTACCTGCGGGCCAAGCACGACTTCCTGCGCTCCACGCACTGGCGGCACACGTTGGTTGTACCCGGCACGGCGGACGACGCCAGCAACGAGATCGCCGTGGTGCCCGGCGTGCCGCTGCCGCTTTCGCACGGCTATCGCATTCCGCTGCGCACCGGACCAGCGGTGCGTGCTCTCTGTGCGTTGTCGCCGGACCTGATTGAAGCCGGGGACCCCTATCGGCTGTCGTGGGCGGCGGTACATGCCGGCGCGCGGCTGCAGGTGCCGGTGGCGGCGTTCTATCACTCCGATCTGCCTGCGTTCTTCCGCCGGCTGGGCGGCCCACCCGCGGAACTGGCCGCAGCGGCGTACGCCCGCAAGCTGTATCCGCACTTCGACACGGTGTTCGTGCCCAGCCGCTACATCGCGCAGAAGGTGGCCGACCTGGGCGTGCAGCGCATTGAGCTGCAACCGCTGGGCGTGGACACGCGCCTTTTCCACCCCGCACGGCGCTCGCTGCGCTGGCGCGAACAGCTGGACCTGCCGCGCGATGCCCGCGTGCTCCTGTACGTCGGCCGCTATGCGCCGGAGAAAAACCTGCACGTGCTCTGCGACGCGGTAGACAAGCTCGACGACGGGAGCGTGCTAGTCACCATCGGCTCGGGCCCGACACCTCCGCGCGGCAAACATGTTCGCGCGCTCGCTTATGAAGGCGATGCGCAGCACCTGGCCGCCGCCATGGCCAGTGTCGATGTTTTCGTGCATGCAGGCGATCAGGAAACATTCGGCCTCGTCGCGTTGGAAGCGATGGCCAGCGGCGTGCCGGTCGTCACGTGCGCAGCGGGCGGCTTGAGCGAGCTGGTGGACGAGCGCGTCGGCTATGCCGTGCCACGTTGCACCGCGGACGATTTTGCCCAGGCGCTCCAGGCGCTGCGCCAACGGGATCCGGTGACGCTCGCGCACGCCGCGCGCCGCCATGCGATGCAGTACGACTGGCGGGCCGTGCTGCCGCAGCTGCTGCACCGCTATCTGGCGCTGCTCGGCCGGCAAGCCGGCACCGCCGCAGCAACGTTCGAACCGGCTCACGAGCGCGTGCGCGCATTGCGCAGCTGTTAGCCCAGACCACAGTCGCTTAGTTGATCATCATGTCGCGCTATCTCATTCTCGCCATGCACGATGTCACGCCCGCCAACTGGCCTGCGTGCAAGGTCTTGCTCTCTGCGTTGGACGAGGTGGCGCGCGTACCCAAATCGCTGCTGGTCATTCCAAACTTCTATCGCGGCCCGACCGCCCGCAACAGCGAGCGCTTCTGCCGCGTGATGAGCGAATGCCTGGCGGAGGGCGATGAACTTGTGCTGCATGGCTATGCGCACCTCGATGACCAGCCTCCGGGCGGCTTGATCAATCAACTGATCCGCACGCGCTATACCGCCGGTGAAGGCGAGTTCTCGGCGATTCCGCTGGCAGCAGCGCGTGCGCGCATCGAAGCCGGCGCCGCGTGGTTTGCCGCCAACGGCTGGCCGCTGCATGGCTTTGTCGCACCGGCGTGGCTGATGAACCCGGCCACCTGGGAGGCACTCGACGGGCTGCCACTGCGCTACACAACCACGCTGCGGCGGTTTTACCTGCTGCACCCGCGCCGCCCGCTCAAGGCACCGTGTCTGACGTATAGCGTTCGCTCGCCGGCGCGCCGACTGATGTCCCGATACTACCTGCGTTGGCTCGCGCAGCGGCACGCCGACGCGCCGCTGCTGCGCCTGGGCCTGCATCCGGCCGACGCAGCGCATCCCGACGTCATTCGCCATTGGCAGGAACTGCTTGCCACATGCCTGGAGACGCGCACCCCCGTCACCAAGAACGGCTTTGCGCAGGCCCTGGCGCAAGCCTGGATGGGCGGCCCGGAAACCACCGTCACCGGGCACGCGCAAACGTCGTACTGAGCGCGGGCCTTAGAACAGCCACACCGACAACCCGCCGATCAGCATCCCAAGCCCGGCTCCCGCCAGCACGTCGCTCGGATAGTGCAGGCCGAGCACGATGCGGGAGATGGCGACCATCAGCGTGAACGGCACCAGCGCCAGCGCCATGCGCGGGTAGTACGCTGCCATCACGATGCTGAACGACACCGCATGCAGCGTGTGACCCGATGGAAAACTGAACTGATCGAGCACGCGCCCGCACAGGTGGATCTCTTTGCAGGAAAGATAGGGTCGCGGACGGCACACGCCGCGCTTGAGCACAATGTAGATGACGAGCGAGAGCAGCCCCGTGAGCCCCATCTGCTTGGCGCATTCCCAGCCGGCCTCACCGCCCACGACCGGCAGCGCGGCCATCAATGCATACCAGAGCATGCCGTCACCAAGGCGGCTGACACCACGATAGAAGCGCATGGCCGAGGCATTGCCCGCCACGTGGTTGAGCGCCACGGCGAGCTGCCGATCGCGCTCGCGCCAGCGCTTCCAGTCAGGCCAGGCGTGGGTCGCCATGGTAGGCCTCCCCGTTGGTGGCAGCGTCGCGCACGGCAATGAGCGCGGCTTCAAAGCGTTCGAGCACGCGCGGCCAATCCAGGCCCTGCGCCGTCAGCCGCGCTGCCTGCCCGAGGCGTTGCCGCAAGCCGGCATCGGTGGCGAGCGCGACGGCCGCCTGCGTGAAGGACGCGGTATCACCGACGGGCGCGAGCCAGCCGTTCTCCTGGCTGCGCACGAGCATGCCGGCCGCTGCGGTATCGAACGCGACCACGGGCAAACCGCTGGCCATCGCCTCGACCACCACGTTGCCGAAGGTCTCGGTCAAACTCGGAAAGAGAAACACGTCAGCCGATGCATAGTGCGCGGCCAGTGCCTCGCCATGCTGCGTTCCGCCAAAGATGGCATCGGGACAGTGCCTGCGCAGTGCGTTGCGCTGCGGGCCATCGCCCACCATGACGAGGCGTGCGCGGGGCACGGGCTTGCGCACCGCATGAAACGCATCGAGCGCGACACCGAGGTTCTTTTCCAACGCCAGACGGCCAACCGTGAGCACGACCGGCGTATCGGCATTGGCGCCCCACTGCGCGCGCAATGCGTCGCTGCGGGCCTGGGGTGTGAATTGGTGTGCATCGACGCCGCGTGTGCTGACGGTCAGGCGCGCAAAATCGAGTTCGCTCAACTGCCGCTGCAATTCGCGTGTAGGAACGAACGTGCGGTCGGTGCGGTTGTGAAAGGCACGGAGATACGCGCGCACCAGCGTCACGGCGCCCTCCCACGCATAGTGGCGGCCGTATTCGTCAAAGCGCGTTCTGAAATCCGACGTCACCGGCAAACCGAGTTGCCGCGCGGCGCGAATGGCTGACCAGCCGAGCGGCCCTTCCGTGGCGACATGCACAAGGTCGGGCCGATAGGCGGCCCACGCGCGAAGCAGGCGCCGGCGCGCGGGCAGCCCCATGCGCAAATCCGGATACAGCGGAATCGGCACGCCAGGAACGCGCAGCGTGTCGTCCGCCAACGCGGCCTTGCCGGCGTCGATGGCACGTTGGCGCGGGCGCACCACCATCACGTCATGCCCGCGCGCCTGCAGAAACGCCACGGTGCGCGCGGCAGTGAGCGACACGCCATTGAGTTCCGGCGGCCAGGTTTCGGTCACATAAGCGATGCGCATGCGCCGGTCAACCCTTGTGCTCGTCGCGGCTGTGCGAAGGGCCGCCCGTCTGGCCTCGCTTGTGGGCAAGGTCATCTGCGCTGCGATTGGCGACTTGGCGATCGCTGTCGTCGCGATTGGCCGCCTGGCGTTCGCGCACGACGCGCTCCACGCCCGGGGTGTTGTGCAGATCGGTGTCGAGCTGGCCGCTTTCGATGTCGCGCGCGGCCTGCTCCACATCGCTGCGCGGTGCGGAACGTTGCTCTTCAAGGTGCTGGTCGCGCTCGTGCGGCAGCCGATCTGCCGAGCCCGACTCCGGCTTGCCTTGCTCCGGCTTGCCGAGCATCTTTTCGATGTTTTCAGCATTTCGGCCTGCGCCTGGCGCACGCGGCGGTGTCATGCCTGCCGGCCGTTCGCCGCGCTGATGCGGGCTACGTAAGGTGGGGCGTAGTCGGTTCATGGCGCCCTCCTGCGGACGTGATCTGGTTGTGCCTTGCGCACCGCAACCGACGTGCCCACAGCGCACGCCCACATCATGCAAGGGACAAGACCTGCACCGCTGCTGCACAACCACGCGGTGCAGACGGTGCGGATTAACCATGCATGTGCCGGCGTCGCGGCGTGATCATTGCGTAAGGGTTACATGCGCGCTTGTAACGCTTGCTGCGCCAAGTGATTGAGAGGCAATCAGTGGGGGCGGTGCGCGCGTTCCAGGCGCCGTGTGGAACGGCCGCGCAGTCGGTCCAGCAGCCGCTGCGACACGCCGGCCGGCGCATCGGTGGTGCCGAGCAGCGTACCAAGCGGGCGCAGTCGGTCGACGTGATCACACACCACCTTGATCATCGCCGTGATCGACGTCCCAAGCAGCAAGCCCCACAGGCCCCACAGCCAGCCCCACAGCAGCAGGCCGATGTAGACCACACACGGGTCGAGCTTGGACGCCCGGCTCTGCAGCCACGTCACGAGCAGCGTGCCGACCAGCGTGGCCAGCAGCAGCGTAACGCCTGCCACGACAAGCGCATCCGACCACGCGCCCATCTGCAGGTATGCGCCGATGCCGCTGGCCACGGCAATCACCACCGAACCGAGATACGGCACGAAATGCAGCACAGCGGTCGCCAGACCCCAGACCGCCGCGTCTTCCATGCCGAGCAGCACAAAGGCCACCGTGGTCAGTACACCCAGCATGATGTTGGTGGCAAACAGCACCAGCAGCGAATACTGAATCTGCGTGCCGATCACCGCCATCATGCGCACCGCGCGCTTCTTCTCGCTCAATGTGTTGCCCACTGCACGCACCCATTTGCGCTTGAGTGCCTGGCCCGAAGCGAGCAGGAAGTAGACGAGAAACGAGACCACGACGAGTTGCCCCGCCAGCGCGAAGAGGCTGGCGGAGCCTGTCCATAGAAACTCGCGCAGCGGCAGCACCGGCTGCGCGGCAGCTGGCTCGGCGGAAGCCGGGGTCGCGGGCGAACGCTTGGCAGGTGCTGGTGCCGGCTTGCCCTGCACGCCTTCGGCGGCATGCTCGAGCGCGACGGTCACATCGCGCATCTTGTCGAACGCGCCGCCCATGTGCCCGCGCATACCGTCGACGGCTTGCGCCATGCGCTCCGCCGCAACGGGCAACCGGTCCGCCATGGCCGACACGCCGTCTTGCATTCCGAAGACCAGCATCGCACCGGCAATCCACAAGCCCAACACCACGATGCCCGCGGCTAGGGGGCGCGGGACATAGCACCGCCGCAGCCACACCACCACCGGATTCAACGCAAACGCGAGCACCACCCCCAGCGTAACCGGCACCAGGAACGCTCGCGCCCACTGCAGAAACACCAAGGTGCCGCCAATGGCCACCAGCACCATCGCCACGCGCCAAGCCGGCTGCCGCAGCCCGTCGAGCAGGCTACCGTGCAAGGGTTCCAGCGGCGTGGTGGGTGGGGTCGGTTCGGCTGGCATGGCAGAGAATGCGGTTCTCCGTCCCCTGCGCAAAAGTCGTGCCCTGGCGGGCTATGACACGGAAGCAGCAGGCATCGCCAGCATCCGCAACGTACGCACCAGATCGTACGGCGACACAGGCTTGATCAGGTGTTCCTGAAAACCGGTGGCCAGCGCCTGAGCGCGATCGTGCGGCTGCGCAAAGGCGGTCAGCGCGATGGCCACCATCGGTGTCGCGCCGGTGGGCAGGTGTTCGTGTTCCCAAGCACGAATTCTCTGCAGGATCGCGTAGCCGTCTTCATCGGGCAGCGCGATGTCGCACACCACCGCCTGCGGGAGGCCTGCTTCACCCCGTGCGCCCCAGAGGTCGAGCAGCGCCATCGTCTCGTGCCCGGAGCCCACGCTGCCGACCTCCGCACCGACCTGCGTGAGCAATGTCGCCAGCGCGTCGCGCGCATCCTGCTGGTCGTCAACCAGCAGCACGCGCAGGCCCGCCAGTGAAGGCAGTGGCCCGCTGCGTTCGGGGTCTTCAGCCAGCGGCGTGATCAGATCGGCGCCGGCATGCAGCGGCAGGTACACGGTAAAGGCAGCGCCATGCTGGTCGCCCTCACTGCGCGCATACACGCGCCCGCCGTGCAACTCGGTCAGGCGCTTGACCAACGCGAGCCCAAGCCCCAGTCCACCCGTGCGCCGCGTGTGCGCGCCGTCGGCCTGGCGGAATGGATCGAACAGATACGGCAAGAACGCCGGCGCAATCCCGCGGCCGTTATCGCGTACGACAATGCGCGCCACCTCGCCCAACAGATCGGCAGACAGCCAGACATCACCGCCTTCCTGCGTGAACTTGATGGCGTTGGTCAGCAGGTTCCACACGATCTGCTCGACACGATCGGCATCGCCGTCAATTTCGTGATCGTCCAGGTCGATGGTGGTGTGCAGGGCGATATGGCGTTCGGCGGCCAGCGCGTGCACGCTGTTGAGCGCGCGTTCCAGCGCCGTGCGCAGCACGAACGGTTCACGCGTCAACCGCAGCTTCCCGCTCATCACGCGTGTTGCGTCCAGCAGGTCTTCGATCAGGCGTACCTGCTGCTCGACGCCCGTCTTGATGCCCGCGAGCGCACGCTGCATGAGCGGCGCACCGCCGGCGATCTGGCTCTCCAATACATACGCCCAGTTCTGGATGCCATTGAGCGGCGAACGCAGCTCGTGCGACACCACCGCCAGGAACTGATCGCGCGCCCGCGCCGCGGCTTCTGCCTGCGCACGCGCGGCTTGTTCGCGCAGCAGCAGCGCATCGCGCTCGCGCTCGGCCTCGGTGCGTTCGGTCACGTCGTAAATGATGAGCAGCGCCGATTCCATCGCGCCATTCCGATCGGCTTCCGGAATCACGCGCGCGTTGTAGTGCGCAATGCGCGGACGTCCGTCGAGCACGTCCAGATGCAAGGCAAGCGTCTGTTCTGCGCCCACGGCGAACGCGTGGCGGGCGGCGTCCTCCAGCGGGCGCGTGACCTCGGTGGCGAGCGGCGATGCCGCCAGCGTCTTGCCAATCATCACGGCAGGCGTCACGCCAAAGGCTTCGGTGACCGCGCGGTTGACATACATGCAGCGCAATTCGCGATCGAGCCGCGCGATCACGTCGGGCGCGTTCTCGACCAGCGTGACGAATTCGCGCTGATGGCGAAAGCGCTCGTGCTCGGCCTCCTTGCGCTCGGTGATGTCCTCCACCACGCAAACGAGCGCCTGTACCTTGCCGTCCGGCCCATGCTGCGGCGAGTACGCGGCGTGCACGAAGCGACGGCCAACATCGGCCCGATACTGCAACTCCATTTCAAACTCGACGCGCTGCCCCGCGAATGCGTCGTTCAGGTGCGACAGGACACGCGCATACGCTGCTTCGCCCATCAGATCGCGCAAATGTCGGCCCAGCACGTCTTCGTGCCGAAAGCCCAAGCGCTGCGCGTAGGCGCGGTTGGCAAAGCGCACGCGGTGCTCGGGGTCGATCTGCACGAGCGGAAACGGCACGCTTTCAGTGAGCCATTGCAACTGGAATTCCGACTCGGTGAGTGCAGCCAGGGTCTGCTGGCCCTGCGTCACGTCTTCGACCACGCCCACGGCATGGGCGGACGCACCGTCTAGGCGTGGCAGGAGGTAGCCGCGTTCGCGAACGCGGTATTCGCGCGTTTGGCCGTCGTCGGTGCCGAGCCAGCGGTATTCGAGGGCAAACTCCCGCCCCCGTGCTAAACCCTCCCAAGCAGCACGCAGCGCGACATGGTCATCCGGATGCACATGGACGAGCCAGCGGTCCCGGATACCGCACAAAGAATCGGGCTGCACGCCCCACGTTTGCGCCCCGGCGCTCACGTGCAGACGCGTTCCCGTCAACGGATCGTCTACCCAGAACACATCCACCTGCTTCCTGGCGGCCGGTGCAGCACACGTCTCGCGCGCTGCGCGCACGGGTGCCGACCAGCCCGTTACGGATTCACTCATTACGCCCTTCTTAGCAGTTTTCATTCCCGCCCTCGCCGCCCAAAAAAAACGGTGCCGCAGCACCGCATCATAGGGCGTGGAGCGAAGTTACTGCGAGGGCAATTCAGACGCCGTCTGCGAGGCACCGTTGGCCTGGGCCACCAACACGCGAATCGCATTCGGCGTCACCGCACCGACGCCCCCGGCCGGCAGCGTGGTGATCAGCCAGTCGGCGTTGTTGGCCAGGCTGAACGGTTGCGAGGTGAAGATGATGTTCTTCGTCCCGGCCGTCGCCACCCGCACCTGGTACGTGCCGCCATCGACGTAGATCGAATCCTGCGTGCTGGCCGGCGACGCGCCGCCGTAACCGGCACCGCTCATGGTCGGCGCAATGGCTGAAAGATCCACGTTCGGCGCGGTCACGTAGACGTCGACGTTGGGGGCGTTGTACGAAGCGTTGAAGGCACGCACGCGCGCCTTGTCCGACAGGATCGACTTGTTGTACGGGTCGTCGATGAGGGCCAGGCTCGTGGCCGAACCGTTGGCGCCTACGATGGCCAGCGCCGTATAGCGGTGGCCGTTGGCCGGAGTGAATCCGGTCGAGGCCAACGGGGTACTGCTGCCCGTGTTCGACACCGTGGCGGTGCTGGCCGTCGCGTCGATGCCAAAGTAGTTGCTGACGCTCTTGAACGCGACATTGGAGGTTTTCGTGGTGCCGTTCACCCCGAAATCGACGTTGCCGATGAACGGGTTGGCGTGCACCGTGCGGTACTGCGGCGCGCTGGTGCCGATGATCTGCCCGATGTCATTGTCACCGCCACCGCATCCCGCCAATACACCTAACGAACCCAGCGCCAACACGGCGGCGATCTTTCTGATCTGTATCCTCATCTTGCACCTCGGAAGGAGAGTCTTTTCATGAATCGGCCCGCATGCATCGCGCGCCCATGTACGTTGTTGTCGACGTGAAGCCGAAGATAAGCGCGCACATTCGGCGCGCCTATCGAACCGGTTCCGATCGTTCTGTCGGATGCGTCCGACATACGAAGCGACGTTCCCGCATTGAGCATGGCGCGTGCCCGTTGGGCTTGAAGTGTTCCTCCAATCGGCCCGTGGGGCCGTCCGCGAGTACGGATCGCTATACTTGTGCGATCTGTGTTTTCTGTGTGCGCCACACCCGCTCCGCATGCCCGAACCGCGCCCCGCCGACGCTGCGCCTCGTCCCGACAACGCCGCTTCCCAGGCCGCTCTGCAGGCATTCGCGCAAGAGCGCGAACGCGTGCAGGCGTGGCTTGCGGCGCGGGCTTCGGGCGCACGCGCGGTGGGTGCCTCCACGCTGTCGCAGTACCGTGTGGAAGCCGAGCGCGTGTGCTGGTATGCGCGTGCATTCGGTAAGCCGATCGCAAGCTGGCAGCGTGACGACGCATCGGCCTACCTGCGCTTTTTGCAAGAACCGCCTGCATGGGCGGTCAGCGCGCGCGGCACCGAACGTGACGATGCTAACTGGACGCCGCTGCGCGGTCCGCTCTCTGCACGTTCCGCGCGGCAAAGCAGCATCATCGCCGCCAACCTCTGCGGTTGGTTGCAGCGCACGGGCTATCTGCGCGCGAACCCGTTTCTCGATGACGACGCGCTCGTCCTTACCGTGCCGGCGCCCAGCGCGCCCGCGGGCAAGCCCGTCACAGCATCGGAACCAGACACCGCACTGTGCGCATCCGACATGGCATTGATGATCGATGCGGTACGTGCGCGTGTCGCGTTGGGCCGTGAAGCGCGCTTGCGCCAAGCGCGCGACCACTTCCTCGCCGTGCTTCTTGCGCAGGCGGGCATGCGCGTGTCTGAGTTGATGTTTGCCCGCATGGGCGATGTCGCGCTGCATGCGGTACCGGCCGCGCACCCAACAAGCGGCGCACAGCTCCCGTCATCGGTCTGGCTGCTGGCGGTCGGCACGGGCCGCGCGCAGCGCTGGCTGCCATGCGATGCGTTGATGTCTGCCCTGCGTGAGTACCGCACGGCCTTCGGCCTGTCGCCACTGCCGCTGCCGAACGAAGCCACACCGCTGCTGCTGTCGGTGCGCAAGCGCTCGCCGCGACGCGCGGACGGCACCATCATCGACTCACCTGCCCTGCGCCGCGACTTCGGCGAGCGCAAGGGCATCGCCTCGCGTTCGCAGCTGCTGCTCATCGTCAAGGCCATGCTGGGCGAAGCCGCTGAATACGCCCGCGCCATCGGCCACGCCGACGCAGCCGTGCGCCTTGCGAATGCCTCGCTACGCAGCGTACGCGGTGCGCATTTGCGCGAGCGGCTTGCCACCGGCGAAGCCGCTGCCGACGTTGCCCATGCGCTTGGGCTTGCGGCCCTGCCGAGCGCGTCCGTGCGCGCACGCGACGCCGACCTCGCCGCCAGCATCGTTGACGCAGCCCGCAAGCTCGCCCTCCCGTCCGCCTGACCTTGCTCCACACATCGCGCAGAAACGGGTACGCCCCGCCTGCGAAGATGCGGTATTCGTGCATTGTCGAAATCCATTGTCGGCGCGATTTGCGCGACAGTTGTCGCTTACGTCGTCCGCAGAAACGGGTACGCTTTGGCGTTCAATCGTCGACGGCGGCACGCAGAAACGGGTACGCGAGCCTGCAACATCGCACGCAGAAACGGGTACGCTCTGGTTCAAATCCCGAAAGAAAAACGCGGACGTGAAAGTCCGCGTTTGTTTTGGATCGCTTGAAGGCCCGGTGCTCAGTGGCCGCCGGACAGATAGAAGAAGCGGAACAGAAACACCGCAGAGATGATCCACACGATGACCGGTACCTCTCGCATGCGGCCCGTGAACAGCTTCAGGCCGGAGTACGTGATGAAGCCGAACGCGACTCCGTTGGCGATCGAGTAGGTGAACGGCATCATCAGTGCCGTCAGCACGGCCGGCACGGCCTCGGTGGTGTCTTCCCAGTTCAGGTCGACCAGTTCGCGCAACATCAGGCACGACACATACAGCAGCGCGGGCGCCGTCGCGTACGCCGGCACCACACCGGCCAGCGGCGAAAAGAACAGGCACAGCAGAAACAGCGCGGCCACCGTCAGCGCAGTCAGCCCCGTCCGGCCGCCGGCCTGCACACCCGAAGCGCTTTCGATATAGGCAGTGGTCGACGAGGTGCCCAGCAGCGAGCCCGCCATGATGGCCGTGCTGTCCGCCAGCAGCGCCTTGTTCAGGCGGTCCATCTTGCCCTGCTTGAGCAGGCCCGCACGGTTGGCCACGCCCATCAGCGTGCCGGTCGCGTCAAACAGTTCGACCAGGAAGAACACCAGCACCACGTTCAGGATGCCCACCGACAGGGCACCCATGATGTCGAGCTGCAGCAGCGTGGGCGCCAGCGACGGCGGCATCGACACCACGCCGTGGAAGGTGTTGCCCGCAAAGAAGAAGCTCGCTGCCGTCACGGCCAGAATGCCAATCAGGATGGCGCCCTTCACGCGCAGGTGGTCCAGGGCGACGATCACGAAGAAGCCGACCACCGCCAGGATGACCGAAGGCTGGTGCACATCGCCCAGCGTCACGAGCGTCGCCGGATTCCCGACGATCAGCCCGGCTCCTCGCAGCGACACGATGCCCAGGAACAATCCGATACCCGCGGTGATGGCCACGCGAATCGAATGCGGAATGCCGTTGACGATCATCTCGCGAATGCGGAACACGCTCACCAGCAGGAACAGGCAGCCGGAAATGAACACCGCGCCCAGCGCCGCCTGCCACGTAAAGCCCATGCCCTTGACCACCGCGTACGCAAAGTAGGCGTTCAAGCCCATGCCCGGCGCCATTGCGATGGGGTAGTTCGCGTATATCCCCATGATGATGGTGCCGATCGCCGCGGCAATGCAGGTGGCGACAAACACCGCGTCGTGCGGCATGCCCGCGTCGGCCAGGATGTTCGGGTTGACGAAGATGATGTACGCCATCGTGAGGAACGTTGTCAGCCCCGCAAGCACTTCCGTGCGGACGTTGGTCTGGTGTTCCTCGAGCTTGAAGGTGCGCGCAATCCAGGTCATTCAGGTTGTCTCCTCTTGTTGTGAAGTGTCATCGCCGGCCGACGCCGTCCTGCGCTTGGCTCCCCCGATGCACGCCCACCATGGGGCGAGGCTACTCTTAGCAAGATTCCGGCACCCCACGGCGGCGCGGTCGAAATACTGTTCATGCGTATCGAATGATGAAAACGCGACGGCCAACCAAGAGCCGGGCCGGCGCGCGGGATGCGCATGATGCCCGAAACGCGGTGCCTGTGCATCCAGCCGGCGAGATCCATCGCTTTGGCAGCGCAAGGGCGGACTTCATGGAAAAAACGTACCCGTTTCTGCGAAATCCAGAAGCGACGGGGCATCTTGGGCGATCACCGTACCTGTTTCTGCGCTTGTTTCCGCAGAAACAGGTACGTCCCCTTGCAGAAATAGAAGCGCGTGAGAACGAGCAAAGACGTACCCGTTTCTGCGAGCCGCTGAATAGCGTGCCGTACCCGTTTCTGCGGGTGCTCACTCCACAGGGCCTGAATCAATGCGAACCCGTTTCTGCGAGAGCAAGCCGGGATTGGCCGTACCTGTTTCTGCGTGGCCTTTCGCAGAAACGGGTACGGCTAATCTGCAAGCCTCGCCGCCAAGCCTTTGGCTAATAAGGCTTTTTACCCGCAGAAACAGGTACGGTGATCCGATCGCGGGGCACCAAGACATTGGCAAGCCGCATCCTCCGGTGCGGCTTTCAGCGATGAAAGTTCGCAATTCCGCCGTCGAGGGGGAAGGCCTGTCGCTGTGCAGCAGCCCGCGGCTTGCGAATCGCCACGCAGAAACGGGTACGCACGGCCTGGAGGCTTACAATCCGTAAGCGTGCACTCGCTTTTGCAGCAACTTCGTAATTGCGCCGACGCGAAAATCACGGAGATGGGCTCACCCCGCAGATTTGGGTACGCAACGACGCGCCGAAATCGACCTTACTCACGCAGAAACAGGTACGTTTCGGAGATGGTCAGGCTGCGCCCACCCCAGAAATCGCCAAATCCGCCGCAGAAACGGGTACGCGCCTGCGGAAACACACTGAATCACCCCGCCCTCCCTCCGTTTTCTGTGGATAACACTGTGGACAACATGATGTTGTCCCCGCAGATTCCGGTACGCCCAATGCGCAGAAGCGGGTACGGTTTCGCGCAGAAGCGGGTACGCCGTCGCGCAGAATCTGGTTCGCAGGTACGCAGAATCTGGTTCGGTTTACGCCACTAAACCTAGTGCTGGCATGGCTTTGCGGGACGCGTATACGGTTTACCTGTAGTAAACGTAGAAGGTATATATGGCTGGTAGTAGGGAAAGGTCTTCCGTGGACAACCTTGACGGTTGCCCACCGATGCCCTTCCCGCGACAACGAGCAAAATTCAGAAAACGTACCCAAATCTGCGTGACAAGGCGAAGGCGTTTTAGTACAAAGGCTCTGAACAATTCTTGCCCACCATGGTCACCAAACGCCTCACACCCAATGGGAAACCGGACGACGATTCGCCCGGCCGCATCATCGTCCCTTCGGGAGGGCAAGTCATTGCCGCGCCGGAGAAGTTTCAGCGCCTGTTCGACGAAGCGCAGGCGATGGAGCGCGAAGACGCCTGGCAAAGCGGCGAGGTCGGCTTTCTCAGCCGTGCCAGCGTGCAGGTCACCCTCCCCTATCGCGCGCCCAAAGGTGCGCCGCCGGTCTGGACGCGTTCCAGCGGCAATATCTCGTTGATGATTCAGCCGGGCTACTTCACGCAGCAGCGTTCCGAGCGGGCAAGCAATGGGCGGCAGCGCATCGTCTCCGAGACGGTCTCCTTCGGCTATCCCTATGGCTCGTATCCGCGTCTGATGCTCGCCTGGATCGGCAAGGAGATCATGGCCAAGAAGAAACGGGGCGAGTTCCAGGGTACGGTGGAAGACCGGCGTATCTCGCTTGGCAACTCGCTGTCCGAGTTCATGTACAACTTGGGCATTCCGATGGCGACCGGCGGCAAGCGGGGCACGATGACGTTGGTGCGCCAGCAGATGATTCGCCTGTTCTCGGCGACAATTGCCATCGTGCAGAACAAGTCGGCACCCAGCAGCCAGAACCAGAACCAGGAGCCGCTATCGATCGATCGTATCGGCTACCTGCTGGCCGACCAATTGTCGACCTGGTGGGATCCCATGCAGCCAGGGCAAGGCTCGATGTTCGAGAGCTTCGTGGTGCTGTCCGAACCGTTCTTCAATGAGCTTGTGAATCGGCCTGTGCCAGTCGATATGCGTGCATTGAAGGCGCTCAAGCAATCGCCATTTGCGCTGGACGTGTATTCGTGGCTCACGTACCGCTTCTTTACGATCCAGAAGCGTACGGAGATTCCTTGGGAAGCACTGCAGATGCAATTCGGTACCGAGACCGAAAGCGAGCGGAAATTCCGTGCGCTGTTCCGAAAGGCGCTGAAGGACGTGCTGGTTGTCTATCCTGACGCCAAGGTGGATGCAGACTCTTCCAAGGCGCTGATTCTGCAGCCTTCGCGAACCAGTGTGCGCAAATTGGCCTGAAGCTGAACAGGGCGTCGGGCAAAAAGAAAGGGGAGCAGAAGCTCCCCTTTCTTTCATCTCAGGCGATCAGCCTGAAACTTATTCCGGCTTGATCGCCGAGGCTTGCAGACCCTTCGGGCCTTGCTTCACCTCGAAGGTGACCTTCTGGCCGTCCTTCAGGGTCTTGAAGCCCGAACCCTGAATTTCGGAGAAGTGCGCGAACAGATCTGCGCCGCCGCCGTCCGGAGTGATGAAGCCGAAGCCTTTGGTTTCGTTAAACCATTTGACAGTACCCGTGGCCATGCAAAAATTCCTTTAAATAACAAAAAACACGTCGTCCAGCCGATCCGGACATCGCACGAAGAACCGGCTGATTCCGAATCTTGCGTAGACAAAGTCTTAAGACGACTGTCTAAGCATCATAACCAGTTTGGAGCAGAGTGTCGATGGGCGGCATTTTTCCGAAATGTCGCTTTTATGCATCTCACTGGTAAACACCTAGGAAGCCCGTAAATGCGGGGTTGAACACGTAAAGTTATGCGCTAAAGGCCGCATTTACATCTCAATTTAGGTGAGTTGAAAACCGCCTTTCCGTCGTCAGCAGTCTCGCCATGCCAGTGAAATTTGTATGAATTGAATTTTATCGAACTTGTGTTTTCGTGCTGCCTTCCCTAAGATGAGCGCTGCTGACTTTCAGCGCTGAAAGTGGAGGGCCAGTGAGCGCCAAGATCGTAACGGTATTCAATCAGAAAGGTGGCTGTGGCAAGACCACGGTCAGCATGCACATCGCCGGAACCCTTGGTTTGCGGGGGAGTAAGACGCTGCTGGTCGATATGGACGAGCAAGGAACGGCCACGCGGTGGGCCGCTCAAGCGCCCGAAGACAAGCCCTTCCCGGCTTCGGTGATTGGTTTGGCGCCCTCCGGTGGCGCCATGCACCGGGAGGTCCGCAAGTTTGTCGCGGACTACGACTACATCGTGGTCGATTGCCCTCCGGCGGTCCACTCACCGTCGTCGTCAAGCGCGCTGCTGATTTCGGACGTCGCACTCATCCCTGTTGTGCCTTCGCCTCCGGACCTGTGGGCTGCGGTGGCGGCCAAAGCGCTTGCGCAGCAGGCTCAAGTCACCAATGAGACGCTCCGTATTCGCGTGCTGGCGAACATGGTCCAGCGGCGGGTGTCGCTTGCAAAACAAGCAATTGAAATCCTCGGTGATGATGGTGATATTCCTTTGATGGATTCCATGATCGGTTCGCGCTCAGCATTTCGTGAGTGCCAGGCGATCGGCGCAACGGTGCACGGTGTGCCAGGCGCCCGGGAAGCGATGAGTGAAGTCGACCTCTTGATCGACGAGGTATTGCAGTTGTTGCAGGAGGAACGTGTATGAGCGCGAAGTTGAAATCGCTCAAAGATGGCATGCTGGCCGGCATTGCCGCGGAGAAAACCAAGGCGACACCGGTTGATCGCTTTGCTTTGGCAGAAAAAGCGATTACGTCGCACCCCCGCGGCCTGCTTGGTCAAGCGGCTCCCGCTTCCGCTTTCAGCGCTGAAAGTCCCTCGCTTTCCAATACTTCCGAACGCCGGGTCATCAAGGTTCCGCTTGAACGGCTGCAGGAAAATCCGCTCAACGCTCGCCGAATATACGATCCGCAGATCGTCCAGGAACGGGCTGCATCGATCGCTACGCATGGTCAGCAGACTCCCGGTTTAGCAGCTCCAGATCCAGCACGACCCGGCTGGTATGTCTTAATTGATGGCCACTATCGTAAGCGGGCGTTGGCTGCTGCCGGCAAGCCGGAGATGGACTGCTTCATTGAAGACGGCCTGTCGGACATCGATTTCTACCGCCTGTCCTTCGTTCTGAACGAGCAGCGTTCCGGCCAGTCCGTACTGGACAACGCGATCGCCTGGCGTCAGCTATTGGACGAAGGAAAAGTTAAGAAAGAAGAAGATATTTGTGAAATTACCGGAGTATCGGCGGGAACGGTCAACAAGACGCTGGCCTTGTTGAAGCTGCCGGAGTCCGTTCTCGAAGTGATGAAGGAGCGGCCGGCCGGAATTGGTATCGCAACCGGTTACGAGTTGACCCTGTACTTCAAGACCGCGGGCGAAGATCGCACGCGTGAGCTGGTACACCGTGTGTTGGAAGAAGGGCTCTCGAGCCGTGATGTGGAGCAGATCCGTAAGGTGGCTCAGGAAGGACGCACCCGGAAGGTTAAAGAAGTGAGCCGCCAATACAAGATCAGAAGTGCAGAAGGTGATCTTCTCGGCACAATCAAGGAATGGGACTCCGGCCGCGTCATGCTGGATGTCAAGCTCGTCGATCGTGGCGCGCGGGAATCGCTGGTCGAGGCGCTTAAAAGCCGGTTTGGCTTGGACGTCGCGCTGCTGTAGTGCTGCCGCACATTCGATATAAGCGCCCGCGAGGGCGTTTTTTTTTTTCGTCCGATTTCTGTGTGTTGGACGTCGACACTTGGCGTGAGCGTACCCGTTTCTGCGTCACCTCAAGCGTGCAATCCCCACCTCTCCAGGAAGGCCCGACTTGGCCTATAGCCGGTGCTGGAAGGGCCGATCCGGCAAGTCACAGGCGTTTTAGCGCTGCAGAATCTAGCTGCAAGGAAAAAGCGGCGATATAAAAATAATGTCCATCACACTGGAATTCTTGAGGTTTTTAACCTTTCATGTACACTTAAAAAGCACTCGATAGACCTTATGGCCCGACCCGGACTCCATTTCTCGGCAGAGCAGCAGCAGCGGATTGTTGAAGCGATCCGGAGGCTGGATATCGCCTTCCCGCACGACAACGCAGTGTTCTTGGATGAAGTCATCGAAGCCGTCCAGGCTGTGACGCGTCGTGTTTATGGCGTTCGACGCTACGTGCAGTGGTTGGGGGAGGCTGGAGTACGCCGACGTCCGAGCAATACGACGCTGCAGAAAGCGGTCGATCGAGCGCAGGGGCGCGGGCCGGCTGCAGCCGGTGCCGCAGCGGACGCGGTAGAGCCGTGGCCGCTCCCATTGGCGCACGCAGAAACGGGTACGCTTTCAGCGCGGGAGGAGCAAAACCGTATCGCCTCACGCGCTATTGGCGCGCCAGGTGCAGGTGCCGAATGGATGGAAGCGCGCATTCGTGCAGAGGTGGCGGAGCGCGCGCTGGAACACGAAGCCGCCCGCAATCGGCAATTGCAGGCCGCCATGGCCGACTTGGAGCGTCGTCTCGGCGAGGCGCTTGCCACGGCGCCCGCCGTGCCCCCCAAGTTGACCGACGCAACGCTAGAGCGCCTAGAGCAGACCATTGAAACCGTGACCCGCTTGGAGGGGGCGGCCAGCGCGCTGGCGGGGACGGAGCGCTTTCTGCGCTTGCAGAACGACGCGGTACGCCAGCAAACGCAAAACGAAGCCGATCAACTGCGCCAGCGTATCCGCACCCTCGAAGCCGAAGTCGCGCATTTGAACGCCCAGATCGACGCCTACCGGCGCACGCCCGAGCGCACCGCGCCGGTCTCGCGCGGCTGGGTCAAGCCATCTTCCTGATTTCTTGACGCACTGTTAGCGGGCGCTTACTGGTCTGTCCGGTCGCAAGTTGGCATAAACCGGTACGCAGAATTGGGTACGCTTTTTCAACTTTCGGCGCTGAAAGTTGGTGCGACGGCGTTGCAACCTGTTGTAGGAAAGGCGGCACCGCAGTGCCCGCCACGTTGCGCGGGGCACGTCAGATCGTGCTCCACCAAAAGATGGACCCGGGAGCTTCCGCTGGCATATGACTTGCTCATGACACTACGTCTCACCAATGGAGTTGTCATGAACGAGAAGATCACCAAGGCCGTGTTCCCCGTGGCGGGGCTCGGTACGCGCTTTCTCCCCGCCACCAAGGCCAGCCCGAAAGAGATGCTGCCGATTGTCGATAAGCCGCTGATCCAATATGCGGTGGAAGAGGCTGCTGCTGCGGGTATCACGGAAATGATCTTCATCACGGGCCGCGCCAAGCGGGCGATCGAGGATCATTTCGACAAGGCGTACGAACTCGAAACTGAACTGGCCGCCAAGAACAAGCAGGCGCTGCTCGAGATGGTGCAGTCCATCAAGCCGGCCGGCGTCGAGTGCTTCTATGTGCGCCAGCCCGAGACGCTCGGTCTGGGCCATGCGGTGCTGTGCGCGCAGAAACTGGTACGCGACGAACCGTTCGCCGTGATCCTGGCGGACGACTTGCTCGACAACCAGCCGCCTGTCATGCAGCAGATGACGGAGCTTTACGATCACTACCGTTGCTCCATCGTGGGTGTCGAAACGATTGCGCCGGAAGCCTCGCGTTCGTATGGCGTGGTGGCGGGCCGTGAATGGGACGACCGCCTCGTCAAGCTCGACGGCATCGTCGAGAAACCGGCGCCGAAGGACGCACCGTCCAACCTGGGCGTGGTCGGCCGCTACATCCTGACGCCGCGCATCTTCGATCATCTGCGCAATCTGAAGCCGGGCGCCGGCGGCGAGCTGCAATTGACGGACGCCATCCAGAGCCTGCTGGCCGAAGAGCAGATCCTGGCCTATCGCTACCGTGGTCAGCGCTTCGATTGCGGCAGCAAGTTCGGTTACCTGCAGGCGACGGTCGAGTTTGCGCTGCGCCATCCGGAAGTGCGTGCAGACTTCGAAGCGTATCTGCATGACCGCCTTGGCCTGTCGCACACGCGTGAAGATTTGTCTGCCGAAGTGGAATCGTTGGTCCGCGGCGCCATTCCGCTGAGCGTGGCCGCCTGAGCCTCGCCTCTCTCTTTCTCAGAGCCGGTCGTGCGGAATCCCGCACAGGCCGCCCGGCCGATTCTGAGAAACCGCACACTTCTCCTGTCGTCCACCGTTCCGCCGATTTCCCGCAAAGCCTCGTGCCATGGGCGTTTGCGACGGATCGGCGCGTCTGCTTTTCGCATGGAATGCTTCTTGAGTAAGAGCGACCACCCATAAACCGGCGGACCGCTCGGACGTCGCACACGCAGCTGGGTGTGCCGACGTGTCACCAGCAAAGGCCGCCGCCAACGCTCCAAGGAGACACCATGACGCAGCCCCAGGCTGGCGCGGTCACGGGCGAGTTGTCGCCCACGTACGCCCCCATCAAAGACACCCCCGCAGATGTTCGCCGTCGTCTGCGTTCCATCTTCTCCGGTTCAATTGGCAATCTGGTCGAGTGGTACGACTGGTATGTCTACTCGGCGTTTGCGCTGTACTTTGCCAAGTCGTTCTTCCCCAAGGGTGACCAGACTGCCCAGTTGCTCAATACGGCAGCGGTCTTTGCAGTGGGCTTCCTGGCGCGTCCAGTGGGCGGCTGGCTGATGGGCATCTACGCCGATCGCTACGGCCGCAAGCGCGCGCTGTTCTTCTCGGTGGTGCTCATGTGCGCGGGCTCGCTCATCATCGCGCTCACGCCGAGCTACGCGACGATCGGCGTTGCGGCGCCGGTACTGCTCGTGCTGGCGCGGCTCCTGCAGGGGCTGTCGGTTGGCGGGGAATACGGCACGTCGGCCACGTACCTGAGCGAAGTCGCCAACAAGGAAAACCGTGGCTTCTACTCGAGCTTCCAGTACGTCACGCTCATCGCCGGCCAACTGACGGCGCTGGCCCTGCTGATCGTGCTGCAGCAGTTCGTGCTGTCGCCGGCGCAGCTTGAGGCGTGGGGCTGGCGCATTCCATTCTTTGTCGGCGCGCTGTGTGCGCTGGTGGCAATGGCCATGCGCTCGCACATGGAGGAAACGCAGTCCTTTACCGCCGCGAAGGCAAACAAGAAGCGCGGCACGATGTCGGAACTGGCCAAGCATCCGCGCGCCGTTGCAACAGTCGTGGGGTTGACGATGGGCGGTACGGTGGCGTTCTACACGTACTCGATCTACATGCAGAAGTTCCTGGCCAACACGGTCGGGCTGTCGAAGGACACGGCGACGCTGGTGTCGGGCGCCACGCTGCTGCTGTTTGCGATGCTGCAGCCGATGGTGGGCGGGTTGTCCGACCGCATTGGCCGCCGCCCGATCCTGATCGCGTTCGGCGTGCTCGGTACGCTGTTTACCGTGCCGATCATGACCAGCATCAGCCAGACCACCAATGTGTGGGCGGCCTTCTTCCTGATCATGGCCGCGCTGGTGATCGTCTCGGGCTACACGTCGATCAACGCGGTGGTGAAGGCCGAGCTGTTCCCTGCGGAAGTGCGGGCGCTGGGCGTGGGCCTGCCGTATGCATTGACGGTGTCCATCTTTGGCGGCACGGCGGAGTACATCGCGCTGTGGCTTAAGCAGGCAGGTCACGAGTCGCTGTTCTATTGGTACGTGACGGGCACCATCTTCCTGTCGCTGTTGGTGTACGTGTTCATGCGCGATACTCGCGAGCATTCCCGCATCGAACATTGACCTATGTCGCCAACCGACGGCCACCCCGACCTTGCCCCACCCGCACGCGGGCGCGGCTGGCGCGTGGCTGTCGCGCTGGCCATGGCGGCATGCTGCGCAGCAGCGGGATGGGGCGCTTACGCCGTCGCCCTGCAGCGCTACGTTGCCACGCGGGCCGAAGAGGCCGGCCAGCGCACCACCTTCTACGCGCAGAACCTGCGCAGCACGCTGGCCCGCTATGAATCCTTGCCGAGGCTGGCGGCGTTGGAGCACGTCCTGCACGTTGCCCTGCAGGAGAATCCCCACGCTGGCGATGCTGTCACGCGTCGCGCGGCCAACGCGTATCTGAAAGAAGTACAGGCCGCCACCGATCTGGCTGCGGCCCATCTGATCAATACGACCGGCCTCACAATCGCGGCCAGCAACTGGGATCTGCCGACCTCGTTCGTCGGCCAGAACTACGCATTCCGCCCGTACTTTGTCGAGGCCATGCGCGAAGGGCTCGGTCGCTTCTACGGCGTCGGCAACACCACGGGCGAGACGGGCTATTTCGTCGCCGCGCCCGTGCGCGAAGACAACAAGCCGATCGGCGTGGTGGTCGTGAAGGTCAACCTCGATGCGTTCGAGGCCACCTTGTCGCGCAGCGGCGATACGGTGCTGCTCGTGGATCGGCACGGCGTGATCTTCCTGTCGTCGGTACCCGAGTGGAAATACCGCACGCTCGGCACCTTGAACGCGGATCAGCGCGCCGCACTTGACGCGACGCGCCAGTACGCACCGCACATCCTCACCCCGCTCGGCATGAACGATGGGCGAGCCGCGAGCGTACCCTTTTCTGCGGACCATCCCCCGCAGACCGTGCGCGTGGCATTGCCCGGAAAATCGGTATCGACACTGCGTGTGCAGTACCGCCCGGTGGGCCTGCTCGGCTGGCAGGTCGCCGTGTTGATCGACCCGCGCGACGAGCAGCGCACTGCGCTCGTAGCCGGGGCGAGCGCCGCGTTTGCGATGGCGCTCATCTTTGCCGTGCTCGTCGCTTTGCGTTTGCGTCAGCGCCGGCGCGAAGAGCAGCACCGCGCGCGCGCCGCGCTGCGCGAAGTCCAGCGCGATCTGGAAGCGCGCATCGCCCAGCGCACTGCCGAGTTGACGTCCGCCAACACCGCACTCGCCGGCAAGGTCGAGGCGCTTGACGCCGCGCAACGCATCCTGCGCGAAACGCGCGATGCCGCCGTGCAGGCCGGCAAGCTCGCCGTACTCGGCCAGATGGCCGCCGGCATCACGCACGAACTCAACCAGCCGCTCACCGCGCTCACCACGTTGTCCGACAACGCGAACCAGCTTGCCGAGCGCGGACGCATCGACGAAGTGCGCGGCAATCTCACGCACATCAGCCAGCTTGCCGAGCGCATGGGGCGCATCGTTTCGCACATCAAGGCGTTCTCGCGCAAGGGCGATGCGGCACGTGCAGCCGTGTCGGTGGACGAAGCCATCCGCCAGGCGCTGATGCTGGTTGAGACGCGTCGACGCCAGGCCGGCGTGACAGTGATCGCCGACCCGGTGCCGGCAGATTTGGCGGTGTGGGCCAATGCCGTGCGGCTCGAGCAGGTGCTCGTCAACCTCATCCGCAACGCCATCGACGCCACCGCCGAAGCCCCCGCAGCCGAATCGTCGACCGTGCGCGTGAGCGTCGAACCCATCGAGAAATGGGTACGCATCACCGTGCGCGACTTCGGCCCGGGCATTCCGGCCGATGTGCTGCCGCGCCTGTTTGAGCCGTTCTTCACCACCAAGGACGATGGTCAAGGCCTGGGGCTGGGCCTCGCGATTTCGCTGGCGATCATCGAAGATTTTGGCGGCCGGCTCGAAGGTCGCAATGCGGGTGACGATGCAGGTGGCGCAGAATTCATCATCGAGCTTGAACGCGTTGTGAAACCCACATGACTGAACACGGTACGCCGGACCTTTCCCCCATCGACCATGCACCCGTCTTCCTGATCGAAGACGATGACGTCGTGCGCCTGGGCTGCGAGCAGGCACTCTCGCTGGCCGATGTGCCGGTGCAGTCCTTTGCCGATGCGGAAAGCGCGCTGACCGCACTCGCCACGCAACCACCGGCCGTGGTTGTCACCGACGTGCGCCTGCCCGGCCGCGACGGCCTGGCCGTACTGCGCGAGATGCTGCAGCACGACCGGCAGTTGCCCGTCATCCTCATCACCGGTCATGGCGATGTGACGATGGCCGTGGCTGCCATGCGCGCCGGCGCCTACGATTTCATGGAGAAGCCGTTCCACTCCGAACGCCTGGTAGACGTGGTGCGGCGCGCGTTGGAAAAGCGCAGGCTCACTTCCGAAAACCTGCGGTTGCGTGAAGCGCTGCAGGGCCGGCAGGCGTACCCGTTGATCGGCCAGAGCGCCGTCATGCAGAACGTGCGCCGGCTCGTCACCGCGCTGGCGCCGACCGATGCCGACATCCTCGTCACGGGCGAGACCGGCTCGGGCAAGGAAGTGCTCGCGCGTGCCATTCACGAAGGCAGCCGACGTCGCGGCCCGTTCGTTGCGCTCAATTGCGCGGCGTTGCCCGAATCCGTGTTCGAGAGCGAGATGTTCGGCCACGAAGCCGGCGCCTTCACGGGCGCCAATCGCCGCCGCATCGGCAAGATGGAATACGCAGATGGCGGCACGCTGTTCCTCGATGAAATCGAATCGATGCCGCTGTCGCTGCAGGCCAAGCTGCTGCGCGCGCTGCAGGAACGCAGCATCGAACGGCTGGGCAGCAACGCGAGCGTGCCCGTCAATTGCCGCGTGGTGGCCGCCGCCAAGGTCGACTTGAAAGACGCATCCGATCGGGGCCAGTTCCGTGCGGACCTGTATTACCGCTTGAATGTCGTATCGATTGCGCTGCCTGCGCTACGTCAGCGTGCCGAAGACATTCCGCTGCTGATGGCGCACTTTCTGCAACAGGCCGCAGTGCGTTACGAGCGCCCCGCGCCCGACTGGTCGGCGCAGGACATGATGCGCTGGCAGCACCACGACTGGCCCGGCAACGTGCGCGAACTGAAGAACGTGGCTGAGCGCTTCTGCCTCGGATTGGACGATGGCCTGGTGGCGTCCGAAGCGAGCCAGCATTCCCTGGCCGGGCGGATGATGGCAGTCGAACGCGCCACCATCGAGGAAGCACTGCGCGCCACGGAGGGCAACGTCGCGCGCGCGGCGGACCTGCTCGCCGTGCCGCGCAAGACGCTCTACGACAAGCTCAACCGGCACGGGATCGAGCCGGAGCGCTTCCGCAGCAGTTAGCGCAGCGAGGATTCGCCGATCTTGCGACCACCCTGCGGCGGCCAGCACGTTGCTGCCAGCAGCACGGCCGCCACGGCGTAGATCGCTTCAGTTACCGCCAGCGGCAGCACATGCACCTGGTACAGCGCAGCCGGCAAGTCTGCCAGCGCATGCAGCAACACCGCCAGCACGACAATCACAAAACGCCGCTGCCGCACCGCGTGCCACACCACCAGCGTGAGCGTGAACTGGATCAACATCGCCGCAACACGCTCGCTCACCGCACCGAGGGCCAGCCACGGCGAGAGCTGCGCGAGCATGGCGTGAATCGTCCCCACCATGGCCGCGGCGCCGCTGGCCGCCAGACGCGATTCGAGCTCACCGCGGTTGGCGGCAAGGCCGAACATCACCATCTGCGCCTGCGATGCCGCACCGACCAGCCAAGCCTCGATGCCGGCGTGCCCGAGCGCATACGCCACCGGTGTGGCGGCATCCCCGGGCTTGCGCACGAGAAAGCGCAGGCCGAGCCAGCGGCCGCTTTCCTCGAACACACCGGCCATCAGCGCGCCGTAGATGACGAACAGCGCAGGCATGCGCAGCCAATGCGCCGTCGTTGGATTGAGTTGCAGCAGATACAGGTGCAGCGTGCGCTCCAGCACCAGCGCAAACACGACAAACACCGCCGCGCCCACGCCGATGTCGCGCCACGCCAGGCCAAAGCGCCGCCGTAGCCAGAACCACGCCGCGACGGGCACGCTTGCGATGAGCAAGGCCGCGGCGGCGTGGGCAACGAGGGCAGGCAGGGCAACGGTGGGCATGGCGGATGGGGTAGTCGGGGCGATCGGGTTGGCGGCATGCTACCTGAGGGCGCAGGCGCGAGTCTTGCGGGCCAATTGTTACAATAGGTGCCTGCGGCAGCAGTGCCGCTTCTTGGTTTCTTGATATGGCAGGACAGACGGTCGTGAAACGCATGATGTGGCGGTGGATCTGGATATGCAGTGTCGGCGTGGGCGCCCTCGGCCTGGCAGTGCCTGCCCAGGCTGCGCGCTGGCACCAATATCTGACGACGACGTCCGTCGTGGCTTCCATCGATCGCACGTCGCTGCGCTCGAACCGTACCGGTCACAAGACCTTTCTGGCCCGCACCGTGCTCAGGCGCAGCGAACGCCGCGCCCATGGGGCGCACTACCGGCCCGGCACGGTGATCCTCTCGCGCCAGGAGATCGACTGCCACCGCCAGCGCATTCGCCTGGTCGACTACGTGGTGCGCGGTCCCGACGGCGCCACGCTCGATACCGATACCGCAGCCGGCGCGCATTGGATGCGCATCCGCCCCGGTACGCTCGCTGCACGCTCCGCCGCCTACGTCTGCGGCCGTCGCTAGACACCGCTGCGGCTCGACAACGCGCGGCGGGCAGAGCACTATGGTGTCTGCCCTCCCACTACAACAAGACGCCGGCCGCGAGGGGCGCCGGTGCCAGCCGACCGTCCGATGAAACTGACCCTGAAGTCGCAGGCGGCCATCATGGCGACCGTCATCAGCGTGACGGTGGTGAGCCTGTTCGGCTGGTCGCAACGCGAGCCGATCCGCCGCGAGGTGATGGCGCAGATCAAGGTGCAGCAGACGGCCTTGGTCAAGGAGTCGGCGGAAGACCTCCAGAAGCGCCTGGACACGTACCTGGGCGTGCTCGAACGCACCGCGCAGCAGATGCGCTCCGTGCGGTTCGACACGCCCGCGCAGGAAGCGGCGTTCTACCAATCCATCCAGCCGGCCAGCGGCCTGTTCGACGGCGTGTTCCTGGCCTCGGCTGAGGGCAAGGTGACAGCCGCGACGGTGCGCCGCGCGAGCGTGGTCGGCATCGACATTTCCGATCGGGATTATTTCAGGCAGGTCATGGTGGTTGACCAGCCGACAATCTCCGCGCCGCTGCGCAACCGCGTGGGCAGCGAGCCCATCGTCATCCTGGCCGCGCCCGTGCATGATCAGGACGGCAATCTCGTCGGGCTGATCGGCGCGTCGCTGTACCTGCTCAAGCCGAACTTTCTGGGCGACCTGCGCGACATGCGCGTGGGGCAGACCGGCCATGTCTACCTGGCGACGCAAGGTGACAACCCCGTCTATATCGTGCACCCCGAGGCCGACAAGACGCTCGCGCCGCTCGATGCCGATCCGACGGCAGCCGCGGCCTTCCGCGCGGACCCGGATGCGCTGCCTGAGCGTGGCGGCGACGTGGCCACCAGGCAAGACATCATCGCGGCAGGCTGGACCCTCGCTGCCGTGTTGCCCGGCGCCGAAGCCAACCGGCAGCTCTTCCTCATGCGGCAGCGTTTTCGCTGGTCGCTGCTGGTGCTGGCGGCGCTGATCGGCGTGTCAGTCTGGGCGGCGATGCTGTGGCTGCTGCGCCCGCTTGGCCGGCTGCATGCCGCCATGACGCAGCTCTCTGCCACGGACTTGCGCAATGCGCCGCCGCTTGAGCGGCTCGGTGCTTCAGCGGAAATCGACGCGGTGTCGACGGCGTTTCACAAGCTGATGGGCGAGGTCGTTCGCCAGCGCGCCGAACTGGAAGCCGTGAACGATGCCTCGCCACTCGGGTTGTTTCGCTCGGATGTGGACGGCCGGACTGTTTATACCAACGAGGCGTATCGTCGCCTGCTCGGTGCCACGCACGAAGAGGCACTGGCCGACGTGTGGCTTGCGCGCCTGCATCCGGACGACCGCGATGCCATCATGGCCGGCTGGCGCGATGCGCTCGCGCGGGGGGCCGGCTACCACGCCGAGCAGCGCGTGATCGTGCCGGGCCTTGGCGAGCGGTTGCTCGTCGTTACGACCGCACCGGTGCGGGTGGACGGCGAGGTCGTGGGCCACGTTGGGGCCATGGAAGACATCACCGTCCGGGCACGGGCGCAACAGGCGTCGCGCGTGTTGACCAAGATCCTCGACTCCACCACCGACTTTGTTGCGCAGAGCGACATACAGGGCAACGTCACCTACATGAATCCGGCCGGCCGCCGCTTTGCCGGCATTGCGCTGGATGCCAATCTCCAAGGCCTGACCGTTGCGGATTTCTACCCACCCGAGACGATGGGCTGGCTGCGCGAGGTGGCCGTGCCTGCGGCGGCGCGCGATGGCGTCTGGATTGGCGAAACGACCGCGCGAGGTGCCGAGGGCCAGGTCGTACCGATCAACCACATGATCATTGCGCACCGCGATCCCGCTGGGCGTATGGAGTACTTCTCATCGGTCATGCGCGACGTCACGCTGGACAGGGCTGCCAAGGAGGCGCTGCAGCGCAGCCGCGAAACGCTCCAAACCGTGACCGACGCACTGCCCGCGCTGGTGGCCTTCATCGACACCGACGAGCGCTTCCGCTTCCTGAATGCCGCCTACGAGAAGGCGTTTGGACGAGCGGCCGCGAGCATGCTCGGACAGACGGTGCGTGAAGTCGTGGGTGACGATGCTTACAGTATCCTTCGCGATGCGCTGCGGCGCGCGCTGGGCGGCGAGACAATGGTCTTCGAGCGCGAACTCCGCGGCCGCGATCCGTACCGCTGCGAAGAGGTCAGCTACCTTCCGCAGTTCGACGCGCAAGGCCGCGTGGCGGGTGTGCATTCTGTCACCCTTGATATCACGGAGCGCAAGAAACAGGAGCTGCGCCTGCGCGCGCTCACCACCACCGACCACCTCACGGGCCTGGCCAACCGCGCCGGCTTTGAAGAGCGCTTGCTGGCGGCGCTCGACCAGGCGCGTGTGAATGGTTCCACCGGCGCGCTGCTGCTGGTTGACCTTGACGGCTTCAAGGTCGTCAACGACACGTACGGGCACGCTCTGGGCGATGCCCTGCTGCGTACCTTCGCGCAGCGTCTGGCGCGGGCCGTGCGCCCGTACGACGGCGTGGCGCGGTTTGGCGGTGACGAGTTTGCCGTCATCCTGGAGCACCTGTCGCACCCGGACGACGCGAAGACGGTTGCCGCCAATATCCTGGCCGCATGCAACAAGCCGTTTCGCCTGCGCGAAGCGATGGTGCAGGTGGGCGCGAGCATCGGTATCGCGACCTTTGACGCGCGCACATTGGCGCAGAGCGTCGTCTTCGAAGCTGCCGACGAAGCGTTGTACGAAGCCAAATCGCGCGGCAAGGGCCTGTTTGTCAGCGCCGACGAGCTATCGGCGGGCTGATTTTCGCAGTGCCGCAAGGCACGCAGAAACGGGTACGCTCCACGTCGTTTTGACGGTATTGCGCAGGCAATATTGCGGCGCAACATCGGCCCTCCAGGCCGGGCGGCGGACAATCCCCTATCGCACGGTCGTGCGCTTTCCGGTAAAGTCCCGCGACTGACTGCACGCGCCGGCCACCCCGGCGCGTCGCACGAGAGCGCTGTACCCATGGCGCCTTCGCTTCACACTCCGACGCACTCCCGGTGCACGCATGCCCGATCCGGCATCGCTCGCCCGGCAGGTCTTCCGCTGTTTCGCCAACGTTGTTTGTCTGCGTGGCGCGAACACCGGCAGGCGAGCGTCCGGACGCGATGCAGGGCGCATGCGGGGGAGCGACGGTGTTGGGCCAGCGCATCTTCGAGACGCATCGCATTCAAGCAATCGCGACGGACAAACAAGGAGCAGGTTCGCATGCAAAAAATGATCAAACGGCTGCTGTTGACGGCAGTGGCTGCGGGGGCGGCAATCGCAACGGGCGCGGCAACGGCGGCCCAGGACATCAAGATCGGCGTGGCTGAAGCGCTGTCGGGCGGCGCGGCCCAGTACGGCTTGGCCATCCGCAACGGCTTCCAGCTGGCGGCCGATGAGATCAACGCGGCAGGCGGCATCAACGGCAGCAAGATCGCGCTGGTGATCGAAGACGAGCAGGGCAAGAAGGAAGAGGCCATCAACGTCTTCAAGAAGCTGATCTTCCAGGACAAGGTGGCGATGGTGTTCGGCCCCACGCTGTCCAACTCGGCCCAGGCGGCGGACCCGATCGCGCAGGCGTCCAAGACGGTGGCCTTTGGCACCTCCAACACCGCAGACGGCATCACCAGCATCGGCGACTACGTCTTCCGCAATTCCGTGACCGAAGCCGATGTGCTGCCGGCCACGATCCAGACCGTTGTGAAGAAGGCCGGCGTGAAGAAGGTGGCCGTGCTGTACGGCAACGACGACGTCTTCACCAAGAGCGGCTACGACAACTTCAAGAAGGCGCTTGAAGACCTGAAGATCCCGGTGACGACCACCGAAACATTCGCCAAGGGCGATGTCGATTTCAAGGCCCAGCTCACCAAGATCAAGGCGACGAACCCGGACGCGATCGTACTGTCCGCGCTGATTGCGGAGGGCGGTCCGATCATGGTGCAGGCGCGCCAGCTTGGCCTGAACGTGCCCGTCATCGGCGGCAATGGCATGAACTCGGTCAAGGTGTTCGACCTGGCCAAGGACAAATCCGACAACCTGTGGGTGGGCAGCCCGTGGTCGATCGAGAACCACACGCCAGAGAACAGCAAGTTCGTCACCGCCTACACCACCAAGTACAAGGCAGCGCCGGATCAGTTTGCGGCGCAGGCGTATGACGCCATGTACATCGCGAGCAAGGCGCTGAAGACGGTCAAGTTCAGCGGCAACCTCGAAGCCGACCGCAAGGCGATCCGCGATGCACTGCCGGCAGTCAAGCACACTGGCGCGACCGGCGCGTTTGCGTTCCGCCAAGTCACCGCACGCGGCAAGCCGGCCGGCTACGACGCCGTGCAGACGCCGATCGTGAGCGTGACCAAGAACGGCAAGTACACGATCGAGAAGTAATCTTCGGTTCTCGTTGAAACCCTTTGAACGAGACAGGCGGGGCGTAGCTAAACCTACGCCCCATCGTTTTTTTTGTGGCTGCCTGGTGACTGCTTTGGTCTCGTCCGGCCGCACCTCACTCTGATTCATCATGCTGGAACAGCAACTCGTCAATGCGCTGTCGCTCGGTTGCGTGTATGCGTTGTTCGCCCTGGGATTCACGCTGGTTTTCGGCATCCTGGGCGTGATCAACCTGTCGCACGGAGCGGTCTTCATGCTCGGTGCCTATGCGGCGCTGCAGGTCGTTCTCCACTTCGAACTGCCGCTGTGGGCGGCGCTGGCCGTCGGCTTTGTCGTGAGCGGTGTGGCCGGTCTCATCATCGACGTCCTGCTGCTGCGCCCGCTGCGCCGCCGCAACGCGCCGCACCTGATTCCGATGATCGCCACCATTGGCGCGGGCATCGCCATCAACAACGCCATGCAAGGTGTGTTCGGGGCGGAGAACCTGCGCTTCCCGGCCGGGCTCGTGTCGGATGCCTCGCTGGACCTGGGCGGCATCCACCTCACGCCGCTGGAGCTGGGCATCATCGTGCTGTCGTTCGCGCTGATGGCGGCGCTCATGCTGCTGCTCAAGCGCACGCAACTCGGCCGCGCGCTGCGGGCGATTGCGGAGTCGCCCAAGGCAGCGGCGCTGCTCGGCATCAATGTCGAAGGGCTGTTCCTGCTGACCTCGTTTGCGGCCGCCGCGCTGGGCGGGTTGTCGGGCGTGCTGATCGGCCTGTACTCCAACGCCGTGTTCCCGCTGATGGGCCAGCCGATGCTGCACAAGGGCATCGCGGTGATCATCCTGGGCGGCCTGGGCGACATTCGCGGGGCGATGCTGGGCGGGCTGTTCCTCGGGTTTGCCGAGGTGCTGTCGGTGGCCTACATCGGCTCGACCATGCGCGACGCCGTGGCGTTCGGTCTGCTGTTCCTGATCCTGCTGGTGCGGCCGCAAGGGCTGTTCGGCAAGGTGCTGGAACGCAAGGCATAAGGAGACCGACATGGAATGGTTCGACAACTTCTGGTCGGTCTACAGCAACCTGGTGCTCACGCTGGGAATCAATGCCTTGCTCGCCCTGTCCATTTACCTCACGCTGTCGTGCGGCCTGCTGGCGATGGCGAACGCGGCCTTCATGGGCATCGGCGCGTACACCTCCGCACTGCTGACGATGAATGCCGAGATGCCTTTTTCCGTCGCGCTGCTGGGCGGCATGGCGGCACCGGCCGTGGTGGCCGTCGTCATCGGCCGGCCGACGCTGCGTCTTTCGGGCGTGTATCTGGCCATGGCCACGCTTGGTTTCGGCGAAGTCGTGCGCGTGCTGATCCTGAACACCGAGAACTGGACCGGCGGCGCGCTGGGCCTGAACGGCATTCCCCAATTGACCGAGTGGTGGCATGTGGCGGTGGCCGTATTGGCCACGCTGTTCGTGCTGGCGCGCATGCGCCGCTCGAAGGTCGGCCGCGCATTCGAGGCCATCAAGGAAGACGAAACCGCTGCGGGCCTGATGGGCATCAACGTGGCCGGTGCCAAGCTGCTGGCGTTCACGCTGGGTGCGGCCATCGCCGGGCTGGCGGGCGCACTCAACGCGCACCTGACCTTCTTCATCGGCCCGAACGAATTCGGCTTCGACCGCGGCGTGGAAATTCTCACGATGACGATTCTGGGCGGCACCAACGGCCTGACGGGCCCGGTGCTCGGCAGCCTGATCCTGTCATTGCTGCCGGAGTTGTTGCGTGCGTTCAAGGATTTCCGCCTGGTCGTCAACGGCGTGATCCTGATGGTGATTGTGCTGTTCCTGCCCAAGGGCATCTGGGATCCGGCGCGTTTCGCGCGCTGGTTCGGCATCAAGCGCGGCGGCACCATGCCCGGCACGGGCGCCACCCCGGCTGCTTCCAATGAATCACACTGAGGCCGCCATGCTGAAACTCACTTCCATTTCCAAGCGCTTTGGCGGCCTGTCGGTCTTGCAGGACGTCAACATTGACGTGCCGCAAGGCAGCATCTTCGGCTTGATCGGCCCGAACGGCGCCGGCAAGACGACCGTCTTCAACCTCATCACAGGCCTGCTGGCACCGACGGGCGGCTCGCTCACATTCAACGGCGAAGATCTCGTCGGCAAGAAGCCGCACCAGATCACGCAGATGGGCATCGCACGCACGTTCCAGAACATCCGCATCTTCAAGGAGATGACGTTGCTGGAAAACGTGGTGGTCGGCATGCACCGGCATCTGGACTACGGCGCGCCGGGCCTGCTGCTCTCGCTGCCAAAGTACCGGGCCGCCGAGCGGCGCGCGCGCGATCGCGCACTCGAGCTGCTCTCGTGGGTCAAGCTCGACCACAAGGCGCATGACATTGCCGACAACCTCTCCTATGGCGACCAGCGCAAGCTCGAACTCGCGCGGGCGCTGGCCACCGAGCCCAAGCTGCTGCTGCTCGACGAGCCCGTCGCCGGCATGAACACCGGCGAGAAGGTCGACCTGATGGCCGAGATCGAAAACATCAAGGCGCGCGGCTACACGATCTTCATGATCGAGCACGACATGCGTTTCGTGATGGGCCTGTGCGAGCGCATTGCGGTGCTGAACTTCGGCCGCATCATCGCAGAGGGGCCGCCAGAGGCGATCCGCAACGACCCGCAAGTCATCGAGGCGTACCTGGGCCGCGATGACGACGATGACGCGAACGGCGATGCCGCGCAGAAGGAGACGGCATGACCACGTTGCTGGAAGTGAAAGGGCTCGATGTGTCGTACGGGCACATCGCAGCCGTCAAGGGCATCGACTTTGCGCTCAAGGCGGGCGAGATCACCTCACTGGTCGGCGCAAACGGTGCGGGCAAATCGACCACGCTGCTGGCGCTCTCGGGCCTGATTCCGAAGTCGCAGGGTGATGTGCGCGGCCAGATCCTGTTCGAAGGCGAAGACGTCACGCAGTGGTCTGCCCACAAGCGTGTGGAGCGCGGCATCGTGCAGGTGGCCGAAGGGCGCGCCACGCTCACCACCATGACCGTGCGCGAAAACCTGGAGCTGGGCGCCTATACAAGAAACGCGCGCAAGGACCGCGGCCAGATCGCCTCCGACCTGGAGCGCGTATTCCACCTGTTCCCGCGCCTGAAGGAGCGCATCGACGGTCTGGCCGGCAACCTGTCGGGCGGCGAGCAGCAGATGTTGGCCATCGGCCGCGCGCTGATGGCGCGCCCGCGCGTGCTGCTGCTGGATGAACCGTCGATGGGCCTCGCGCCGATCATCGTGCAGGAGATCTTCCGCATCCTGCGCACCATCAATGCCGAGGGCCTGACGATTTTCCTGGTCGAGCAGAACGTGCGCCAGGCGCTGAAGATCGCGCAACACGGCTACGTATTGGAAACCGGCGAGATCGTGTTGGCCGACAGCGGCAAAAACCTGCTGGGCAATCCGCGCGTGCTCGAAGCCTACCTGGGCGGCTGATTGTTCCGAACGCGCCTCGGCATGCAATATTGCCGAGGCGTAAGAACCGCATATCCATTGGGTTTGCGGTTCTTTTTCACCCAAAAGCGTACCCGTTTCTGCGTACGCTCAAAACCCCGCCAAGACGTGTCGCTGTGCCTCGAACAAGGCGATCAACGCGTCGGCCACAGCCCGCACGCGCGGTGATCGTCGAACGTCGGGGTGGATCACCAACCAGATTTCTCGATGCAACGCAGGGTCGTCGACGGGCAATCGACGCAAAAGCGTACCCGTTTCTGCGGGCGCGCCAAGCAGGTGCGGCAGCGCGGCGACACCCAGTCCGGCCAACGCTGCCTGATGCATTGCTGCCAGATCGCTGCAACGTAAGACCACGCGACGGTCGCCTGCGTAGTTGTCCAGCCAGCGCTGTTGCGGCACGTGGCGCAGGTTGTCGTCGTAGCCGATGAATTCCCATTCGGACTCGGGGCGTGCGAGCACCTCTTCGATGGCGTACAGACCGTAGCCGAGGTCGCCCAGCCGCCGTGTCGCCAAGGCAGACGACGTTGGACGCGACAGGCGCACCGCCAGGTCGGCCTCGTGCGCCATCAGGTTGGCGTTGCGTTTTTCACCGAGCAGCACGAGGTCGATGCCCGGCCATTGCCGGCGCAGCGTCGCCAGGTTGGGCGCGATGATGTGGCTGGCCACCGTGGGTGGCGCAGAGATACGCACCGTCCCACGCAAGCTGCCCGCGCCTGCTGCCGCACGTGCAAAGCCAGCGGCTTCCTGCTCCATGCGTTCAGCGCGTTCAGCCAGCGCGTTGCCCTCCGCAGTCAGGCGCCAGCCGCGCGGCAGGCGGTCGAACAAGCGCACGCCCAACGATTGCTCCAACGCATCTGCACGCCGCGCGACCGTGGTGTGTTCCACCGCCAGACGTCGGGCAGCGGCCGACAAGCTGCCCTCGCGCGCCAGCACGAGAAAGTAGCGCACGTCATCCCACTGCAAGGAAGAAGAAGGTTCGACCGCCGCCGCACGCGCCAGGGCACGCACGTTTTTTGGCCAATCTGAGCTTTTTTGCACAGAAGGTGGTCAGTTTTTATGAATTCCCGGGTGATTCTGAACGGATTACGCTTGTTTCACAACGTGACGACCGCAGTATCCGTCATCACCAAAACCGAAAAGCGTACCCATTTCTGCGAGGACTTTTGCCATGCAAGCCAAAGTGATTCAACTCCGTGAACCTGGACCGGCATTGGGTTTGCGGCCCGCCAGCCTGATGTTGCCGCCGCCCGCACCAAACGCGTTGACGGTGCGGCACACTGCCATCGGCGTGAACTTTGTCGATGTGTATCACCGTGCCGGGTTGTATCCGGTGCCGGCATTTCCGGCGGTGCTCGGTGTTGAGGGCGTTGGCGTGGTGGAAGCCGTGGGTACGGATGTACGCGGCTTTGTGGTTGGCCAGCGCGTGGCCTGGGCCGGCCTGATGGATGGCGCGCCCGGCGGCTACACCAGCCACCGCAACATCCCGGCCGAACGCGCGATTGCCTTACCCGATGCGCTGGATGACGAAACCGTGGCCGCCACGTTGGTGCGCGGCATCACCGCACACATGCTGCTGACGCGGGTACGGCAGGTGAGCGCCGGCGATACGGTGCTTGTGCACGCGGCAGCCGGCGGTCTGGGCGTATTGCTGGTGCAATGGGCCAAGCGCCAGGGTGCGCACGTGATCGGCACGGTTGGCAGCGAAGCCAAAGCCGCCGTCGCCATTGGGCACGGTGCGGACCACGTCGTGCTGTATCGCCAGCAAGACGTGCGCGACGCCGTGCTGCAACTCACTGGTGGAGAAGGCGTCGACTACGTGATCGACGGCGTTGGCGGCGCGATGCTGCCGGCCTCGTTGGCGGTGACGCGGCCGTTCGGGATGGTGGCTAGCATCGGTCAGGCGGGCGATGTCGGCAACGCGCAAACGAACGTCGTCGATCTCGCGGCGCTTGGGCCCGCGCGCTCCATTGCGCTGGCGCGGCCAGGCGTGTTCCGTTACATGGCCGATCTGTCGAACTACCGGACGGGGGCACAGGCAGCATTGCAGCGCATGCTCGATGGCGTGCGCGTGCCGGTGGGCGGTACCTATGCACTCGAAGATGCGGCCGCCGCGCACACCGCGCTGGAGGCCGGGCAGACCTCGGGTGCGTTGCTCCTACGCCCTTGAGATCCCTGCGCGGCGCAGGGTTTCCATGCAAAGCGTACCCATTTCTGCGGGACGCTCGGCGTTGTTGTTTCACGTTGCCGGGTCTCGTGTTTCGAAGGTGTCACCTCATCCGATAAGGAGCCATCGCATGCTGTACCTGATTCTTTTCAACTACACCGCACCGCTCGAAGCACTCGATCGTGTGCTGCCTGCGCACCGCGCGCATCTCGATGCCCACTATGCGAGCGGCCACTTCCTGATGTCGGGGCCGTTTTTGCCGCGTGAAGGCGGCGGGATCCTGGCGCGTGCCGAATCCCGCGAAGAGATCGACGCCATCGTCGCGCGCGATCCTTTTGTGATCGAAAACCTCGCGCAGGCGCGCGTCATTGCCTGGGGCCCGAATCGTCGCAGCGCAGACGTACCGCAGGCGTGGTTGCCAGACGCCGTGGTCGCGACATCGACTTAAAACCGGTGCGGCGTCGTCGCTATCATGTCGACCTGTCCTGATGTGAATCGACATGACCGACACGCCGCCGCCTCAACCGGATATGCCGCGCCAGCCATGGTGGCGGCGCGCGATTGCCCGACTGCCCTTCGGTCGCGAGCATCTGGTGTTCGTGATTGCCGGCGTGATCGGCTGCGCGGGCGCTTTGTCGACGATCCTGTTTCGCGAGTGCTTGCGTCATCTGCAATGGTGGCTCTCGGGTACGGACCAAGGATTGGTGGCCACGGCGCGGGCGCTGCCATGGTGGGCGCGCCTGCTGGTGCCGACGGTGGGTGGACTGCTGGCAGGCATCACCTTGCAGGTGGGCCTGAAGTGGATCCCCCGAAAAGGCGCTGAAGACTATATGGAAGCCATTGCGGTGGGCGATGGCGTGCTGAGCGCACGGCAGAGCCTGGTACGCAGTGCGTCGTCGTTGTGCTCGGTGGCCAGCGGCGCGTCGATCGGGCGCGAAGGGCCGATGGTGCAGCTGGCGGCAATGTGCGGCTCGTTGGTCGGTCGTGTCTTGCGGCACTGGACCGCCGTGCCAGTGGAGCAATTGCGTCTGCTGGTCGCCTGCGGTGCCGCTGCCGGCATCACCTCTGCCTACAACGCGCCCATCTCGGGTGCCGTGTTCGTCTGCGAAATCGTGTTTGGCGTCATCACCACGGCGACGCTCGGGCCGCTGCTGGTGGCGGCGGTCACGGCTGACATTGTGGTGCGCCAATTCTTCGGCTACGGGGCCGTCTACGAGATGCCGCACTTCGATTTCGTTTCCGGCTGGGAAGTGCTGACGTATCTGGGCCTGGGTCTGGCCGCGGGGATGGCGGGGCCGCTGCTGCTCGGTTTGATCGACCGCGCGCGCGATGCGTTTGCACGCACCAAGCTGCCGCTCACGTTGCGCTTGGCTGCCGGCGGGCTGATCGTCGGCGCGCTGTCCACGGGCGTGCCCGAGGTCTGGGGTAACGGCTACAGCGTGGTCAATGCGTTCCTGCACCAGCCCTGGCTCTGGCAGACGGTGGCGCTGGTGCTGATCTGCAAGGTGGTGGCGACGGCGTCAAGCGCAGGGTCGGGCGCAGTGGGCGGTGTCTTTACGCCCACGCTGTTCTGCGGCGCCGCGTTGGGTTTGCTGTATGGAACAGGCATGCACGCGCTGCTGCCGGATGCGGCGCCCGTGCCGGTCAGCTACGCCGTGGTCGGCATGGGCGCGCTGCTGGCCGCCACCACGCATGCGCCCCTCATGTCGATCCTCATGATCTTCGAGATGACGCTGTCGTATCAGGTGGTGCTGCCGCTCATGTTGGCGTGCATCACCGGCTATGTGACGGCGCATGCGGCAGGCGCGCCGTCCGTGTATGCGCGTGCTCTGGCGCGCAATCGTCAGGACGCAGGCGACGACGCCCAGCACCTTCGAGTGCCATCAGACGGCACGCAGAAATAGGTACGCTTTGCCGGTTGGGGCTGCGCGCTCGAAATCCTTCGGGATGGCAAGCTTGCCGTGTCAGCGCCACACCGGAGACGGTGCGACGCAACAAATGCCGGAACCGTCGGTTCGGCTTAGCGGCCCGAACGGCGATACAACTCGGCCATCATGCCGCAGCTTTCCACGTGCAGCGCGACGGCGCGGCTGGCTTCACGGCGCACGATCTGCCAGAAACGGGCGAAACGCGAGGCGGGGGCGGCTTTGAGAGCGACGGTGTTCATGGCGATTCCTTCTGAAGACTGATTTAGGGATAACCCTACTAGGGAATACCCGAATGTTAGTCCGAATATTGCGCCGCAGCAATTCGCATTCGCCAGTGTCGCCTCATCACCACATCGGGGTGGCTAACCCGCCACTCTGCTGACCGTGCCGGTGTTGCCATCCACGCGGATCGTCTCGCCGTCTTTCAACTGGGCCCGGATGCCGGGCACGTTCACCACCGCCGGAATCCCGAACTCGCGCGCCACGATGGCACCATGCGACAGGTAGCCGCCGGTCTCCATGACCACGGCGCCGGCCTTCAAGAAGAGCGGCGTCCACGCGGGGTCGGTACTGGGCGCGACCAGGATGTCGCCGGCTTGCAGCGCTGTACCGGCGGCAGCGTGGTCGACCAGCCGTGCCAGCCCCTGTGCCGAGCCTGCGCCGACGGCTGTGCCGCTCCAGGCGTCTGCGGCCAGGGCGATCGGCACAGTGGCCGCGACCGGCACCTCCCCATGTTCGGTGATGATGTCCGGCTCCTGCGCAGCAGCCCAATCGTTCAATTGCCGGCGGCGTTCACGCGCACGCTGGGCCGCAAAGCGCCGCGGCAGTGCGCCGGTGCCTGCGGCCACGCATTCGTCCAGTGTCAGGTTGAAGATGTCTTCCTGCGCATCGAGTCCATCCTTGCCGACCAACCTGTCCGCCAGCTTCAGCAGGCCGATGCGCAGCGCTTCCAGATATGCCACGAGCGCGCTGCGCGCGGCCTCCCGCTGATTGCTGTCACGCACGGCACCCTTGAGCATGCCCCGCACGATCGGCCGCACCCAGCACGGCAGACGTTCCCACGCTCGCTCAGACGCCGTCTGCTGCCTTTGCCGCCCCGCCCCGGCATCGGTGCCGATCAGTCCGACCACGAGGTCTAGCAAGTAGTCCGGTTGCTCGCGCCAGCGCGGGTGGCGGAAGTAGCTCTCTTCAATGGCGCGGTGGCCATAGCGCTCCACGAACGTACTGAAGTGCAGGCGGAACGGGCTGTGCGCCGGCAGTTGCTGCGTCCACTGCGTGCCGATGCGTCTGTCGCCGCGAAGCCAGGCGAGCGCTTCGGTATCGGTGGCGGCCGTTTGTGCCAGCGCCATGAGGTCATGGCTCTGCTGTGCGGTGACGCTGGGTTCTGTGCCGGCCATGAGCGCGGCGGCCAGCGCGTGGCCCTCGCCGGGGCACTGTTTTTCGATCACGTCGACCAGCCCCGAAACGGCGCCGCCCGCCGAGCCCTGCAGGAAGAACAGGCTGTCTGCGCGGCGCACAATGTTGAAGCGCTCGCGCAGGCAGGTGGCCAGCTCGGCGGTCGCTTCCGGCCACGCGTCTTCACGCCATTGCGCGGCTTGCTTGCGGGCCCGGTTCAGATCGCTCTGCGCATGGCGGCGCGCAGCGCCTGCTCTCAATAGATATCGCACGAGCCGTGCGCCTCGCGCCAGCCGCTGCGCCCACGTGGTGCGGGGCAGCGCAATCTCGGGCTGCGTGCCGCCCAGCATGCGGTTGATGGCATCGGGCGCAATGCCGAATGCGTCAAACGCCTCCCACTGCATCAACGAAACATCCAGGTACACGTGGCCGCCGAAGAGCCTGGCGCGCTCCAGGCCCGGCAGTAGCGAGTAGCCCGCAAGCGAGTACGCCAGCGTCAGCATCCGGTTGGCCGCGTGGCCATAGAGCGCCCAGTCGATGGACGACAGCGGCGAAGGGAACACCTCGCGCGTGTTGCCGCGCGTCCAGAACGTCGGTTGGGTTTGCAGGGCGGGGTAGGTGGAGCGGGCGGCCGTGGTGATCGGGCGCGCCTGCACGATCCGGAAGCGCTGTCCGTCCCAGACCCATTCGATGTCGTAGCGGGGCTGGGCAAAGTCGAGCGCACGGGCCGTGTCGCGTGCAACCGTGGCCAAGGCGATGAGCTGCGCGTCGTCCAGGACGGCACGGCGGGCGTCTTTTGTCGCGGTGTCGGCGAGTGCCGTGCCGCCTTCGGCCAGCGCGCGCGTCACGCGGCGCTTGGTGCCGATCTGGCGTTCGACCACGCGTAGCGTGTCGTCCTGCGGCGCGATTTCCAGCCGGTCGACGTCGCCGTCGGCGTGGCCGCCCACCAGCGCTTCGCCCAGGCCCCAGTGCGCGTTGATGACGATGTGGTCATCGCGGCCGGTCAGCGGGTCGCCCGTGAACGCGATGCCTGCGGCCACCGCCGGCAGCATCGGCATGATGACCACGGCCATCGCCAGGTCGGTGGTGTCGATGCCAAAGCGCTCGCGATATGCCAGCGCTTGCGGTGCGTGCGCGGAGTCCCACACGGCGCGCACCGCGTCCCCCAGCGCCTGCGCACCGACGACGTTCAGGCGTGTCTCATGAATGCCCGCGAACGAGCGTTGCGCGGAATCCTCCTGCGGCGCGGACGAACGCACTGCCAGCGGCGTGTTCTGCCAGCCGCGCGCCGTCAGCGCTTCGGTGATGGCAGCCAGCACGGCGTCGGGCACGCCATCTCCGCGACTGCGCTCGCGGCTGGCATCTGCGGCCAGCACGAAACCATCGGGCACCGGCACGCCGAGCATCGCCATGCGTCCAAGCTGCCAGCCCTTGCCGCCCGCCACTGCGGCGCCGGCCGCCGCGGCAGCCGGCCAATCGAGCACGAGCGTGTTCATCACGCCTCCTTGCGGGCCATGCCGTGCAGGAACAGGTCGATGACCGCGGAGAAGCCCGCGTGCAGGTCGGTGTCCGGACGCGCAAGCCAGCGCATCAGCGCGCCGAGGTACAAATACTCGAAGAGCCCAGCGAGGTGCTCCGCATCGAGCCGCGTGTCGAGTTCGCCCGAGCGCTGCGCGGTGTCGATGAGCATCATGAACACCGATTCAAGCCCGCTGCGCTTGTCTGCGTCACGGTTGCGGGCGGCCAGGTCGGCGCTGGCAAAGCGGTAGCGGAAATACGCGGCCAGATAGGGCCGGCGCACGTTGCACCAGTCGGCCGAGGCGGACAGCAGCACCGCCAAGCGCGAGGCGAAATCCGGCTGCGCCTCGATCTGCGCACGCAATTGCGCGCCGCCTGCCGCCAGCTCGGCGTGGAACTGGTGCGCCAGCAGGGCTTCCTTGACTGGAAAGTGGTTGTACAGCGTGCCCTTGGACACATCGGCCTGCGCGGCAATCTGCTCCATCGTCACGGCGTCGTAACCGTGCTGCTCGAACAGGGAAAAGGCCGTGGCCGCCAGGTGGTCCAGCGTCTGGATGCGCTTGCGTTCGCGGCGGCCGGCTTCGATGGGGGACGGACTGGACGACATGGTGGGCTCGCTATTATTAGACGAGGTGCAATTTTATACGTCGTTCAAAAATATGTGCAAGCGGGAACCCGTCTGTAGAATCAGCCCATTCCCACGGCAACCTCTCGACAGGACCGACCATGTCTGCACTGCGCACGCTGTATCCGCCCATCGAACCGTATGAAACCGGCATGCTCGACGTGGGCGATGGCCACACGATCTACTACGAGCGCGTCGGCACGCCCGGCGCCAAGCCGGCGGTGTTCCTGCACGGCGGGCCGGGCGGCGGGGTTTCGGCAGACCACCGCCGCGTGTTCGATCCGGCACGCTACGACGTGATGCTGTTCGACCAGCGCGGCTGCGGGCGGTCAACGCCGCACGCGGGCCTGGAGGCGAACACCACTTGGCACCTTGTGGCCGATATCGAACGACTGCGCGCCATCGCCGGTTCGGAACGTTGGCTCGTCTTTGGCGGCTCGTGGGGCTCGACGTTGGCGCTCGCTTACGCGCAGAAGTATCCGCAGCATGTGAGCGAACTGGTGCTGCGGGGTATCTACACCGTCACGCAGGCCGAGCTGCGCTGGTATTACCAGTACGGCGTGTCCGAGATGTTCCCCGAGAAATGGGCACGCTTTCAGGCACCGATTCCGGAGGCCGAGCGCGGCGACATGATTGCGGCCTATCGCAAAGTGCTGACCGGCAACGACACCGCCAGGCAGATCGAGGCCGCCCGCGCGTGGAGCGTGTGGGAAGGCGAGACCATCACGCTGCTGCCCGACCCCGCCAACAGCGCGAAGCACGCCGACGACCATTTCGCCCTGGCCTTCGCGCGGCTGGAAAACCACTACTTCACGCATCAGTGCTGGCTGGAAGAGGGCCAGCTGCTGCGCGAGGCGCACAGGCTGGCGGGCATTCCCGGCGTGATCGTGCATGGGCGCTACGACATGCCGTGCCCCGCGCGCTATGCGTATGCGCTGCATCAGGCGTGGCCGGATTCGGACTTCCACCTGATCGAAGGTGCCGGCCATGCGTGGTCCGAGCCGGGCATCCTCGATCAGCTGCTGGCCGCAACGGACCGCTTTGCCGGCAAGTAACCCATGACGGATTCCGCCGACCTGCGCTTCCTGCTCGCCATCCAGGACAACGGCAGCCTGGTGGCGACGGCGCGCGCGTTGGACCTGACGCCGTCGGCGGTGTCGCAGCGCCTGCAGCAACTGGAGAAGAAGCTTGGCACACGGCTGGTCGACCGCACCGCGCGCAGCCTGCGCTTTACGCAAGAGGGCGCGCTGCTGTGCGAGCGCGGAGCAGAGCTGATCCGTCAGCTCGATGCACTGTCGGAGGATTTGCACACGCGCCGGGGCGGCCTGGTGGGCACGCTCAAGGTGAATGCCCCGCTGGGGTTTGGGCGGCGCTACGTGGCGCCCGTCATTGCGGATTTCCAGCAGAAGCATCCCGATGTCGACATCGAACTGGCGCTGTCCGATGCGCCGCTTGTCGAAGCGGCGGACCGCTTTGATGTGGTGGTGCATATCGGCGCATTGCAGGTATCGAACCTGGTCGGCCATGCGATTGCGCCGAATGCGCGCTTTGTCTGCGCGTCGCCTGCGTTCGTGAAGCGCTTCGGATTGCCGGAAACGCCCGATGACCTTGCCGAGCTGCCTTGCATCGTTCTGCGCGAGAACAAGGAAGATGTGTCGCTCTGGCACTTCAGCAAGGGCCGCACAAGCCGCAGCGTGCGCGTGCCGAGCCAACTCATCTGCAATGACGGCGATGTCATTCGCCACTGGGCATGCGAAGGGCGCGGCGTGATCCTGCGCTCGGAATGGGATGTCGCCGACGACCTGCGCGCAGGCCGACTCGTGCGATTGCTGCCCGGCTGGAAGGCGCCGGACGCCAACGTGATCGCGCTCACGCACAACCGCGCGGGGTTGCCGCAACGCACGCGTCACTTCATGCAGGCGCTGCAAAGCCGTTTCAAGCCGCAGCCGCCCTGGCGCGCCTGATGTAGCGATACTGAATCTTAGATTCAAGCCAGCTTCACCGAAAGCCGGTGCGGGGTACCTACAATCGGCTGCATCGATCCCTACCGATTTGCAGGTGACCAGCGTGAACGTTTCCACCGCCTCCACCGTTTCTCCCGACAACGGCTATCCCAAGGCCATCCTGTTCGATCTGCTGACCGCGTTGCTCGATTCGTGGTCGCTCTGGAACCGCGCTGCCGGCTCCGAACAGGCAGGCCGCACGTGGCGCGCCGAGTATCTGCGGCTCACGTACGGCTGCGGCACGTACGTTCCTTATGAAGCGATGGTGCGGCAGGCCGCGCAGAACGTCGGCTTGCCGGCTTCCGCGCCCGCAGCGCTGGAAGCGAACTGGTTGCAGCTCGCACCGTGGAGTGGCGCTGCGCAAGCGCTGGCCCAGCTCCAGCCGCACTGCAAGCTGGCCGTGGTCACCAACTGCTCGGAACGGCTGGGCCGGCAAGCCGCCGCGCTGTTGCCGATCACGTGGGATGTCGTCATCACGGCCGAGCAGGCCGGTGTGTACAAGCCTGACCCGAAGCCGTATCGCATGGCGCTCGAACAGCTTGGCGTGGAGGCGGCCGACGCGGCATTTGTTGCGGGTTCCAGCTACGACATGTTCGGCACGGCGGTGGTCGGCCTGCGCACGTACTGGCACAACCGCGTCGGCCTGACGCCCGTGGAGGGCGCCCAGTTGCCGGAGATCACCTCGCCCACACTGGACGACCTGCTGCCTTGGGCCCGCCGTTTTGCAGCATGAGGATGCAACCATGACCACCGACACCCACGTGATTGACACCATCGACACGCCCGCAGCGTTGATTGACCTGCCGCGCATGCAGCACAACATCGCCCGCATGCAGCACCGCATGAACGCGCTGGGCGTGAAATTCCGCCCGCATGTGAAGACCACCAAGTGCCTCGACGTCGTGCGCGCGCAGGTGGCGGCGGGCGCGCAGGGCATCACCGTATCGACGTTGAAGGAGGCCGAGGCCTTCTTTGCCGCCGGTATCAAGGACATCCTGTACGCCGTGGGCATTGTCGCCACCAAGCTGCCGCGTGCGATGGCGCTGCGCAAGCGTGGCTGCGATCTCAAGCTCGTGGTCGACAACGCCGAGGCCGCGCATGCGGTCGTCGACTACGCCCGTGCACACGGCGAGCGCTGCGAAGTGTGGATCGAAGTCGACACCGATGGGCACCGCTCCGGCATCACGCCCGAGCAGGACGCGCTCCTGGAAGTCGGCCGCATCCTGAAAAACGGGGGCATCGACGTGGGCGGCGTGATGACGCACGCCGGCTCCAGCTACGATCTGAACGACCGCGCCGCGCTGGCCGCACTGGCCGAGCAGGAGCGCGCCGGTTGCGTGCGCGCGGCGCAGCGCTTGCGGGATGTTGGCGTGCCGTGTGCGGCGGTGAGCGTGGGCTCGACGCCCACCGCGTTGGCCACCGAACACCTCGCAGGTGTGACGGAGGTGCGTGCCGGCGTCTACGTATTCTTCGATCTCGTCATGCACAACGTGGGCGTGTGCGCGATGGACGAGATCGCACTGAGCGTGCTGACCACCGTGATCGGCCATCAGCCCGACAAAGGCTGGGTGATTGTCGATGCGGGATGGATGGCGATGAGCCGAGACCGCGGTACCGCCAAGCAGTCGCATGACTTTGGCTATGGGCAGCCGTGCACGCTCGACGGTACGCCGCTCGAAGGGCTCACGCTGATCGGCGCGAACCAGGAGCACGGCATTCTGGCGGCCAGCGACGGCTCGGCGCGTGAAGACCTCTTGGCACGCTTTCCTGTCGGCGCGAAGTTGCGTGTGCTGCCGAACCATGCGTGCGCCACGGGGGCGCAGTTCCCGGAGTACCAGGCGGTGTCGTCGCGGGGTGTGGTGCAGACGTGGGCGCGGTTCCACGGCTGGTGAGTGGTCCGCACGGTGTGTCAATAACGCAAGCAGCGCCCATTACGGCGTCAGGTTGGCACGGCCAGGAAGGCTTGATGTATTCGGCGTTTGGTGACGACACCCCACGCAATCGTGGACGCGGGGGTCGTTGTCTCGCTGTCGGTGGCGGCGTTCTGAGCGGCGCTGCTGAATCGGAGCGGGGCCTGATCGCGCAAACCTGTCGATACATTGGCGGGAGCGGTGCCATGGCTTTGCTGGCGATTCGCTGATGCGGCGCGCAACCGCTTCGTCCCGCTGAATCCGTCCGCACAACAAAAAACCCGCGAGGCTCATCGCCACGCGGGTTTTTTGTCGCCCCTGAACTGCTTGGGACTGTGTCTGGTGCCCAGGAGAGGACTCGAACCTCCACGGAGTTACCCGCTAGTACCTGAAACTAGTGCGTCTACCAATTCCGCCACCTGGGCTAGGTGAGCGGCGCATTTTACCGACCGCCGAAAAATTTGCAAGCCCCTCTTTTCTGGTTGGCAGTTGCGCCCGCGTTACAGCCGTTACGCGTGTGGCGGTCTGCAGGACGGCGACCTCGCTGCTACGCTGCCGCGCAGTTCTCTGCATTCCCCCAACATGAGGTTGATCGATGATGAAACGCCGCCACGCCGCCATCGGCGCCCTGCTTGCCGCGCTTGCCACCTTTGCCCACGCCGAGCACCCGATCTGCACGATCGTGGCCGATGCCGCCACGGGCAAGGCCGTCTTGCACGAAGGCAAGTGCGACGAGCGCGTGACGCCCGCTTCCACCTTCAAGCTGGCGCTGGCCGTCATGGGCTTCGACCACGGCTTCCTCAAAGATGAGCACACCCCGGTTGAGCACTTCAGGCACGGTGACCCCGACTGGGGCGGCGAAGCCTGGCACCAGCCGATCGACCCGGCGCTGTGGCTCAAGTATTCGGTGGTCTGGTATTCGCAGCGCATTACGCATGCGATGGGCGCGCAGACCTTCCAGGCCTACGTGCGCAAGCTTGGCTACGGCAACATGGATGTGAGCGGCGATCCGGGCAAGAACAACGGCATGGACCGCTCGTGGATCACCTCGTCGCTGAAGATCTCGCCGGAAGAGCAAGTCGGCTTGATGCGCCGGATCGTCAACCGGCAGTTGCCGGTGTCTGCGCACACCTACGAGATGCTCGACCGTACCGTGCAGACCTGGCAGGTGCCCGGCGGCTGGGCGGTGCAGGGCAAGACGGGCACTGCCGGTCCGGCGCCGGGCAACACGTCGCCCGATGGCACGTGGGATCAGGCACACGCTTACGGCTGGTTTGTCGGCTGGGCCAGGAAGGGTGACAAGACCTACGTATTCGCCAACCTGATCCAGGACGACAAGGTTGAGCCGACGTCTGGCGGTATCCGCTCGCGCGATGCGCTGTTTGCTCGCCTGTCGGAAGTGCTGGCCTTTGCTGGGCACTGATCGACGGCGTCATGTGTGACGGTGTTCGGCCTCGCTGCGCACCGTCGCCTCATCCACGCCCAGGCGCTGATGCAATTCCTGCCAACCCCTGGGCGTGACCAGCACCGCGCGTGAATCGCGTGCGCGCAGCTTCCATCCCACATCGCACAGCCGACGCAGGAACTGCACCCCGAGCGGCCCCGCCAGGTGATGCGTGCGCTCGGTCCAGTCCAGGCGTTGCCGCGCCAGCCCCCGACGCGTCGGGCGAATGGCGAGCACATCGAGCCCCACGTTGTCAAACCGGAGGATGCCGGCGGGCGTGATTTCGTACTGCTTGTCTGCATCGGCGATGCACAGCCAAAAAAATGCCCGGCGAGGGGATTGCCGGGCTAAGTGGGATGGGAATTCGTACGACAGGGCTACCTTACAAGTATTTCTTTTGTCAGATTGAAAACAAACTCAAAACAACACGCGATTTTGAATGTTTGCTCTAAAGAAACGGGTGCTTGAATCTGAGTCTTGTGCGGGTTTTTCCTCATGGCTGCGCCATTTGCGGCTGGGTGGCAAACGATTTCCCCTTGAAAAAATAATTTCAATGTCGATGGCGTAGCGGCTAAAAAATGAGTTGAAAACCAAAAAGAAAGGGGAATGTTCTTTTAAATGAATTGGGAGGATTGCGACAATCAATTCTTTTTTAATTGCCGATCCGGCGGATAGGTGGGTTGCCAAGCGTCCGCCAGCACGCATATCCCTGCACGAGCAGGCAATTGGATGCGCGGGGATGGCGGCCTGCGCGGCGACGGCACGCCGGCATGCGCCGCAAGCGGTGAGCCCACGGCAGCGCTGCACCGTGCAAAAACCCTGTGCACACCAGGGCCTATGCTGCGTCACAACAATCAACGGCGAGCCACTGCGGCTCCCCGTTGTGCTTGGTGCCATGCGGAACCGTAGTGGGCTGCGAGTCTTGCTCACGCATTCGGCGGCTGTCTGTCATGACAGGAATTCGTGAAAACCCTAGGAAACCCGCGCCCACCTTAGCGATTGGTTATTTCACGCGAAAAGTCTACGCTTACTACGTAGTACTACGTGTGGCTGCTGCGTACAGGTGCGGATGGTCTTCCAGAAGGCGCGCGATCACAGTGCGCCGGATAACAACATAGGCGGAAAGCAATCCGTCAGACATCCGTCTGGTCACGCATCGGGCGTGGCACCGCACCTGTTCAAAACAACATCCGAAGTCCCCGAACCAGGAGACAACCCATGAAGTTCTTGCTCGCACTGCCTTTCATCGGCCTGCTGTGGGTGCCGTTCTACAACCAGGAAACGCCCACGCTCTTCGGCTTTCCGTTCTTCTACTGGTACCAGTTCCTGTGGGTTCCGATCACCTCGCTGCTGATCTGGATCGTCTTCAAGAACGGCCAGAGCAAAGGAGAAGAATGATGGACGGACATATCAACTGGACTGCGCTGGCGGTCTTCATATTTTTCTTCGCGCTGGTCACGGTGCTGGGTTTCATCGCCTCGCGCTGGCAGCGCGGCAACTCCGACAAGGGCGCCCACATTGAAGAGTGGGGCCTGGGCGGCCGCAACTTCGGCACCTGGATCACGTGGTTCCTGGTGGGCGGCGATTTCTATACTGCCTACACCGTCATCGCCGTGCCGGCACTCGTGTATGCCGTGGGCGCGTATGGCTTCTTCGCGCTGCCGTACACGATCCTGGTGTACCCGATCGTCTTCCTGATCATGCCGAAGTTGTGGAAGGTGGCACATGCCAACGGCCACGTCACGGCGGCCGATGCCGTGTACGGCCGTTACGGCTCGCGCTCGCTTGAGTTTGCGGTGGCGCTCACGGGCGTGGTGGCGACGATGCCCTACATCGCCCTGCAGCTCATCGGCATGGAAGTCGTGATCAAGGCGCTGGGCTTGACGGGCGAGCTGCCGCTGGCGGCCGCCTTCATCATCCTGGCGTTGTACACGTACTCGGCTGGCCTGCGGGCGCCTGCGCTCATCGCCTTCGTCAAAGACATCATGATCTACATCGTGGTGCTGGTGGCGGTGGTGCTGGTGCCAGCCAAGCTGGGCGGCTACGGTGCGGTGTTCGCCAATGCACATGACGCGTTTGCCATCAAGGGCGGCGCCACGGGCCTGACGCTCAAGCCTGCGCAGTTCCTACCGTTCGCCACGCTGGCGATTGGCTCGGCGCTGGCGGCGTTCATGTATCCGCATACGCTCACGGGCATCTTTGCCGCGCGCAGTGCAGACACGATCCGCAAGAACGCCGTCTTCCTGCCGGCCTACACGGTGCTGCTGGGCCTGATTGCGCTGCTGGGCTTCATGGCTTATGCGGCAGGCATCAAGGTCACCAATAACAACGACGTCGTGCCCGCGCTGTTCAACGCGCTGTTCCCGAGCTGGTTCACGGGCTTTGCGTTCTCGGCCATCGCCATTGGTGCGCTGGTGCCGGCGGCCGTCATGTCGATTGGTGCAGCGAACCTGTTCACCCGCAACTTCTGGAAGCCCTACGTGGCGCCGGACCTCTCGCACGCCGGCGAGGAAAAGGTTGCCAAGGTGATCTCGCTGATCGTCAAGGCCGGCGCGCTGGTGTTCATCCTGTTCCTGCCGACCAAGTTCGCGCTGGACCTGCAGCTGCTGGGCGGCGTGTGGATCGTGCAGACCTTCCCGTCGGTGGTGTTCGGGCTGTTCAACATCTCGAACCGCTTCCGTGCACCGGCGCTGCTGGCCGGCTGGGCGGCAGGCATGATTGCCGGCAGCTGGCTGGCCTTCTCCGACGGCATCAAGCCCGTGCACACCTTTGTGATTGGCGGCGACAAGTACACCATCTACACGGGCCTGGCAGCACTGGCCTTCAACATCATCGTGGCGGTGGTGGTGCAATTGCTGATGGGCAAGCGTGGGGAGGAAGCCGCTGCGCTGCGCCAGGCGGGCTGATCGACGCTGCGATTCGCCCAAGGAAGAGAAACGGCCGGTACCTCAGGGTGCCGGCTTTTTTTTGCACGGCGACCGACAAGGTCAAGCAGCCACCGAAAAGGGAATCCGCACAGTGAAGGTCGTGCCGTGTTCCGACGATTGCACATCGATCGTCCCGCGATGCGCCTCCACAATGCAGCGGCAGATATACAGGCCAAGCCCGATGCCGGCGGCGCTCCCGCTCTGGTCGGGCCGTGTCGCGCGGGTGAGCGGATCGAACAGGGTGGGGAAAGCGGAGGGCGGTATGGGGTTGCCCTCGTTCGAAACGGCAATCGTCATCTGCCCGTCGCGCCCGGCGGCTTCGATGGCGACCCGCCCCGACCCGTAGCGCACCGCGTTGGCCAATAGATTGACCAGCAACTGGCCGATCTGGCTGCCGTCCCACTTGCCACGCAGTTCGCCCGCCAGGCGCAGGTCGATCGTCGCGTCCGGGTACGACGCGCACACTTCGTCGATGGCATCGGTGCACAGTCGCCCCATATCCTGCGTGCTGAAACTCGTGGGCAGGAAATCGCCCAGGCGCGTGCGTGTGAAGACAAGCAGGTCGTCGATCATCTGCTGCACGCGCATCGCACCGCGCTGGATGAATGCGACCGCCCGAACGCTGCGCGAAGACAGGCCATCGTCGTGCAGCAGCGTTTCTGTAGACGCCAGGATCGCGCCGAGGGGCGAACGCAAGTCATGGGCAAGCACGCCGGCAAACAGGTCGCGCATGCGTTCGGTTTGCTTGGCATGCTGGCGCACCGATTCTGCAAGCATCTGGTCGATGGCCTCGTTGAACCGGATCATCTCTTGCAGCGCCAGCGCGTGGGCCTGTGGATCCTGCTGCCACCGGCGCAGTACGCTGGCGCGCAACGCGCGGTATTCCGCCACCAGATCATTGATGTCGAACCCGTGCGAGAGGCGGTCGTCGGCATGCTCGTGGGCGGCTTCATTGAAGCCCGATTCCGAGGGCGCACGGTTGCCCCACGATTTGGCGTGCTGTTGTGCAGACGTCTGCCCCTCGCGCATATCGGCAGCAATCCGCCGGAGAAGGTCGCGCGCCGAGTTGCGCAGCTGTTGATCGGAGAGACGGGTGCGGCCGCCATCGAGCTTGCGCGCGTATTCCGTCCAGTCGTCGATGAGGCCCGGGAGGTTTGCCTCGATGAAGTCGGATAGGTTCATGGGTTTCCTTGGTGGTGGCGAAAGCCATGGTCGGGGAGCCGTCTCGTGCGCCGCGCCGCTGTCATCCCGATTGTTGCGGGAACGGCCAATGCTGCGCTTGTGGCTACAAGGTATGCAAACTGCGTTCCTCTGGCCAGACAGACCGGTTCGATGGAGTGGCGTTTCAGTCGCCCATCGCGCCGGTTTCGGTAAAGATGCGGGCGCGGTCCACTCATTGCTATGCGCTCCCGACACGCCTGCGGTTGCGCGCTGATCTGCCAATTCAATGAATCACGATCTCTTGTCTTCTGAGTCCGGTTTTGCGTGGCTGCGGTTGTGGGCCGAATCCACCTCGGATTTCTCCATCTTCGCGCTATCGCGCCCCGGCGTTGTCGCCACGTGGAACCCTGGCGGCGAACGGATGCAGGGCTATCGGCCGGACGAGATTATTGGTCAGCCACTCGCCCTTTTGTATCCGCCGGAGAGCCGGGCCTTGGGTGCGCCCGAAGCCGCGCTGCATGCTGCCGCCCAGACAGGGCGGCACGTCGAGGAGGGATGGCGCATCCGCAAGGACGGCACGCCCTTCTGGGCGAACGTCGCCATGACGGCGCTGCGCGACGGCAACAATGCGTTGATCGGGTTTGGTACCGTGATCAGCGACATGAGCGACAAGAAGGCCGCTCACGACGCTGTGCTCAAAAGCGAGCGGAATTTTCGGCTGCTGGTTCAGGGCGTGACGGACTACGCCATCTTCATGCTGTCGACCGACGGGCACATCACGAGCTGGAATGCCGGGGCACGGCGCATCAAGGGCTATACCGAGGCCGAGATCATCGGTTCGCATTTTTCGCGTTTCTATACGCCCGAGGATGTTGCGGCCGGCGTGCCGTTCCGGGGCCTGGAGACGGCCCGGCGCGACGGGCGATTCGAAGCCGAAGGCTGGCGCGTTCGGTGCGACGGAAGCCGCTTCTTCGCGCACGTCATCATCGATGCCATCTAAGAAGACGGCGAACTGGTCGGCTTTGCAAAGGTCACGCGCGACATCACGGAACGACGACGCGCAGGCGAGCAGCTTGAGCAGACGCAAAGAGCGCTGTTCCAGGCTCAGAAGATGGAAGCACTGGGCAAGCTCACGGGCGGCGTTGCGCATGATTTCAACAACGTGTTGCAGGTGCTGCGGGGCAACCTCGAACTGCTCGAAAGCCGGCATGGGCGCGATGCCTGGAGCGCCGAGCGGCTGAATAACGCCATCGATGCCGTCGACCGGGGTGCAAAGCTTGCCGCCCAGTTGCTGGCCTTCGGTCGCCAGCAGCCGCTTGCACCCGTCGTGATCAACCCTGCACGTCAACTGCGCGCCATGGACGATCTGCTGCGGCGCGCGCTGGGCGAGGCGATCGAGATCGAATCGGTGGTCGCGGGCGGACTGTGGAATACCGCGGTCGATCCGCATCAGTTCGAAAACGTCATCCTGAATCTGGCGATCAACGCGCGGGATGCGATGCCGGACGGCGGCAAGCTCACGCTGGAACTCTCCAACGCCACGCTCGACGACGACTACGTGATGGCGCTGCCCGATGTGCCGGCCGGGCAGTACGTCATGCTGGCCGTGACGGACACGGGCACGGGCATGAGCCCGGAAGTCATGGAGCGCGCCTTCGATCCGTTCTTCAGCACCAAGCGCGAAGGCGAGGGCACGGGCTTGGGGCTCAGCATGGCCTACGGTTTCGTCAAACAAAGCGGCGGCCATATCCGCCTCTACAGCGAGGTCGGAGAGGGCACGACGGTGCGCGTCTATCTGCCCCGCTCCACCGGCACGGCGGTCGAGCCCGCACGCGTCAAGGCTGGAGCGCTCAAGCACGGCAACGAGACGATCCTCGTCGTGGAAGACGACGCAAAGGTTCGCGAGACCGTGGTCGATCTGCTGAGCGGCCTGGGCTATGCCGTGCTCAAGGCCAACAATGCGGAGCAGGCGCTGGCCGTGGTCGAGAGCGGTGTGCATATCGACCTGCTCTTCACCGACGTGGTCATGCCGGGTGCCCTGCGCAGTACGGAGATGGTGCAGAGAGCAGTTCAGACACTGCCCGCGCTGAAGGTGCTTTACACCTCCGGCTACACGCAGAACGCCATCGTGCACGGTGGGCGGCTCGATCCGGGCGTCGAGCTGCTGAGCAAGCCGTACAGCCGCCAGCAGCTCGCCTTCAAGATTCGCCAGGTGCTCGGAAGCGACGCGGTGCAAGCGAGCGGACCCGAGGAAGGCGACACGCCGCCCGATCTCGACACGGGCGCGGTGTGGGAGCCGGCGCGCTTGCGCATCCTCGTGGTGGAGGACGACGCTTCATTGCGTGGCGCGGCGTGCGAGCTGTTGATGCTGATCGGGATCACGCCCCAGCAGGCGGCCAGCGGCGCGCAGGCGCTCGAAGCCCTGCAGGCGGAGGCGTTCGACGTTCTGTTTACGGACCTGATCATGCCGGACATGTCGGGGATTGAACTCGCGCAGCACGCGTTTGCGCTGCATCCGGAACTGCGGGTCGTCTTTGCCTCCGGCAACCCCATTCCCAACCACGATCGCTTTGCGTTCAGGTGGACGGCGCTTCGCAAGCCTTACACGCTCGATCAGTTGCAGCACGCCCTGCAATCGATGATGGCGCGACAGCGGGCGGCCACCGACACCTAACCGGGCGTGGAGGTTTGAAGGCGGCATTCGGGCCTCAAGGGCCCGTGTTCCGCCGTGGGAGGCTCACGCACGGCACCCAAACTGTGCAATGCCGCTGTCCTCGCTCGAAAATCTCGACCTCCGAGAGTCGTGCGCCAGGGTCAGACTGCCGAGCGCGAGCCTCCAACCGTGGCGATCGACTGACTGAGGCTGGAGTGAGGCTCTCCGAGGTCGAAAATTTGAAGCTCGAAGTGGCGGCAGGTCCGCTTCGATCATTTCAACGTGCCTGAGCCCGCCCCGCGCGAAGCTGCGCTGCAACCTTCGCCACACGAGCGCCATAGCAGCGTGCGGTTTCCAAGTCTCCTGGCGACATTTCTTCCGGCGACGCATCGGCGGGCGTTTGCGCCATCGGCGCGATGTACGATCCCATGCGGTTCAGGTCGTCGCGCTTGGAGGCCTTTACGTTCGCAGGCTTGATATCCATGCTGACCCAGATGCCGCCGTGCTGCCCCGTGAGCAGAACGAAGTATTCGAGCGTGTTGAGCTTGTCGCCATTGATGCTGGCGCTGTTGGTAAAGCCGCCGAAGACCTTGTTCTGCCACGCGCCTTCAAACCAGGGCTTTGACGATGCGTCTGCAAACTTCTTGAATTGCCAGCTGGGTCCGCCCATGTAGGTGGGCGAGCCGAACAGGATGGCGTCGGCTCGGGCAAGCGTAGCCCAGGCGTCTTCGGCGATATTGCCCTCGGCGTCGATGGCGACGAGGTCCGCGCCGGCGCCTTCGGCAACAGCGCTTGCCATGCGGGCGGTGTGCCCGTAGCCGGAGTGATAGACGACGGCCGTTTTTGCTTGGGTGGTGATTTCAGTCATGGTGGCTTCCTGTCGTGAACGTGGTCCGCTGTGGACGACATGGGAGGCCACTTTAGCGAGCAGCGACGGCGTGATAAATGACGCCAATTTGAACGTTCTGTTCTTCCCCGGGTGAACAATGCAAAACCTCGACGCGCTGTTGATCTTTGCCCGTGTGGCCGAAATGACGAGCTTTACGCGCGCGGCGGAAAGCCTCGGCATCCAGAAGGGACGCGTCTCAACGGTGATCCGCACGCTCGAACGGGATGTGGGTGTCGCGCTTCTGCATCGGACCACGCGCAGTGTGCAGCTGACTGAAGACGGCCGCGAATTCTATGCGCGCGCCCGCGACCTGCTGGCCGAAGCGCAGGAATTGCAATCGATGTTCCTGGCGAACGGCGGGCCGTTACGCGGCCGGCTGCGCGTCGATCTGCCGACCGAGTTGGCGCGCAGTGTCGTGGTTCCAGCGTTGCCGCAGCTGATGGCGGCGCACCCGGAGCTGCAACTGGAGCTTTCCAGCACGGACCGGCGCGTCGATCTCGTCCAGGAAGGCTTCGACTGCGTGATCCGGTTCGGGCCGATCACCGATGAAACGATGATTGCGCGGCCGCTCGGCAAGCTGCGCATGACGAATGCGGCAAGCCCCGCGTATCTGGAAAGGTATGGCGTCCCGCATACGCTGGAAGACCTGCTCAGCCAGGGGCATCAGATGGTGCATTACACGCTCACGCTCGGCGCCAGGCACGCCGGGTGGCAATACCCCGACGGCGACGGCTATGCGTGGCTTCCGCTGCCCAGCGCCATGCAGGTCAACAGCGTGCAGACGTACCACGCCGCCGGGCTCGCGGGCATTGGGTTGATCCAGGCGGGATACACCGCGCTCGCGCCACACATCCAGAGCGGCGCGCTGGTGGAGGTGCTGCCCCACCTGCGCCCTGAGCCGCTGCCTGCGTCGTTCGTGGTGGCCCATCGGCGCAACCTGTCGCCGCGCGTCCGGGTCTTCATGGCCTGGATCGAAGGGCTGTTGAAGCCCTATCTTGATTGAGCGCCGCTGGGGCGGCGCCATCATCCTTCCCTTGCACGACTAGCTCAACATCGAATCGTCATCCGAATAGTCACTACCGCCCAGGTCGCTGTCGTCGATCAGCCCAAGGCTGTCGTCGCGCGACGCCGTGTTGGTCGTGCCGCTGTTGCCGTTGCTGTCGCTGTCGTAGTAGTTGTTGATGACCGTTTCCGTGGTGCCGCCCATCACCGGCTGCTGGCCGAAGAAGCCGCCACCGCCGCTGTTGTGGTGGAACATGTTCTCGATGCCCTGGAACAGCAGCGCGCCACCGGCCACGCCGGCTGCCGTGGTCGCGACGCTGCCGAGCGTGCTGCCCAGGCCGCCGCTGAAGAAACCCGAGCGCGCCGGTTGCGCCGGGGCCGGTTGGGCCTGCGGCGGCATCTGCGGCATCTGCGCGGGGGCGGCCTGCTGCGGGGCGTATGCGGGTGCGGGCGCAGGGCTGCTGGCGTGGCTGCCCCAGTTGTTGGCCGAATCCATGAACGACGTACTGCGGCCGGCCTGCGCCGCCTGCAACTGGTTCTGCAGCGTGGCGATCTGGGCCTGCGCCGATGCCAGCGCCTGGTCGAGCAGCATGGCGCGCTGCACGAGCAGATAGGCAGCGTCCGGCTGGCGCGCCACGGCGTCGAGGATGCGGGCTTCGGCCTGCGGGTCCTTGGCCCCGACGCGGGCTTGCGTCAGTTGGGCCAGGAAGTTCTCTAGCGCTTGCTGTTCTTGCGGTGACATGGTTTGGGTTCCTGTCTGGGTGGGTCCGACGTGACCAAGTTAGGCGTCAAGTCTTAAACGAAAATTAAAGTGCTGCGGCTTCTTGTGTAACGGCCTGTAACCCTGGACCCCGGTCCCTAGGCGGCCGGCCGGTATTGGCTCGGGTTGGTGCCCGACACCTTGCGCATCAGGCGCCGCAGCGCGGTGGCGTCTTCGTAGCCTACGGCTTCGGCCACGCTGTCGATGGTCATGCGGCTCGATTCGATCAGCATGCGGGCGCGGTTCAGGCGCACGCTCTGCACCAGGGCGAGCGTGCTTCTGCCGGTCGCTTCCCGCACGTGCCGCGACAGCGTGCGTTGCGACATGGCCAGCTCGTCGGCCAGCGCCTGAACGCTGGGCGGGTTGGGCAGGGCGGCCTCGATGCGTGCCACCAGCCGGGCAATCAGCGCGTTGCCGTTGGCCAGCATGGCGGGCAGCACAAACGGCGCTTGCGCGTGACGGCCATCGATCAGCAGCACACGCCCCACGGCATCGGCCAGCGCCACGCCAAAGCGCGTGCGCAGCAGATGCAGCATCAGGTCGGTCTGCGCGAAGGCGGCGCCGGCGGTGGCGATCGGGCCGTCGGTGCACACCATGCGGTCTGCATCGACCGTGCACGCGGGTTCCCATTGCTGCAGCGTCGGGGCCAGCCACCATGACGTGGTGACGCAGCGCCCGTGCAGCAAGCCGCCCGCCTGCAACAGAAACACCGCCGAGCACGATGCGGCCACCTGCCCGCCCGCTGCGGCCTGCGCGGCCAGGGCGCGCGTTGCTCGCTGCGCATCGTCCTGCGCCAGGCGCGTGGCGATTACGCCCGCATGGTCCAGGCCCAGGCCCGGCACGATCCAGGTGCTGGCATCCGGGCGCGGGCGTTTTGGCAGGGGGGCAGCCTCCACCTGCATGCCGTTGCTCAACTGCACGCTGGGCGCGTTGGCGGACAGTACGCGCCACGTCGGGCGGGGAGCTTTGGCACGCGGTGCGAGTGTCGACGCGGCTTGCAGGATGTCGAGGGTGGCCGCCACGCTGGTGGCATAGGCGCCTGAAAGTACGAGGATGGTGAAATCCGCCATGACCAAAGTTGCCCGAAAGATGTCGAAATCGACACTGCCAGTCTAGCGGCTGCGCGGGTTCAATGCAGGCATGTCAACCACCCTCCCGAGTGCCCACATGCCGAACATCCTCGTCAAGATTCCTGCCAACACCTTGGGCGGCGACGCGCGCGCGACGCTTGCACGCCGCATCACCGAGGCGGCCGCGCAGGCCGAGCAGATTCCCGATGATCCGCGCCGGCGCGCGACCACCTGGGTGACGGTGGAAGACGTGCCGGCCGCTTCCTGGTGGTGCGGCGGGGCGGACGTGACAACGCAGGTGGTGCCGTGCATGGCCATCGCCCACGTGCCGGCGGGTGTGCTGGATGCCGATGCGCGTGCACGCTTCGTTCAGCAGGTGCACGAAGCGTTTGCGCAGGCGCTTCCAGCGGCCGATGCGCGGCGCGTGGTGACCTCCGTGATGCTGCATGACGTGGCCGACGGCACCTGGGGTGTGAACGGCGCGCTGTGGACGCTGCCCGATTTCGCCAGGGCGGCTGGTTATGCGCATCTTCAGCATCTAGTCGCCTGAGCCGGCCATTCCAACGGAGCCCACGCATGACAAGCCAGCACACGCAGCAGGATGACAGCCTGGAAGATTTCACGCGCCGCCAGATCACCTTGGACGGCATCACCAAAACCGTGTACGTGGCCGGCACGGGGCCGGGCGTGATCGTCATGGCCGAGATGCCGGGCATCAGCCCGCACGTGGCGCGCTTCGCACGCTGGGTGCGCGATGCGGGGCTGACGGTCTACATGCCGTCGCTGTTCGGGCGCGATGGCGCGGTGCCCAAGGCGGATGCCGGCGCGGAGGTGTTCCGCCATGCGTGCGTGAGTGCGGAGTTCCGTGCCTTTGCGGCCAACCAGTCGAGCCCGGTCACGCAGTGGCTGCGCAGCTTGGCGCGGCTGGCCCATGCGGAGTGCGGTGGCCCCGGGGTGGGTGCCATCGGCATGTGTTTCACCGGCAATTTCGCGCTGACGATGATGCTGGAGCCGGCCATGCTGGCGCCGGTGCTGTGCCAGCCGTCTTTACCGCTGAACGCGCCCGGCGGGATCGAGATTGCGCCGGACGAAGCGGCCGCCGTGCGCCAGCGGCTGGAGCAGGAAGACCTGACCGTGCTGGCCTACCGGTTTGCGGGCGACCGCTTTTGCCGTGCCGAGCGCTTTGCCGCGTATGCGGACGCTTTGGGCCCGCGCTTTGTGCCGCGCGTGCTGCCCGACAGCGCCGCGCACCCGAACCCGCCATCGTTCTTTGCCGAGCACGTGCCTTGTCCGCACAGCGTGGTGACCGCCCACCTGATCGACGCGACTGGCGAGCCAACGTTGGCGGCCCGCGACGAGATCCTGGCGTTCTTCCGGCAGCGCCTGTGCTGAGTGGGGACTCACATGCGGGTGTGAGCCTGGCGCCGCCCGGTTCGGTGTAAACCCCGAGGTGCCGGCTGAGCAAATTACTTTACAACTAAACTATTCATGACTAAGGTAATACCGCATCGAACGCGGAGCCGTTGTCATGAAGATTGTCTGTATTGGTGGTGGGCCGGCCGGCCTGTACTTTGCCCTGCTGATGAAGCTGCAGGACCCGTCGCACGACATCACCGTGGTGGAGCGCAACCGCCCGTATGACACGTTCGGCTGGGGCGTGGTGTTCTCTGACCAGACGCTGGGCAACCTGCAGCGCGCCGACGCCAAGAGCGCCGCGCAGATCCTCGACGCCTTCAACCACTGGGACGACATTGAAGTCCACATCCGAGGGCAGGTCGTGCGCTCGGGCGGCCACGGCTTCTGCGGCATCGGGCGCAAGCGCCTGCTGAACATCCTGCAGGCGCGCTGTGAGGAAGAAGGCGTCAAGCTCGTCTTTGAAACCGACGTGCAGGATGACACCGCTTACGCCGATGCCGACCTCATCATCGCCAGCGACGGCCTGAACAGCCGCATCCGCACCAAGTACGCCGCCACGTATCAACCCGATATCGACACGCGCCGCTGCCGCTTTGTCTGGCTGGGCACGCACAAGCTGTTCGAGGCGTTCACGTTTGCGTTTGAAGAAACCGAGCACGGCTGGTTCCAGGCCCATGCGTACCGCTTTGATGACGAAACTTCCACCTTCATCGTCGAAGCGCCCGAAGAGGTGTGGCGCGCCGCCGGGCTGGAGACCATGGAGAAGGAAGACGCCATCGCGTACTGCGAGCGGCTCTTCGCCAAGTACCTCGACGGCAACAAGCTGATTTCCAATGCCACGCACCTGCGGGGCTCTGCGCAGTGGATTCGCTTTCCGCGCGTGGTTTGCCGACATTGGGTGCATACCAACGCGCACGGCACGCCAGTGGTGCTCATGGGCGACGCCGCGCACACGGCGCACTTCTCGATCGGCTCGGGCACCAAGCTGGCGCTGGAAGATTCGATTGAACTGGCACGCAGCATCGGCCAGCACCCGGGCGATTTGCGTGCCGCGCTTGAACACTACGAGGCGGTGCGCAGCGTGGAAGTGCTGCGCATCCAGAACGCGGCGCGCAATTCGACGGAGTGGTTTGAAAACGTCGCTCGTTACGCCAACCTGCCGACCGAGCAGTTTGCGTATTCGCTGCTCACGCGCAGCCAGCGCATCAGCCACGAAAACCTGCGCCAGCGCGACAAGCGCTATCTCGAACAGTTTGAAGACTGGATTGCCGAGCAGGCCGGCGCCCAGCGCGGGCCGCAGCACGGTCCGGTGCCGCCGATGTTCACGCCGTTCACGGTGCGTGGCGTCACGCTCAAGAACCGCGTGGTGGTGTCGCCCATGGCGCAGTACTCGTGCGAAGACGGCCAACCGGCGGACTACCACCTCGTGCACCTCGGCGCCCGCGCCATGGGCGGTGCCGGCCTCGTGATGGCCGAGATGACGTGCGTATCGCCCGATGCGCGCATCACCCCCGGCTGCCCGGGTTTGTGGAACACCGAACACCGTGACGGCTGGGCGCGCATCGTGCAATTCGTGCATGCCAACAGCGATGCAAAGCTCGGGATCCAGCTCGGCCATGCCGGCGCCAAGGGCTCGACGCGCGTGGCGTGGGAGGGCATCGATCTGCCGCTGGAAGACGGGCAGAACTGGCCGCTGATCTCCGCATCGCCGCAGCAGTATCTGGATGGCGTCAGCCAATGGTCGCGGGCCATGACGCGCGACGACATGGATCGCGTGCGTGACGATTTTGTCCACTCAACACGCCTGGCAGCAGAAGCCGGGTTTGACTGGCTGGAGCTGCACTGCGCGCACGGCTATCTGCTGTCGTCGTTCATCTCGCCGCTGACGAACCAGCGCAACGACGAATATGGCGGATCGCTGGAGAACCGGCTGCGTTTTCCGCTGGAAGTCTTCCACGCGGTGCGTGAGGTGTGGCCGAGCAACAAGCCGATGTCGGTGCGCATTTCCGCGCACGACTGGGTGGAGGGTGGCATCACGCCGGACGATGCGGTGGAAATTGCGCGCGTCTTCAAGGCCGCAGGCGCGGACATGATCGATTGCTCGTCGGGCCAGGTCAGCAAGAAAGAGCAGCCCGTGTACGGCCGCATGTTCCAGACGCCGTTTGCCGACCGCGTTCGCAACGAGGCCGGCATCGCCACCATCGCCGTGGGCGCCATCTCCGAGGCCGACCACGTCAACAGCATCATTGCGGCCGGCCGTGCCGACCTGTGTGCCGTGGCCCGCCCCCACCTGGCCAACCCGGCCTGGACGCTGAACGAAGCCGCCCGCATCGGTTATCTCGACATGCCGTGGCCCAAGCAATACCGCGCGGGCAAGCTGCAACTGGAGCGCAACCTGGAGCGCGAGCGCGCGATGGCGGCGCAGGCGGCGGGTTTGTCTCCGCTGGAGCAGGCCAACCGCATGCAGGGGGTTTGAGATGGCGACACCTGCAATGCTCACCGGGCACCACGCCGTTGTTACCGGCGCGGGGCGCGGGATTGGTGCCGCGATTGCCGCGCAACTCGCGGCGCATGGCGCCACGCTCACGCTGATGGGCCGCAACGCCAACGTCTTGCAAGCCACTGCCAAGACATTACCCGACAGCGCACGCGCACAGGTCGTGACGTGCGACGTGACCGACGAGGCGAGTGTGGCAGCGGCATTCGAATCAGCACGTGCGGGGCTCGGCCCTATCTCCATCCTGGTCAACAACGCGGGCCAGGCGGAGAGCGCACCGTTTGCCAAGACCACGCTCGATCAATGGCAGCGCATGCTGGCCGTCAACCTGACGGGCACGTTCCTGTGCACGCAGGCGGCGTTGGCCGATGTGCAGGCGTCGGGCCGCGGTCGCATCGTCAACATTGCCAGCACGGCGGGGCAGCGCGGCTATGCGTATGTGTCGGGGTACGTGGCGGCCAAGCATGGGGTGATCGGGCTCACGCGCTCGCTGGCGCTTGAACTGGCCGCGCGCGGCGTCACCGTCAACGCGGTGTGCCCGGGCTACACGGAAACCGACATCGTGCGCGAGAGCATCGACCGCATCGTTGCCCGCACCGGGCGCAGCGCAGAAGAAGCGCGGGCCGAGTTGGTGAAGGGCAACCCGCAAGGCCGGCTCATCACGCCCGATGAAGTGGCGAACGCCGTGATGTGGCTGTGCTCCGATGGCGCGTCGTCAATCACGGGGCAGGCCATCTCGGTATCCGGCGGGGAGGTGATGTGAGCACCGAACGCACCCGGCGCAAAACCGCACTCGCCACGCGCGCCTCCGGCCACCAGGCCGTTGTGCATGCGCTGGGCGATGAACGTATCGGGCTGGAAGCGCGCGCACATGTGGACGACCACATGGACGTCAAGATATGGCTGCGCCTGCTGGCCTGCAGCACGCAGATCGAACAGCAGATCCGCCAGCGCCTGCGCACGCGCTTCAACACGACGCTGCCGCGCTTCGACTATCTGGCGCAACTCGATCGCCATCCGGACGGGCTGCGCATGAACGTGCTGTCGCGCTACCTGATGGTGACCGGCGGCAACGTCACCGGCCTGACCGACCAGCTGGAGAAGGAAGGGCTTGTCAAACGCGAGGCGGATCCGGATGATCGCCGGTCCTTTCGCGTGCTGCTGACGGACACCGGCCGCCGCCACTTTGCCGAGATGGCCGCCGAACACGAACGTTGGCTGATCGAGATGTTCGACGGCCTTGGCGTCGCTAACAAAGACGCGCTGTATGCGCAGCTCGGCCACCTGCGCGTCCACCTCGCGCAGCGCGAGCAAGAGCTGGACGCCCGCGAAGATCAACCCTGAACGAACCCGCCCCAATCATGACCGACCCGAATCACCCTGTGGACCCGGCCCTGCTGGCCGGCAACCGCCGCCCGCTGGCGGCTTATCAAGCCAAGCATTTCCTGTGGAGCGTGGAAGGCGGCGTTGCCACCATCACGCTCAACCGGCCGGAGCGCAAGAACCCGCTCACGTTCGATTCGTACGCCGAGTTGCGCGACCTGTTCCATCAGCTCAAGTGGGCGGATGACGTCAAGGCCATCGTGCTGGCCGGTGCGGGCGACAACTTCTGCTCCGGCGGTGATGTGCACGAGATCATCGGCCCGCTGGTGCAACTGAAGGCGCCCGAACTACTGATGTTCACGCGCATGACGGGCGAGCTGGTGAAGACGATGCGCGCATGCCCACAGCCGATCGTTGCCGCAATTGACGGCGTATGCGCCGGCGCAGGCGCCATCCTGGCAATGGCTTCCGACCTGCGCCTGGGGACCGCGCGCAGCAAGACAGCGTTCCTTTTCAACCGCGTCGGCCTGGCCGGCTGCGACATGGGCGCCTGCGCGATCCTGCCGCGCATCATCGGTCAGGGCCGCGCAAGCGAACTGCTCTACACCGGCCGCTCGATGAGCGGTGAAGAGGGCGAGCGCTGGGGCTTCTTCAACCGCCTGTGCGAACCGGACGAGGTGCTCGCGCAGGCGCAAGCCTTGGCCGCCGACCTGGCCGCCGGCCCGACCTTTGCCAACGGCATCACCAAGACGATGCTGCATCAGGAATGGACGATGACGATCGACCAGGCCATCGAGGCCGAAGCGCAGGCGCAGGCCATCTGCATGCTGACCGAAGACTTCTCGCGCGCGTATCACGCGTTTGTCGCCAAGCAGAAACCGGTGTTCGAGGGGAACTGAGATGAGCGACAAGGATTACCTGCAATGGCCCTTCTTTGACGACAAGCACCGCCAGCTCGAAGCTGAACTCGACGCCTGGGCCACGAAGCACATTCCGCACGACCACGGCCCCGATGTGGATGCCGAATGCCGCGCGCTGGTCAAATCGCTCGGGCAAGCCGGCTGGCTGCGCCATGCCGTGGGCGGCACGTCGCAAGGCGGCGCGGCCGAGACCATCGACACGCGCGCCATCTGCCTGATCCGCGAGACGCTGGCGCGCCATTCCGGTTTGGCCGACTTTGCTTTTGCGATGCAGGGGCTGGGGTCGGGTGCCATTTCGTTGCACGGCACGCCTGAGCAGCGCGAGCGCTATCTGACGAAGGTCGCGCGCGGCGAGGCCATCGCTGCGTTTGCACTGTCCGAACCGGAGGCCGGCTCCGATGTGGCCGCCATGGCTTGCACCGCGCGTGAAGACGGCACCGACTATGTGCTCGACGGCGAGAAGACATGGATTTCCAACGGCGGCATCGCAGACTTCTACGTCGTGTTTGCCCGCACCGGCGAGGCGCCGGGCTCCCGCGGCATCAGTGCGTTCATCGTCGAGGCCGGTACGCCAGGCTTTGAGATTGCAGAGCGCATCAACGTGATTGCACCGCACCCGCTCGCGCGCCTGCGCTTTACCAACTGCCGCATCCCGGCCAGCCAGCGCGTGGGCGCGGCGGGCGAGGGCTTCAAGGTGGCGATGCGCACGCTCGATGTGTTCCGCACGTCAGTGGCGGCAGCCGCGCTGGGTTTTGCGCGCCGCGCGTTGGACGAAGCGCTAGCGCGCGCCACCACCCGCAAGATGTTCAGCGGCGTGCTGGCGGATTTCCAGCTCACGCAGGCCAAGCTCGCACAAATGGCCACCGCCATCGACAGCGCCGCGCTGCTGACGTACCGCGCCGCGTGGCAGCGCGACCAGGGCCGCAACGTGACACGCGAGGCTGCCATGGCCAAGCTGACCGCTACCGAGAATGCGCAGCAGGTGATCGACGCCGCCGTGCAGATGTGGGGCGGCTTGGGCGTGGTGAGCGAGCAGCCGGTCGAGCGCCTGTACCGCGAGATCCGCTCGCTGCGGATCTACGAAGGCGCGACGGAAGTGCAGCAACTCATCATCGCGCGCGAACTGCTGCGTGCGGCGGCGCCCGCCAAGTCCTGAACACGCCCACGCCAGAGACGGAGAGTCCTCCATGCCCAGCGCCCATATCGACACCTTCGCCCGCGACCGGCTGCCGCCGGCAGAGCTGCAACCGGTGTATCGCTTCGACCTGCCGGCGCTGCAGTTTCCGCCGCAGCTCAACTGCGCCACTGAACTGCTCGACCGCCGCGTTGCCGCAGGCGAGGGCGGCCGCCTCTGCATCCAGGCGCCCGGCATCCGCTGGACGTACGCCGATCTGCAGGCGCACGCCAACCGCATCGCCAACGTGCTGGTCAATGAGATGGGCGTTGTGCCGGGCAACCGCGTGCTGCTGCGCTCGCCCAACAGCCCGATGCTCGCCGCGTGCTGGTTTGCCGTGATGAAAGTGGGCGCCATTGCGGTGACGACCATGCCGCTGCTGCGCGCCAAAGAGTTGGGGCAGATTGTGGGCAAGGGCGAGATCGGCTTCGCGCTGTGCGATGCGCGGCTCGTCGACGAGTTGCGCGATGCGGTCTCGCAAGCCGCCAAGCCCGTGCAGCTGCTGTGCTTTCACGATGCCACGCCGGAAGGGCTGGAGGCCGCCATGGCACGCCAGCCGGCCGCCTTCGCCAACGTCGATACGGCGGCGGATGACACGTGCCTGCTTGCCTTCACGTCGGGCACGACAGGCGTGCCGAAAGCGACGATGCATTTTCATCGCGACATCCTCGCCATTTGCACGTGTTGGCCGCCGCATGTGCTCAAGCCGCGCGCGGACGACATCTTCATCGGCAGCCCGCCAATGGCATTTACGTTCGGGCTTGGCGGCCTGCTGCTGTTTCCGATGAGCGTGGGTGCATCGACGGTGCTGCTGGAGAAGGCATCGCCCAACGATCTGGTCGATGGCATCCGCACGTTTGGCGCGACGGTGCTGTTCACCGCGCCCACCACGTACCGCAACATCGCAGGGCGCGGAGACGAGTTGCGTGCCACCCCGCTACGCCGTTGCGTCTCGGCGGGGGAAGCGCTGCCGGTGGCCACCCGCACGCTGTGGAAGAACGCTACCGGCATCGAGTTGATCGACGGCATTGGCGCGACCGAGATGCTGCATATCTTCATCTCGGCCGCCGATGCCGACGTGCGCCCTGGCGCCACCGGCAAGGCCGTCCCCGGATATGTCGCACAGGTCGTGGACGACGCCGGCAACCCCGTGCCGCCGGGCACGGTGGGCCGCCTGGCTGTGCAAGGTCCGACCGGCTGCCGATACCTGGCCGACGACCGCCAGCGCGCGTATGTGCGCAACGGCTGGAACCTCACGGGCGACGCCTACGTGATGGATGAAGAAGGCTACTTCCACTACCACTCGCGCACCGATGACATGATCATCTCGTCCGGCTACAACATCGCCGCGCCCGAGGTGGAAGACGCGTTGATGCAGCATCCGGCCGTGGCCGAGTGTGGCGTGATTGGCGAGCCCGATGAAGAGCGCGGGCAGATCGTCAAGGCGTTCGTTGTATTGCATCCAGGCCACACCGCCGGCCCGGAGATGATCAAGACGCTGCAGGACTTCGTGAAGCAGACCGTGGCCCCGTACAAGTATCCGCGCGCCATCGAGTTTCGCGCGAGCCTGCCGCGCAGTGAAGTCGGCAAGCTGCTGCGCTACCGCCTGCGCGAACACGAGAAATCATGAGTGACTACCACTTCGAGCGCGCCGCGCGCATCCGCTTTGCACACTGCGACCCGGCCGGCATCGTCTATTTTCCGCAGTACCTCGTGCTGTTCAATGGCCTGGTCGAAGACTGGTTTACCGACGGCCTGGGTGTTTCGTATGCGCAGATGCTGGGCCCGCGCCGCATCGGCCTGCCCATCGTCAAGCTGCATTGCGAGTTCAGCGCCATCAGCCGCATGGGCGACGACGTGCAGTTCAAGCTGAAGCTGGAGCGGCTCGGCAATGCGTCGCTCACCTTGGACCTGGATTGCTGGGCCGGCGACCAACAGCGCGTGCGCTCCCAGCAGGTGCTGGTATTTACCGATCTCAATACGCATCGCGCGATGCCGATGCCGCCCGATGTGCGGCAGGCGATCGAGGCGAGCGTTCAACAGTCCCGATAAAAGTAGAAGGAATCGCATCATGGAAGTACTCCTCCCGCCTAACTGGCCGCGCCCCAAGGGCTATGCCAACGGTGTATCCGCGCGTGGGCGCATGGTGTTCGTGGCCGGCATGATCGGCTGGGATGCGCAGGGCGTGTTCCATACGGATGACCTGGCCGGTCAGGTCCGGCAGGCGCTGCAGAACATCGTCGACGTGTTAGCCGCCGGCGACGCCAAGCCCGAGCACATCGTGCGCATGACGTGGTACGTGACGGACAAGAAGGCTTACGTGGCGGCCTACCCCGAGATCGGCAAGGCGTTCCGCGAGCTGATCGGCAGCTTCAGCATTGCCATGACGGCAGTGGAGGTGGCAGCGCTCGTGGAGGACCGAGCCAAGGTGGAAATTGAGGTGACGGCGGTGGTGCCGGATTAGGGCGATCCGCGAACTGACGGGACACAAAAGCGTCCGTACCTGTACAAAAATGTCTGTAGCAACCGCGGGGGTTTGGAGACTGTTGACGCCAGTCCGCTCAACCAACCCCGACACCCCTGTTTCACCAGGCAGAGGACGGTGACCGAATCCGGCCTCTGCAGTTCAGGCGAATCAATGGCCACTTGGCCGGGCGAGTTAGCCGGAGTCTAGAGTTGGCATCTACGCGCCACAAGAAAAAATGGCGTAAGGAGCTCCGCAACGCCCACTGTATCCGCTCCGCATACACGTTCCCTGGCCGCGGATTTACATCTCTTCAATTTGCGTCGCCCTATGCGTTCAATGAGGCTGCTCGTGGCAGGGGCACCGCGTCACCGGCACCGAGGGTATCCGAACAGCATCGAAGAGGTCGATCTTGGCCGCGAGCCAACCCATGACGTCACTGTGCAGGCTACCGCTTCGGGCTCAGTCAGATCGACGAGTTGCCCGCACGAAAACGAATCTCTGAAAAAGGTTCGAGGAACGGCATGAGTCGTATCCTGACAGGCATGCCCCTCCGCCATACGGATACCATTGCGGTGGCAACACCGAGGCCCAAGAACAACCATCGTTCACTTGTCCGCCCCCACCATGAAAACTCGGTGCATCCGTACTGTCCTTCTTGTCCTGGCCGCAACGTGGCTGACGAGCGCTGCGGCCGCCCAGACCTTCACCTGGGGCGTCTGTGGGCATCCAAGCCCGAGCCAGGCACTCTGGAGCGACTACGCCACACAGTTCGCTACGCTGGAGCAGCGCGGCTTGAAGAGCTATCGCTTCGACGTGCCGCTCACGAGGGATGGCTCGGCCGCCACGCAATTGCTGCAGGCGCTGGTGCCGCTGTCCCATGCGCACCACATCACGCTGCACCCGATCCTGTACGTGCCCTTCACTTGGGGCGATGCGACCGACAACGGCCGGTATCCCGACTCAGACGCCGGGCTCGAAGCGCAGGGCTACGATCGCGTGGCGCCGATCGTCCTGCGGTTCGCTGCTGACATTCGCGACTGGGAGCTGCAGAACGAGCTGAGCCTGCGCCAGGGCTTCAAGAGCGGGACGGGCACCACCGCCAGCGACTACGCGACGCCGCTGGCGCATCAATGGGCAACCGTGCTGCGCGGCATGTCGCGCGCCGTGCATGATGTCGGCACCCGTACTGGCCGGCCGCTACGCACGGTGGTCGACACGGTCTACGCAGACTTCGGCCTGATTCCGTTCCTGGAAGCGCAGGGCGCGCGGGTCGACAAACTGGCGTACCACTATTACTACGGTGCCGGCACCAACCCCTACCGGGTCAGTGTCGCAAGGGGAACGATCGATGTCTTTGCCGAGATGAAGAAGATCGGTAAGCCCGTTATCGTCAACGAGTTGAACGCGGCTGAAATCTACGCCCCGCTGCGAGGCCAACCGTATGACGACGCGAAGGCCCTGGTCAGCCTGAAAACGCACATCGGCTACTTGCTGAACCAGAACGACGCCAATATCGAGGGCGCCGAGTTCTACGAGTTGTATGACGAATCCGGCAAAAACGCTGCCGAGTCCAACTTCGGACTGATGAAAACGCCGGCGCAGCCCAAAACCCAGATGCTGCTGGCAACGGTGGCCACGTGCGCGATGTTCTCGGCCAGCGAACACGCGACGCTGGTCTCGCAAGGGCTATTCACCGAAGCGGACCTGGCTGCAAGGCAGGCCAGTTGCAAGACAACTACCGCTGCGCACACCCGCTAGGGACTGCTCACATTTTCAAGAAGGGCCTGACGCGCAGGCTAAGCTCAATGCTGCCGCCAGACGGCTCAATTAGCGTCCGCGCAAAACTCTAAACGTCGATACGCCATCGGAACGTTGGCATCAATAAGTTGCATTGACCCGTTGAAGGCGCACAATTGTGAAATCCCGCGGAGTTGACCGTCAGGTCGGGGCACTGACCCTTCGCGCGAAGCCTCGCGCCTCATTGACTTCCGCCCTGTGCGATATCAGCGTGGGGCCGGTTCCACCACCCGCCCCCGAGCGCCTGAAATAGCGCGGCCGTATCGGAAAATCGGTTGGCGCGTGCCGCTATCGTGGCTTGCAGGGCCGTCTGGTAGGCCTGTTCGGCGCTTAGCACGGCGAGGATGTTGACCTGACCGATGGCGCGCTGCTTGTCAGTGATGTCCAGCGTGGTGCGGGCGGCCTGCTCGGCCTTTAGCGCGGCCTTGAGCACGTCGGCATCAGCATCCAGCGCATGGAGGGTATCGGCGACGTTCTGGAAGGCGGAGATGACCGTGCCACGATACTGGGCCTCGGCCTGGTCGACGCCCGCATCGGCGGCGCGTTTCTTGGCCAGCAGCGTGCCACCGTCGAAGAAGGTCTGCGCCACGCCGCCAACCAGGCTCCAGAACACATTGCCCTGCTGGAACATTTGGCTGAATTGAGAGGCTGTTCCGCCCCGGGTTGCAGACAGAGTGAGCTGGGGCAGCATGTTCGCAATGGCCACGCCTACCTGCGCAGTGGCGGCGTGCAGTTGTTCTTCCGCAGCGCGAACATCGGGGCGCTGCCGCACCAGATCAGACGGTAGCGACAAGGGCAACTCTTGCGGCAGCGTGAAATCTGCAAATGTGAAAGTGTCCGCGATGCCGTCGCCCGGCAGCTTGCCGGCCAGCGCGGCCAGCAAGTCGCGCTGCACGGCCAGTTGCTTTTGCAAGTTCGGCAGCGCCTGCTCGGCCTGCGCCAGCGCTGATTGTGCGGCGGCCACGTCGAGACCGGTGACGGCACCCAGCGTGAACTGCTTGCGCAGGTTGCCGACCAATTGTGTGTTGATGGCCACGATGCGCTTTTGCGCATCGATCTGCGCCCGCAGCGATGCCTCTTGTACCGCTGCCGCCACGATGTTGGTGGCCAGCGTTAGATAGGCGGCCTCCAACTGGAAGTACTGCGCATCCTCTGCGGCCTTGAGCGACTCAACCTGACGCCGGTTCAAGCCGAACACGTCAGGTGCGTAGCTGACCGTGACCTGCGCCGTGTGCAGGCTATAGATCTCAGCATTCGAGGTGAGCGAGGGGGCGATCGTGCCGACCGCATCGCGCTTGCGGGCACCCTGGTACGCGCCCTGCACCAACGGGAAGAACGCGCCCTGCTGCGCACTCGTCTGCTGTTGCGCTATGCGCAGCGCCGCTTGCGCTGCACTCAACGTTGGGCTGGCGGCGAAGGCATTTTCAATGGTCTTGTTCAGCTTGTCCGACTGAAACGTCTTCCACCACTGGTCGGACACTTTCATGCCCGAGACAAAGCGCTGGGCTTCACCCCCCTGCGTGGCGGCAGAAGACGTCTGCTCCGGCAACGGCTGCGGCGTATAGCCGGACACCTTGGGCGCGTCCGGCACCTTGAAATCGGGCCCGACCGCGCAGGCGGTGACCAGCAGGCAGGCAACCGCCAGGGCGGTCAGGCGCAGCGAGGCAGAGGTAGAAGGTGACGCGCCAAAGGCAGTTTTGGAGGGCATGCAGGCACCCAGTCTGGACGAATGGCGGCGATTCTAGGGGAGCGGCGATTTGTTGCGAACTGTGATTCATCACAGTAGACCGATCTGCAGGTGGCCCGCATCATGCGGGCCAATTTCTATCGTCTGGGGTATTGCCGTGCTGGTCGATTACAAATCTGCCGCCATCGGTGGCGCTGTTGCCGCGCTGGTCGTTGGCTGCCTGATGTGGGGCTTGGGAGGCCAGAAACGGTCCGAAGCCTCGCCCGCTCCGTCGTCACCATCGTCATATGGGGTGGCGCCCCTGGCTCTGCCGGCCACCCCGTCGCGCGATGGCCAAGCCGTCACGTTGAGCCAGAGTCAGCTCCAGTACATCAAGGTCGCGCCGGTTGAACTGCACGACTTCGCCAACCGCCGTGAAGCCGTCGGCAACATCGATTTCAACCAGGACCGTGCCGTACAGGTGTTCACGTCGTACCAGGGCAAAATTCGTAATACCTACGCCAAGGTGGGCGATACGGTGGCCAAGGGCAAGCCGCTGTTCGATATCGACAGCCCCGACCTGGTGCAAGCGGAATCCACTCTGATTTCCACTGCCGGTACGCGCAAGCTGACGACCGATGCACTCGCCCGTGCGCGCCAGTTGTATGAGATCCAGGGCCTGGCGCAGAAGGACCTGGACCAGGCTATCTCCGACCAACAGGCTGCGGAGGCCGCCTACAAAGCTGCGCGTGAAGCCCTGACCGTGTTCGGCAAGACGCCCGCACAGATGGACCAGATCGTGCAGACGCGCAAGACCGATTCGCTGCTGACGGTGGTGAGCCCGATCTCGGGCCAGGTGACTGCGCGCAGCGCACAGCCGGGCTTGCTCTTGCAGCCGGGCAACGGCACGGCGCCATTCACGGTGGCTGACGTGTCCACCATTTGGATGCAGGCATTCGTGCCGGAAGCCGACGCGCCGCTGCTGCACGTTGGCCAGCCGGTCAAGATTCACGTCATGGCATTTCCGGGCCGGGTCTTCAACGGCAAGATCAGCACTGTGGGCGCATCGGTCGACGCCAACACGCACCGCATCCTGGTGCGTTCGGAAATCGACGATCCGAAGCACGAACTGCGCCCCGGCATGTTCACGTCATTCGACATCACCACCGGCGCGCCCATCCAATCACCAGCGTTGGCGATGGACGGCGTGGTGCGTGAAGGCGACGGCACCATGACCGCATGGGTCACGACGGACCGCAAGCGCTTTGCGCGGCGCGTGATCAAGCTTGGCCTGGAACAGGATGGCTTTGTGCAGGTGCTCGAAGGCCTGAGCGCGGGCGAACTGGTCGCCAACGAAGGCGCGCTGTACCTGAGCACGGCGGCTGCCGGCAATTTCAACGGCGCCGACTGAGGGGAGTTCACCGTGCTCAAATCAATTCTCAAGCTATCGCTGCTGCGACGGCCGCTGATCCTGTTGTTTCTGCTGGCATTCGTGGCGGCAGGGCTGTTTGCGTATTCCAAGCTCAACATCGAGGCGTACCCCAACCCCGCACCCGTCATCCTTGAGATCACGGCACAGACGCCCGGCCTGTCGGCCGAAGAAATGGAGCGGTACTACACCGTGCCGATGGAGATCGGCCTGGCGGCAACGCCCGGCGTAGAGAACATCCGCTCCACGTCGTTCTACGGTCTGTCGTTCGTGCGCGTGACCTTCAAATACGGGATCGACTACTACTTTGCTTACACGCAGGCGGCACTTGCCCTCCAGCAGAACGTCAGCCTGCCCAACAACGTGCAGGCGCAGATTCAGGCGTCGAGTCTGGTCGGGGAAGTGGTGCGCTATCAGTTGAAGGGGCCGCCCCACTTTGGGCTGACCAACCTGCGCACCTTGCAGGATTGGGTGTTGCAGCGCCGCCTGAAGACGGTACCGGGCGTGGCCCAGGTCGTCAGCTGGGGAGGCACGACCAAGGAGTACGACGTCGAAGTCGACCCTAAGAAGCTGGAAGCCTATGGCGTCACCCTGCCACAGATGATGACAGCGCTCGGCAATGCCAACATCAACGTCGGCGGGCGCACGATCAACTTTGGGCAGCAGTCGGTCAACATCCGCGGCGTGGGTCTGATCCAAGACGTGAAGGACATCGACAAGATCGTTCTTACGCAGACCAATGGAGTGCCCGTACAGGTCAAGGATGTGGCGAAGACGAAGATCGGTTTCGCGCCCCGTCTAGGCATTGCCGGCCGTGACAATGAAAGCGACGTCGTCACCGCCATCGTGGTGATGAACCGCACCATGCAGACCAACGACGTGGTGGCGCGCGTCAAGGCAGAGCTGGACAAGATCAACACCGATGGCACGCTGCCGGCAGGCGTGAAGGTCGAGCGTTACTACGACCGCTCGGAGCTCGTCTCCGTCACCACGCACACGGTCATGCATGCGCTGCTGTTTGGCTGCCTGCTGGTGTTCTTCATCCAGTGGATCTTCCTGGGTGATTTGCGCAGCGCCATCATTGTCAGCGCCAACATTCCGTTTGCGCTGTTCTTCAGCATCCTGATCCTCTTGTTGACCGGCGAATCCGCGAACCTGCTCTCAGTGGGGGCGGTGGACTTTGGGATCATCGTGGACTCATCGGTCATCCTGGTCGAAAACATCTTCCGCAACTTCCAGATGCCGGCGGCGGAGCAGACGCGCCTGCTGATGAGTCGTGACGCGAAGGTGCTCGGCTTACGTGTGCCGGAGCGCTTGCGCATGATTTTCGTCAGTGCGCTGCAGGTGGATCGCGCCGTGTTCTTCTCCGCCTTGATCACCGTCGCGGCGTTCGTTCCGCTGTTCACCATGCAGGGGGTGGAGGGCCAGATCTTCGGTCCGATGGCGCGTACCTATGGCTACGCGTTGGCAGGCGCGCTCATCGCCACCTTCACGGTCACGCCGGCGCTGTGCTCGTACCTGCTGCCCAAGAAGATTGAAGAGAAGGAAACCTGGCTCGTGCGCGCACTGCACAGGCTCTACCAGCCTGCGCTGAAGTGGTCCCTATCCAACCGGCGCATTGCCGTGACGATCGGCGCGGTCGTGTTGGCGGCAACCGCGGCGCTCATGCCGCTGCTGGGCACGGAGTTCCTGCCCGCGCTTGAAGAAGGCAACCTGTGGATTCGGCTCACCATGCCGCAAACGGCGTCGCTGGAATCGGGCGTGGTACCGGTCTCGCGCATGCGTCAAATCCTCCTTAAGCACCCCGAGGTGCGCACGGTGGTGTCGGCCCATGGTCGCCCCGACGACGGTAGTGATGCCGCGGGCTTCTACAACGCCGAGTTCTTCGTGCCGCTTAAACCTTTCGACCAATGGTCGGCGGGGATGACCAAGGAGAAGCTGATCGCGCAGATCCAGAAAGAGTTCACCAGTGAGTTCACCGGGGTCGGCCTGAATTTCTCGCAGTACATCCAGGACAACGTGGAAGAGGGATTGTCTGGCGTGAAGGGGGCGAATTCGGTCAAGATCATCGGCCCGGACCTGCAGGTGCTGGAGCGGCTGGCCGATCAGGTGCAAAGCGAGATGAGCCGCGTCAAAGGCATCACCGACCTGGGCATCTTCCGTGTGCTGGGTCAACCGAACCTGAACGTGCGCATCAACCGTGAGGCGGCCGCGCGCTATGGACTGAACACGGGGGATGTGAATACCGTGGTCCAAGCGGCGCTGTCGGGTTCCCAGGCCACCACCATCCTGGAAGGCGATCGGCAGTTCGCACTGACGGTGCGGCTGGCCCCGGAGTACCGCGCCACGATCGATGCGGTGCGCAACATCCGCGTCGCCTACTCGAACGCGAACGGCGGCAACGCCTACATTCCACTCTCGGCGCTGGCTGACATCACGCTGGATACGGGGGCGTCGTACATCTATCACGAGAAGAACGCCCGCTATATTCCGGTCAAGTTCAGCGTGCGCGGGCGCGACCTGGGCGGCACGGTCGAAGAAGCGCAGCAGCGCATCGCCCAGCACGTCAAGTTGCCGCAGGGCTACCGCATCGAGTGGGCAGGTGAGTTTGAAGAACTCGAACAGGCCAAGCAGCGGCTCGCGGTCATGGTGCCGATCAGCATTCTGTTGATTCTGGTGCTGCTCTATGGGTTGTTCAATTCGCTGCGCGATAGCTTGATGGCGCTGGCTGGGATTCCATTTGCGATTACCGGCGGAGTGGCGGCCCTGTTCCTGACGGGGTTGGACTTCAGCGTCTCAGCGGCCATCGGCTTTGTCTCGTTGTTTGGGGTGTCCGTGATGGACGGCATTCTGATGATCACCTACTACAACGACTTGCGCCGGGAGCGCGGCCTCCAGCCAACTGAAGCGATGTTCCATGCGGCGCAACAGCGGATGCGGCCCATGCTGATGACCGCGCTGTCAGCGTGTATCGGCCTGTTCCCGGCGGCTATTTCCACGGGCATCGGCAGCCAGGTGCAGCGGCCACTGGCCACCGTGGTTGTGGGCGGCATGCTGGTGGGCCCGTTGATGCTGCTGGTGATCGTGCCGGCCCTGCGGATGGTATTCCTCGGCAAGGAGCCGCCGCCTGAAGAGCCGACCCTTGAGGAAGCGCCGGTCTGAGTGATGGCCGCCGCTTCGTGCGGCGGCCCCTACGGTTTGATGATGCCCGAGCTGGAAGCCCTGACCACGGCTTCGATGCGCGTGGCGACGCCCAGCTTTTCGCGCGCATTGTCCATATGGAAATCGACCGTGCGCTTGGAGAGCCCAAGAATCGTGGCAATCTCACCCGATGTCTTGCCGCGCGCAGACCATGCCAGCACCTCGGCCTCGCGCTCGCTCAGTTGTACGGGCGGATGCGCGGTGTGCGTGCGCGGCCGTCTGGCGAGCCGTGTTTGCACAATGCTAATCAGGATTTCGAAGTCGACCGGTTTGGTCACATAGTCATCAGCACCCAGGCGACGCCCACGCAGTTCGGACTCGCGTTGCGCCATCGCCGTCAGAAAGACGAACGGAATTTCGGCATAACGTGGCGCAAGCGTGCGCAACTGCTCCAGCAGTTCGAAGCCGGTCATGCCCGGCATGCCCACGTCGCACAGCACCAGATCAGGGGCTTCGCGCAGGAGCATCGCCAGCCCGGATTCGCCGTCGTGCGCGGTGATGACGGTATAGCCGTGTTCGGCCAGTTCTTCGGTGATCAACTCGGCGGTTTCAACGTCGTCTTCAATGCAGAGGATCTTCGGGCTGGCTGGCATCATGGAGATTCCGCCTGGTGGTATGGTGACTGACGCTTCGCTCACGACGTTGTCAGGGAAACTGCGCAGGACATTACCTATGCAATCGCCAAACAGGGCCCCAGCCGCGCCAGACGGGCGGCGCTTTGGAATCGAATCTCCTTCGATCCTGCGTCCCATCCGCGTCCGGTTGACGCTGGTGTTCGTGATCTTTTTGCTGCTGGTGGTCGGCGTCGGCGCTTTCAGTATCGACCAATTGGCCAGTTTCCACAGCGTATCTGCGCAGATCAGCGGGCGCTGGCTTCAAAACAGCCGGATTCTGGGCGACCTCAATAACTACATCTCGGATTATCGCGCGGCCGAAGGCGATTTTCTGATCGCCTCATCACGTGCCGATCTGCGAGCCGCAGACGAACAGGTCGCCATGCTCGACAAAGCGATTGCCACGTCCCAGGCCCGCTACGACAAGATCGAGCACGACAGCCCCGAGCGCGAGCTTTACAGCCAGTTTGTCACCCAATGGAACACGTATCGCGAGCTAGCGCGACGGCTGATGATTTCTGCCAAGGCAGGCGACGTAGCGGGTGCTACGCGGCTCTATCACACGGATTCCAAACACGCATTCGATTTGGCGAATGACACGTTGGGTGTGATGACCGAACGCAGTGTCGCTGGCGCCACGGCAGAAACCGAGCGAGAGGCGCAGGCCTATCACAATGCGCGGCAACTCATAGTTGGGGCGATCGTGGTGGCGGCGTGCCTGGTCGTGTTGGCCGTGATTTATCTTGTCTACGCCGTGTCGCGCCCGATTGCCGCGCTGGTGGATCGCATGCACCGCGTTGCCAACAACGATACCCAGATCGACATCCCAGGCGTGGACCGCCACGACGAGATTGGTGACATCGCGCAAGCCGTGGCGCGTTTTCGCGAAAACACAATCGAATTGGGTCGCAGCAAGGATGCATTGATCGCCCAAGCCGCCGTATTGCAGGAGACGCTCGACAAAGAGCGCCGCATGGCCGAGTTGCAACGCAATTTCGTCTCAATGGCATCGCATGAATTCCGCACGCCGCTGGGCGTGATTGACGGCCAGGCTCAGCGCTTGATCCGCATGCGTGACGCGTTGCCGCCTGAGGTGCTGGAAGAGCGCTGCGAGAAAATCCGGGCTGCCGTGCAGCGCATGACGCACCTGATGGATCACCTGCTCGACTCTTCGCACTGGCTGGATTCCACGACGCCCGCAGCGATGCGGCGCACCGATTTCCCGCTTGCAGCGCTTCTGACCGAGGTTTGCGAAATGCACTTGGAAGGCACGCCGAGCGCACGGATCGAGTTGTGCGTAGAGACTGATGAGCCGAACACATTCTTCGGCGATGCCCGGCTTCTGTTCCAGGCCTTCAGCAATCTTGTCGGCAACGCCGTTAAATACTCGCCGCCAGGCGCACCGGTCAGCGTGCGTATGCGCAGCGACGGCGACGGTGTATCAGTGACAGTGGAAGACCGGGGCCTGGGCATACCAGAGCGCGATATCGAGTGCTTGTTCGAGCGCTACGTGCGTGGGGGCAACGTTGCGGGGACGGTCGGGGCAGGTGTCGGGCTTTATTTGGTGAAGCTGGTCGTGGAATTGCACCGAGGGACGATCACCGTGACCAGCGAAGAAGGCAAAGGCTCAACATTCAACGTGTTCTTACCGCGACTCAAAGGCTAGCTTGTACCGGCTGGGAGCCCGTTTACGGGATCGACGTGGGTCATGACATTGAGAACATCACGTCTTTGCATAACGCGTCGCCTCGCTTCGAGCGCGATGTCGTGACCGACCTTCACGGTTGCGGTGCTTTCGATCTCCAAGTGCGCGTCAACCAGGATCATGTCGCCCATTTTGCGTGTCCGCACGTCATGAACGCCAAGCACGCCTGGCGTGCCGAGTATCACTTCCCGAATTTCGCTGGCTGTCTCTTGATCGACGGCTCTGTCCATGAGGTCGTACAGGGCATTCGAGCCAAACTGCCAGCCCATTCTCGCCACCATTAACCCGACAACGAATGCGGCCACTGGATCGAGCAGGTGGAATCCAAGCAAATTGCCGACGATGCCGAGTGCAACCACCAATGAGGAGGCTGCGTCGGAGCGGGCGTGCCATGCGTTCGCTATCAGCATGCTGGAGCGTACGCGCTCCGCAACGGCCAGCATGTACCGGAACAACAGTTCTTTGCTCACCAGTGCGCCCAGTGCGACCCACAAGCCGACCAATTTCACATGTGAGATCGACTCCGGATGCTCCAGCTTGGTCACCGCACCCCAGAGCATTCCGACGCCTACGGTGAGTAGCAGCAAGCCCAATACCAGGGATGCTGCTGTCTCGAATCGAAGGTGACCATAGTGATGTTCCGCATCCGGTTCCTTCTGGCTATGGTGTCCAGCAAAGAGAACGACGAAATCCGAAACCAGGTCGGAAAGCGAGTGGATCGCGTCGGCGATCAACGCTTGTGAATGGGCAAGAACGCCGGCAACCAGCTGCGCAGCCGTTAGGGCCAAATTGACACCCACGCTGACGAGCGTGCTGCGTTTCGCCGCGCGCTTCATGGCGGGCGTTTCGCTGTCGAGATCAATCTCGGTTGGCTGTTGCATGGTCTTGTTTGTCTGATGGACGAGGACAGATCACCTTGAGGGCGAGCGCCTGAATTTGTCCGCGATCATAGGGGGAGAGCGGGCCGTGTGGGAAATAACCGGGAGCCGCAGAAAAGAATCCGCATGAGAGGCGTTCGCATTCGCTGTTGCATTGGTTGGCACAACTGCAATGCCAGGGCTCGCATGTGCATCAAGACAATTCGCTAATGCGCCAGGATCGGCTTGCCGAATAGTGACGGCAGGAAATCATCCAGGAAGAACAACACCTGAATATTTGCGCCGACACCTCGCGTCGAACCGTGGGTTGTAGGAAGGCCCGGTTCCGCGGCGACCTGCCACGTATCGCTGACATAGGGGATCCCTGGGTTGACGGTGCCGCGCGTGCGTTGCCCCCGTGGTGAGTCGAACGCGAACTCAATCAAGGGAATCCATTGGCGGAGGGGATCCTCCTTGGGGAGCACGCCTGACGCAAATCGATCCGTCAAATACAGCGTGCTGTACTCCAGCGCGAATCTCCAGTGCACCGTGGTGACATTGGCCGTCCTTACAGTGTTGAACTGCCGCGTCGTCGGGTCATAGCTCAAGTTGTTCGACGTCTTACCTGTCGGCACGGCCACGCTGACACCCGCCGTAATGCCCGCCGGCCGCAACCAAGACCCTGCGTCAGGCAAGGCGCCGAACCCCTGGGCCTATATAGAGGCTCGGGGCGATGGTCGCTGAAATGTTGGCGCCGAGCCGTTTAGCCCCGGTATGAAGCGACTGGGCCGCGTAAGTCCAGCCGCTTCCGCGAGTGAGCGATAGTGCGCATGCATCACTGAGAAAGGCTTCACCTTGTCACACGTGACAAGTCAATGGGTCTGCGCGCAACTTCCAGCGCATGGGGGTTTCCATTCCATAGTGGCATTTGCGTTGAATAGTCCGGCCAACGAGGCGCCATGCGGTTGGCCGGAATTTGTGTCTCTTGTTTGTCCGTCGACGAGTCTCCTTGGTACAGACTTTCCTTTCCGCCAAGGTGGGAGCGGCTCAATCAAATCAACGCTTTATCGACGATTTTGGTACAGCCTTTTTTGTCTGCCGTTAAAACGTCATGTGCGCTGGCGATTGCTGCCACATATCGTTATCGGCAATCCTTCGTTCCGGTCGCGCGGGGCCGGCCCGTATGCTGTGCTTTCGTCCCACCACGCAAGCATGCACGCATGGCCATCTATCTTGACGACCGACAGCGCACGGAACTGGCGCGGGCCGCCCGTCACTGGCTGTGGCGCACGGAGCTGCCGACGTGGCTGCTGATCGCCACGGTCTATGCAACCTGGTTTGGCGTTGCCACGCATGTGCGGCAACTCGGTTTGCTGCTGGCGTGTGTGCTGCTGACGTTATGCACCACGTGGTACCTGTCGTTGCAGCACGAGCTGCTGCATGGTCACCCGACACGCTTGCCGTGGCTCAATGCCTTGCTCGGCGCCGCGCCGCTGGGAATCTGGCTGCCATATGGCCTGTACCGGCGCCTGCATCTGCGGCACCACGAGGCTGAACTGACGCACCCGGACACCGATCCGGAGAGCTACTTCCTCTACGCCGTCGATTGGCATGCGGCCGGTCCGGCAATGCGCAAGCTGTATGCCGCGCGCAATACGCTGGCCGGGCGTATGTTGCTGCAACCGGCGTTCTCGATTCTCACCATTGCAGCGGATGCTTGCGCAAAGCTGCGTTCGGGCGACTGGCGCGACGCGCCCATGTGGGCGGCCCACCTGCTTGCGGTCGTGGTGCTGCTCGTGTGGCTGCAGACGGCCTGTGGCCTGCCCGCGTGGCTCATGCTGCTGGGCGTGGCGTATCCGGCGTTGTCACTGGCGGCGATCCGCTCTTTCCAGGAGCATCGCCCGGCGGATTCCCACGCCACCCGCAGCGTCATCAACGACGCCGGCTTGATGTGGCGGTTGCTGTTTCTCAACAACAACTACCATCTGGTGCACCACGACCTGCCTTCCGTACCGTGGTTTGCATTGGCATGGGTCTACCGTCGCCGCGCCGAGGACTACCTCGTGCGCAACGGCGGCTTCCATGTGCGAGGTTATCGGGAATGGCTGATCCGCTACGCGCTGCGTGTGGCGGCGCCGGTAGCGCATCCGCTGTTCCATGGTTCTTCCGATCGGCACGTGTATGCGCCGCATTCCTATGGGGAATATCGCGAATATGGCGAAGCGTGAGCGCTGGGTGGCAGCTCTACCGATGTACAACGTCTCTGCATCGTTGCGGTACGACTGGGCCACGCTGATCGAGCGGACAGCCCAGGCGCTGGGCCGTGGCACGTCGCCCGTGATGCTGGACCCCGTGGACCCGGGCGAGAGCCCCGACGCGCTGCACGCCTTCTGGCGGCGCGACGACGTGTTGTTGTCGCAAACCTGCGGCTACCCGTTGATTCGCGGGTTGGCATCGCGGGTACAGCTGATCGGCACCCCACGCTTTGTTGCGCCCGGCTGCCACCAGGAAGCCTATAGCAGTGCGATCGTGGTCCGCGCGAAAGATGGCCCCACCACCCTGGCCGCATGCCGGGGCGCGCGGGTGGCCTGCAACAGCCCCGACTCGCACAGCGGCATGAACGCACTGCGGCACGCCGTCGCGCCACTGGTACGCGGCGCGCGGTTCTTTGGGGCGGTCGTGCATACGGGGTCGCACCTCAGGTCGCTGGCGGCGGTTGCCGACGACGAGGCCGACGTTGCCGCCATCGACTGCGTGACGCTGGCGTTTGCCGCAGAGCACAGGCCAGACCTGGTTGCGGGGCTACGGCAGATCGGCTCGACACGGCATGTGGCCGGCCTGCCCTTCATCGCCTCGCGCCGGGCAGACGACGCGCTGGTAAAGCGAGTGAGGAAGGCGATGTGCGAAGCCTTGCACGATGACGGCGGCCTGCGCTCCAGGCTCCGCCTGGAAGACATCGTGCCGACCACGATGGCGCACTACCGGCCCATCGCCGTGATGGCACGCGAGGCGCGCATGCGCGGGTACGGGGAACTGGGCTGAGATTTCCCGAACGTGTCCAGGCCGAGCCGGTGGAAAGCGGTCGCGCATTGCGCACCGGCATCGAGGAGTCGATGACGGGCCTTTCTGGTCCGAACGTGGGCCTCCAACAGTCATGCTCGAACCTTTGTGGCCGGAGTGCGAGCCTCGAACACTCGCCCTCCCGCAGTCCACGCTCGAAAATTTCGACCTCTGACTGCCGGCTTCAAGCCTCGGGCGGTGGAACGTCAGCCTCAACGGGCCAACGTCGAGTGTTTGAGGGCCATGCGCCAATGTCTGACGGTGGCGTGTCGCTCTCAGACTGTCGAGATCGAATGTTTGAGATCGATTGGTGATGCGATTGATGCCCACGTTTCGATATCGCTCGGGGCCGCGATGTCGATCCGCAGACGCGGGACGTGTTAGCCGCCGTCACAGCCGCTCTATCGGCGTTCCAATCTCCTTAACTGTTCAAGAACGACATCGCACGGATTTACCCGCGCGCCCCAGCATTGCCGGCGCGCTTGGCGCGAGGGCCGCGCTCGGTCAGCGGATTTCCGTGTTCGTTGACCTGGGAATAGATCGCGGCCAGGGCAGGTTGAACCTTGCGCATGCGGATCCGGTAGAACATCAACGCAGCCGACATCACAGCCAGCAGGACACCTGAGGCCGGTCCGATGATGTCGGCGCGCTGCCAGCGTGGTGCATCGTCAGCCGGGCGGCGCGCGTGACCACACACCGGGTAACTCGATTTCCATCCGCATACGAGAATTAAAATAATTTCATATCGAAAGTTTTTGCGCCGCCACGATTCACAAAAGCGCAGATTTGGTGCAGGTTCATTCTCTTGGTTTTGCTCGGATGTGCCGCCAAGCCAATACTGGCGTCACGCAGCTCACGATCAGCTCGGACCCCTTCCGCCGAGAGCACAGGTTTGAAGCGCCCCGCTGCCCTGGCATCGCATTCAAGATTCCTCCTGTCGTGCCGTCATTTCCCATCAAAGCAGCCTGGGCAATCTTGCGGCGCGACGGCTTTGAAGATCGGCCAACGACAGCCGCACATGTCTTCAAGATGCTCCTGCTTCAACGCATGCACCTGATTGCATCGCCAGATGGCCACGGCGATGGCGTTGCCCAGGGCATGACGTCTCTCTCTGACGCCGCTGAAACAGGAATGAAGCAAATGAGAATCTCGGATATGAAGATCGGGGTGCGCCTTGGTGCAGCGTTCGCGCTTGTGGTGGCGCTGCTGATCGGGACCGCCGCTGTCGGCATCCAACGGCTGGACGACAACAACACGAAGATGAGCCGGATCGTCAGCGAGCGCTATTCGCTGATCGCACTGAGCAACCAGATCAAGAACAACGGCTACAAGGCCAACGGCATTCTCAGCAATCTGCTGCTGGCCACGTCGGCCGACCAGAAAGCGAAGTACATGAACGACTACGCAGCCATCCGGCAGGCCAACGGGCAGGCGTATGGGCGGCTGGAGAAGATGCTGACGACCGATGCGGGCAAGGCGCTCTTCAAGGAACAGTTCGACGCGCGTTCCGCTTACGGTGCGAGCGTGCGCAAGTTCTTTGAGCTGATCGATGCCAACAAGCCGGAAGACGCTCGCGTGCTGTACCAGGGTGACATGAGCCGCCTGCAAGACCAGTACTACGTGCTGGTCGACAAGATGGTGGACCGCCAGGCCAGCGAGATGGAGCACGACGTCGGCGAAGCCGCCGAGCAAGGTGCCAACGCGAAGATTCAGATGATCGTGCTTGCCGTGCTGGCGACCTTGCTTGCCATTGCCACGGGCGCGTTCATCACCCGCACGATCACCGGCCCGATCAACCGTGCGCTGCACCTGGCCGAAGCCGTGGCGCAGGGCGATCTGACGCACCGTCTTCAGGTTGGCGCGCAAGACGAGATCGGCCGCCTGCTGACCGCGCTCAAGCGCATGACCGACAACCTGCATGGCATCGTCGGCCGTGTACGTGGCGGGACGGACACCATCGCGCGTGCATCGCGCGAGGTGGCGAGCGGCAACATCGATCTGTCCAGCCGGACCGAGCAGCAAGCCAGCTCGCTGGAAGAAACGGCGGCGGCCATGGAGCAGCTCACCTCCACCGTCAAGCAGAACGCCGACAACGCGCAGGAAGCGAGCCGCCTGGCATCCAATGCCTCGCTGGTGGCGACCAAGGGCGGCGACGCCGTTGGCGAGGCGATCGAGACCATGAGCACCATCAATGCGTCGTCACGCAAGATCGTCGACATCATCGGCGTGATCGACAGCATCGCGTTCCAGACCAACATCCTGGCACTGAACGCCGCAGTGGAAGCTGCGCGCGCCGGTGAGCAGGGCCGTGGCTTTGCCGTGGTGGCGGGCGAGGTGCGCAACCTTGCGCAGCGCAGTGCCGCAGCGGCCAAGGAGATCAAGGCGCTGATCGAAGATTCGGTCAACCACGTCGGCACCGGCACCGCCAAGGTGGAAGAGGCGGGCCAGATCATCCGCGACGTGGTGGCAGGTATCCAGAACGTGACCAACATCGTTGCCGAAATCAGCGCTTCAAGCCGCGAGCAGAGCGAAGGCATCGAGCAGATCAACGAGGCCATCACGCAGATGGACAAAGTCACGCAGGAAAACGCCTCGCTGGTCGAGGAAGGCGCGACCTCGGCACAGGCGCTGCAGGACCAGGCCGATCAGCTGGCCGACATGGTCAGCGCGTTCAAGCTGCATGGCGACATGTCGGGTCATGCGCATGGCACACAGAGCGGGACGGCCACGCTGGCGCAAGCTGGCTGGGCGCGCGCTTAAACACGTTTGTCATTCGCAGTTGTTGTCGCAGTGATGTTGCAGTCAGCAGTCCAACGGAGGAGGCACGGGTCGCCGCCAAGCGGCTCGTTACAGAAGGAATCGACGTAGCGCTTTGCTTTGGCGTTTCGAACGGTCCCGCCATTTGCCGAACAGGTGTCTGCTGCGCAACCGCTGTGCTGGTTGGAGGATTGCGCGCGCGGGTGCGCCGGCGTGCCGATGGCGGGACCCACCCACGGTGTCTCTTATCTCCTGAACAACCATGTCCTCCCACGCTCCTCAAATGGCCGACCCGGGTTCGGTCGCAGGGTTTGACCTGTCCAACGCGCCGGCCGGCACTGCCACGGCGCTTCCACTCACCCCGGTCACCCAGTTGATCGACGCCTATCGCGAGCACGGGCATCGGCGCGCGCGGCTGGACCCGCTTGCACGCGTGCCCCTGCCTGACGTGCCTGAGCTTCGCCTGCGGTTTCACGGCCTCGACCCAGCGCAGAAGCGCGATCCCGCCAGCGCGGTCCTGCCCACCGCGACGACGATGCAGGAACTCGAATGGCAGCTCAAGCGCGTGTACTGCGGCGCCATCGGCCTCGATTGCAGCAGCGTGCGCAAGCGCCAACGCCGCGCATGGCTCTACGCGCGCATGGAGGCAGAACTGTTGGCACCGCCGCTCGCACCTGACCAGAAGCGCACGTTGCTGCGCCGGCTGGTGGCGGCGGAGATGTGGGAGCGTCTTGTTGGCGGCACATTCGCGCATGCCAAGCGGTTCTCCCTGGAGGGCTGCGAGAGCCTGGTGCCGCTGCTCGATACGCTGGTGGAGGAAGGTGCCGGCCACGGCGTGCGTCAGGTGTTTCTCGGCATGCCGCATCGCGGGCGCTTGAACGCGCTCGTCAACGTGATGGGGTTTGACGCGCGAGGCATGCTCGATCGGCTCGATCCTGATTCGGACATTGCGTTCACCCAGCGAGACCTGCCGTATCACCTCGGTGGCCGTGCGCATCGGTTGGTGGGCGACGATGAGGTGGCGCTGGTGCTGGCGCCCAATCCATCGCATCTGCAGAGCGTGTACCCGGTCGTCTGCGGTATGGCGCGCGCGCATGTGGATGAGCACCCCGGCACACCGTGCCTGCCGGTGATGGTGCATGGCGATGCTGCTTTCGCGGGGCAAGGCGTAGTCATGGAGACCCTGAACCTGACCCGCCGCAGCGGCTACACGGCAGGCGGTGTCGTGCACGTGATCGTCAATAACCAGATCGGCTTTACAACACCCAACGTGATGGACGTGCGTGCCCACGACTACTGCACCGACGTGACGCGCATGGTTGATGCGCCGGTGCTGCACGTCAACGCCGACGACCCCGAAGCCGTCGTGCGTGCCGCACGGATTGCCATTGCGTACCGGATGGAGCATGGCGCCGATATCGTCATCGATCTGATCGGTTATCGCCGCCTTGGGCATTCGGAGCACGACACGCCCGCAGTGACGCAGCCCGCGCTGCACGCCGCCATTGCGGCGCACCCGACCGTCACGGAGCAATATCACGTTGCCAGTGCGGAATCGACGCGCTTGGCGGATCTGCGCGAAGCTGCCGTGCGTGACTTGCGGGCTGCCCCGGGCAAAGCGCCGCGTGCAGCCGACGTTTCGACGCTGCACAGCGCCGCGCGCCGCCAGCTTCAGCCGTTGTCATCGCAGCGCGTGCAGGCATTGACGCAGACGCTGACCACACCGCCCGACGACGTGCTCCTGCACGACGTTGTGCGCGGACTGTGCGAGCGTTGGCGCGCTACGGTCTCGAGCGACGCGCATACGGTCGACTGGTGCCTGGCTGAAAACCTTGCCCATGCCACGCTGCTGGAAGACGGGCACAGCATCCGGTTGTCCGGCATGGACGTCGGGCGCGGCACGTTCATGCATCGGCACGCGGTGTGGCAGTCGCAGGCGTCACTGTCCGACGACGGCGACCGGTACGTTCCGCTGCAGCACGTGGCGCCGTGCCAAGGCACCTTCGACGTCATCAACTCGCCGTTGTCGGAAGAAGCCGCGCTGGGCTTCGAATACGGCTACAGCGTACAGACCCGCACGCGGTTGACATTGTGGGAGGCGCAGTTCGGCGACTTCGTCAACGGTGCACAGGTCTTCATCGACCAGTACATCGCTTCGGGGGAATACAAGTGGGGTTGCCAGTCTGCACTGGCGATGCTGCTGCCGCACGGCCACGAAGGTGTCGGGCCAGAGCATTCCAACGGATTCCTGGGGCGTTTTCTGCAGCTTTGCGCGGATGACAACATGCGCGTGGTCATGCCGTCGACGTCGGGCCAATGGTTCCACCTGTTGCGCGAGCACGCCACGTTGGCAACGCCCAAGCCGCTGATCGTCATGTCTCCGAAGACGGAACTCCATGGCAACGGGCGTTCGCATTCGCCCCTGCAGGACCTGATCGACGGGCGTTTCATGCCGGTGCTGGCCGACGCCTCGGCGGTCGATCCGCAAACCGTCGCGCGTGTGGTCTTGTGCAGCGGTAAGTTCTTCTACGAACTGCACGCGCAGCGCGAGCGCGAGGCCCGCGCGGATGTGGCGCTCGTCCGTGTGGAGCAGCTCTATCCGTTTCCGCAGGAGGCACTTGTGGCCGCGCTGGCGGCATTCCCTAACCTGAAGGAGATCGTCTGGGCGCAGGAGGAGGACGCCAACCAAGGCGCATGGCGCTTCGTGCGCGACGCGCTGCAGACGTGTCTGCCGGAGGGGAGCCGACTGGCCAGTGTGTGCCGCAGCGCGACGCCGTCGGGCGCGCACGCGTCGGTGCGCGCGCATCAGGCGGAGCAGCGTCGCCTGGTGGCTGCTGCGTTGGGCGCGTTGTGATAGCCGGAAGCTGATGCAGGAAGCTCGACCGCGACCGCCGTTTGAGACATCGGTGGTCGCGGTATGGCCTTGTTGTTGAAACGCCGGGCCGCGATTACGGCGTGTGGCGCAGATACCCTTCCTTGCTCGGATCGGGCATGAAGTACGTCACGACGAAAGACACCGCGCACAGCGCTGTCACGTACCAATAGAACGTCGATTCACTACCGGCCTGCTTGAACCACAGCGCCACGTATTCCGCCGAGCCGCCGAACACCGCGTTGGCAATCGCATACGAGAGGCCCACGCCCATGGCGCGCACCTCTGGCGGGAACATCTCGGCCTTGATCAGCCCGCTGATCGACGTATAGAAGCTGACGATGGCCAGCGCCACCGTGATGAGGCCAAAGGCTGCGAGCGGGGTCGTCACCGTGGCCAGCGCCTTCATGAGCGGCACTGTGCCCAGCACCGAGAGTGCCCCGAACAGCAGCATCGAATTGCGGCGGCCGATGCGGTCGGACAGCGCGCCAAACACGGGCTGCAGCACCATGTAGACGAACAGTGCGCCCGTCATCACGTTGGAGGCGGTCTTGGTCTCCATGTGGGCCGTGTTGACGAGGTACTTCTGCATGTACGTCGTGAACGTGTAGAAGATCAGCGAGCCGCCGGCGGTAAAGCCGATCACGCGCAGGAACGCACCCTTGTGCTGCCACGCGCCGCGGATCGTGCCAGCGTGCTCCGCCTTGCGCGCCGAGGCGGTCTGCGTTTCGTGCAGTGACTTACGCAGGTACAGGGCGATCAGCGCGGTGAGTGCGCCCACCACAAATGGAATGCGCCAGCCCCAGGCTTTCAGCTCCGCGGTCGTCAGCAGTTGCTGCAGGATCACCAGCACGAGCACCGCGCACAGCTGGCCGCCAATCAGCGTCACATACTGGAACGAGGCAAAGAAGCCGCGTCGGCCCTGCAGCGCCACTTCGCTCATGTAGGTCGCGCTGGTGCCGTATTCGCCGCCAACCGACAGCCCCTGGAACAGCCGCGCCACCAGCAGCAGGAACGGCGCCAGCGCACCGATCTGCGCGTAGGTTGGCAGCACCGCGATCAGCAGCGAGCCGCCGCACATCATCAGCACCGAGATCATCATCGCCCTGCGCCGGCCGTGCTTGTCGGCAATGCGGCCGAACAGCCAGCCGCCGATCGGCCGCATCAGGAAGCCCGCCGCAAACACGCCCGCCGTGTTCAGCAGTTGCGTCGTGCGGTCGCCGCTGGGGAAGAACGCCGGCGCAAAGTACAGCGCGCTGAACGCGTAGACGTAAAAGTCGAACCATTCGACGAGGTTGCCCGACGACGCGCCGACGATGGCAAAGATGCGGCGACGTGTGTCGTGCGGGTCAACCGCGTGCGGGGTGGCAGTGCTATCCATGAGGGCGTCTCGGTGTGGTCGGTGTGGTTGTTCTGTGGGCAGCCTAAGCTGACCCTCAGAATTGTAGCGACATGTCGCAGGTTGTCGCGCCCCGGACTTGCCCCGATGGGTGAGATGGCGTGTTGCGGCAGGTGTGCAGCAGGCGTGCTTAGGTCACGCAGAAACGGGTACGCCCAACACGCGTACCCGGTCGATTTCGCTCATCGTGCGCCCTGCCGCGCGTTGAACACCACGCGCAACCCGAGCGCCACCAGCGCCGCCGCCGCGCAGAACGCCATCAATCCAGTCCAGCGCGCGCTCGTCCACGCCAGGCTCGCGCCATACGCGCCCACCGACATGCCGATGAACAGCGCCGTCATGAACACCGCGTTGATACGGCTGCGCGCTTCGGGTGCCAATGCATAAATGATGGTCTGGTGCGATACCAGCGCAGCCTGCACGCCCACGTCAAAGACGAGCGTGCCGATCACGATGGCGATGAGCGATTGCGGGAACAGTGCCATCGCGGCAAACGTCACCGCCATGAGCAACGCACCACCCGCAGCGATGTGGCCGGGCGCAACGCGGCCCGACAATCGCCCGGCAATGCTCGCGCCCAGTGCGCCCGCTGCACCGGCCAGGCCAAGCAGGCCCGCTTGACCCGTCGACAGGCCGAGCGAACTCGTCAGGTGCAATGCCACGGTCGACCAGAAGCCCGAGAACGCAATGCCGATGAACGCCTGCGTGATGGCCGCCGCGCGCAGCCGCGGGTGCTGTGCGAACAGCGTGCCCAACGAACGCAGCAGCGTGAGGTACGGCTGCCTCATGGTTGCGGGCGGTGCCACACCAAAGTGGGCGGCGCGCACGGCAATCGCCAGCCCGACAATCGCTACCGCCGATACGCCAAATGCCGCGCGCCAGCCGAAATGGTCCGCCACGATGCCGCTGAACACGCGCGAGCTGACGATGCCGATCAACAGCCCCGTCATCACCGTGCCGATGTTGCGATTGCGGTTGTGGTCGGTGCTGATGGCCGCGGCGCTGGGCACGAAGTCCTGCGCGATGGTGGCCGAGAGCCCCACCGCAAAGCCCGCTGCCGCAAGCAGTGGGAGGTTGGGCGCGAGGCAGCTGGCGATGAGCGCCAATGTGAGCAGCACCGCCTTCCAGAGGATGACGATGCGACGATCGTAGCGGTCGCCCAGCGGGCCGAAGAAAAAGATGCCGCTGGCGTATCCCGCCGCCGTGAGCGTCGGCAACACGCCCAACGCGTGCGGCGCGATGGCGAGGTCGCGGCCGATGAGGCCCAGTAGCGGGTGGTTCAGGTAAATGCACGCCACGCTGATGCCCGCGCCGGCCGTGAGCAGGCGGATCAGCCCTCGGGTGTCAGGTGCGGCAGGTGCCATGGTGGTATTGGCAGGCGTTGGGGACGCTGGCGAGGTCGACATGGGAACCTCATGAGGAGATTGCTGCATCGCAGCGAAGCGGCGATGCTAACAACTTTCCTGGGGGCCTGCTGACGGCCAATAACCTTGCTCGGGGTGGTGTCAGGCGCGCTGGCTGGCCGGGGATGCGGCCGAGGTGGGCGCCTCTTCCACGTCTTCGCTGTGACCGCCTTGTACGTCATGACCGGCGTTGTCGATCCACAGGCGGGCGCGGTCTTCGCCCACGCGCGACAGCTCCATGCGGTATTCGTAGCGGTCGGGCCGGTAGAGGCCTTGCAGCAATTGCACGGGGCGCCCGCTCATCTCGCGCACGATGCGCTGGACGGAGAGCAGCGGCGCGCCCACCGACACATCCAGATACTGCGCCGTCGCCACATCGGCCAAACGTGCCGACACCACCTGCGACGCACGATCAATCCGCACACCCGATCCTTCGATCAGCCGCAGCAGCGACTGGCCGGCCAGGCGTTCGAGCGTGAGCTTGCTCGTCACGTCCAGCGGCAGCCACGTCGTGATGAGCGCCATGGGCGTGTCTTCCAGGTGGCGCACGCGCACGAGTTTCTTGATCGGCGTGCCGGGCGCAATTTCCAGGCATTTGGCCTCGTCGGGCGGGGCCAGCACGTCTTCAAATTCGACGACGACGGCGGAGGTGCGCTCGCCCACGTCGATGATGTTCTGCAGCAGCGTCTGGGCGCCGCCGCCCATCGTCACCGGATCATCGGGCTTGACGACAAACGTGCCCATGCCGCGATGGCGGCGCACCAGACCTTCCTTGACGAGGTAGTCGAAGACGCGCCGCATCGTGACGCGCGATGCCCCGAACTGGCGGGCCAGCTCGATCTCGCCCGGCATCGGGCCGTCACTGAACCGGCCCTCGAGAATCTGTTGGCGCAGAACGACGTAGATCTGGTGGTAGAGCGGTACCACGGCATCAGGCATGGCGGTCGTGGTTCCGGGCGTGAGCAGCGAGGTCGAAGACGAAGTCAGGAGGGGCGGCCATCAGGTGATGGCGCACAGGCGCGGATGCGTCGGAAAGCCGGGTCGAACGCGGCCGTTTGCCCATTCATCCGCGACGATAGGGGGTTTTGCGGGGCCTGTAAAGTTGTGTGTTACCCGTTGTCCGGCGGGGTATCCGCGGCCGCGGCGGCCGGCTTTTGCCCCTGGCCATAACGCGGATTGCGCTCGCGTATCGAGTTCTTGGGCGCAACCGGCTCGCCGAGCGCATTGACGAGCGCAACGTGGATCGGCGTGCCGCTTTCACGGTCACGCAACAACATCGGGCCTTCGCCGTCGGGCGTGAGGTAACGGTCGCCCCATTGCATGAGCGCGACGATCGCGGGCAGGAGGTCGACGCCCGCCCGTGTCAGCCGATAGGCGTCGCGCACGCGGTCGCCCGGCTCCTGATACGGCACACGGCGCAGGATGCCGTATGTCACCAGCGCTTTGAGCCGCGACGACAGGATCGCCGACGAGCACCCCGTGCGGCGCAAAAACTCATCAAACCGCGTCACCCCCGAAAACGCCTCGCGCAGCACGAGCAGCGTCCATTTCTCGCCGACGATCGACACGGCGGCCGCAATCGAGCACGGCTCCTCCATCGATGTCACGACTTCGGACGCCGCTGGGACGGGGAAGGGTTCCGGAATTCTCATGGCAAAAGCATAGTCAATTCTGACTTTACTTGCAAAAGTCAGGGTTTCTGCTAATCTAGCTTCAAATTAGAAAGTCAGGAGGTGATCCCGTCCTGACGGCTAATCACAACGATCCATCGCGTGAGGAGATCCCCATGCTTTACACCATCCACCGTTACCCCGCCGAATGGATCGACCGCTGGACCATGCACGACGGCTCCATCGCCACCGTGCGCCCGATTCTGCCGCAAGACGCCCCGCTTGAGGCCGCCCTGGTCGAGGGGCTGTCGTCCGAGTCGCGCTATGCGCGCTTCCTGGTGGGCGGCGGCCGCCTGACCGACGAGATGCTCGCCGCCTATACACAGATCGATTACGTGAACCACATGGCGCTGGTCGTGAGCGTTGCGCGCCCTGATGGCACCGGCGAAGACCTGATCGCCGACGGCCGCTTCGTCGTGGAAGACGGTGTGGCCGAGTTCGCCATGCTGGTGGCCGACGCGTGGCAGGGCAAGGGCGTGGGGCGACGCCTGTTTGCCACGCTGGTTCGCGCGGCGCGGGTGTCCGGCGCGCGGGAAGTTTTCGGCGAGGTGCTCTCCATCAACCGCCGCATGGTCAGCCTCGCGCGCGATGCGGGTTTTCGCGTGGCAAACGTGCCTGGCGACGCCACCGTCTGCACCGTGCGCCTGCCGCTGGCCCAGGCCGAAATGGCCGTGACGCCCTTCGCCTTCGCCTGATATTCGTCTTTGCGCGCCTGCTCGCCCTGCAGGTGTGCTTACCGTGTGTCTCTTTCGCCGCCGTTGGGCGGCGTCTTTTTTGCCGCATTCATCGAATTTGTTGGGGCTCAGCGCAAAAAAACATCGCTTTTGCGCATGAGTGGATCCGCATAGACTCATTCGCGTGGCCCGGTGCGTCAGCGGCCCCCCCGCTGCGTGCCGGTGCTGCCTGATTTCAACCCTCCCCAGCCTGCGCCCCCCACATGAGCAACGTCACGCCTGTGGTTGCCCCATTTCACCTTGCTTTTCCTGTGCACGATATTGCCGCGGCGCGTGCGTTCTACGGCGGTATCCTCGGCTGCCCGGAAGGCCGCAGTTCGCCGGAATGGGTGGATTTCAACTTCTACGGCCACCAGATCGTCGCCCATCTCGCTCCGGATGAAATCGGCCACCGCAAGACCAGCGCCGTCGACGGCGACAACGTGCCCGTGCGCCACTTCGGCGTGGTGCTCTCCATGGCCGAGTGGGAAGCCGCTGCCGACAAGCTGCGTGCCGCCGGCATCGAGTTCATCATCGAGCCGCATATCCGCTTCAAGGGTGAAGTGGGCGAGCAGGCCACGATGTTCTTCCTCGATCCGTCGGGCAATGCGATGGAGATCAAGGCGTTCGCCAACATGGCGTCGCTGTTTGCCAAGTAAGGCGGCGCGGCGCGCGTATCCTTGCGCTTCCGCCCTGATTCGCGCACGCCATGCTTCGAGAACTCAAGACCTTCATCGCCGTCGCCCGGCACGGCACGTTTGCGGGTGCTGGCGAGCGCATCGGCCTCACGCAGTCGGCGGTGAGCGCGCAGATCCAGCGGCTGGAAGAATCGCTCGGCTTTCAACTCTTCGATCGCACGGGCAGGTCGGCCACGCTCAATGCCGCCGGGCGCGATGCGCTGGCCCTGGCCGAACACATCGTCACGCTGTACGACCGTCTGGGCGACCAGGCCGGCGGTAACGAGCAGCGCGGCCTGGTGCGCATCGGCGCGATCGCTTCGGTGCAAACCTCGTTTCTGGTGGATGCGCTGGTGCAGTTCCGCAGCGAATTCCCGCATTGCCGTGCGCGCATCGTGCCCGGTGTCTCGCTGGACCTGCTCGGCCTGGTGGATGCCGGCGAGATCGACCTCGCCGTGCTGATTCGCCCGCCCTTCGCCGTACCGGCCGACCTGGAATGGCGCACGCTGGTGGCCGAGCCTTTCGTGCTGCTGGTGCCGGCCACCGTGCCCGGCGACGACTGGCGCACGCTGCTCGCGCATCAACCGTTCATCCGCTATGACCGCCGCTCGTTCGGCGGCCGCCGCGTCGACCAGTTCCTGCGCGACCAGCGCATCACCCCGCACGACGTGATCGAACTCGACGAGCTGCAAGGCATGACGCAACTCGTGGCACGCGGGCAGGGCGTGGCACTGGCCCCGCAGACCGCCGCACAACGCACCTGGCCGCCCGGCACGCGCGCCGTCAGCCTGGGCGACGCCACGTTCTACCGCGAGATCGGCCTGATCGAGCGCCCGCGCCATAGCCGCCAACCCATTGCGGGGCGGCTTGCCGATTGCATTGACGAAGCCGCCCGCGCCGAACGTTCTTGAGGCCTATGGTGCAAGCGTGATATCCGGCATTCAGGTCGAGCGTTGACTAGGCGTTATATCGGCTCGTATATTACGACCGGTCATTCATCCAACTCTGGGTCTTTCATGCAACGTTTGTCGGTTCGCGCGCATGTGCGCGCCATTGGCCTGGTCGCCGCGCTGTCGCTGGGTTTTGCAGCGCCAGCCCGGGCGGCGGACCTCGTTGTCTCGGCCGCAGCCAGCCTGACCAATGCCTTCAAGACGATCGCGCAACAGTACGAAGCCCTGCATCCGGACACCAAGGTCGTGCTCAACTTCGGCGCGTCCGACGTGCTGATGCAGCAGATCGTGAAGGGCGCCCCGGCCGACGTATTTGCCTCCGCCGATCAGGATGCGATGAACAAGGCCGCCGCGGAAAAGGTCATCAAGACGGAGACGCGCCGCGACTTTGTCGCCAACCAGCTGGTGCTGATCGTGCCCGCAACGGCCACGGTACCCGTGCATGCGCTGGCCGATCTGACGAGGCCCGACGTGAAGCGCGTGGCGATCGGCAATCCGGCGTCGGTGCCGGTGGGCCGCTATGCCAAGCGTGCGCTGGAAGCGGCCAAGCTGTGGGAGCCGGTGGAGGCCAAGGCGGTGCTGGCGCAGAACGTGCGCCAGGCGCTGGACTATGTGTCGCGCGGCGAGGTCGAGGCCGGCCTGGTGTTCTCGACCGATGCCGCCATCGCCGCCGACAAGGTGAAGGTGGCGAGCACCGTGCCGCTGAATGTGCCGCTCACCTACCCGATCGCCGTGACGTCGGGCACGAAGCAGCCGCAGCAGGCGGCCGACTTTGTGGCTTACGTGCTGTCGCCCGCGGGCCAGGCGGTGCTGGCCAGGTACGGTTTCCTGAAACCTTGATTACGCGGTAGCCGGCTGACCCGCACGCTCGGCGTCCTTCTTGGGCGTGCGGTGAATGCGCAGCACCAGGAAGGCGCCCGCCACGCAGAGCCCGCCCGAAATCATGGAAGCGAGCGTGTAGTTGCCCAGCGAGGCGCGCATCATGCCTGCACCCAGCGTGGCGAATGCGGCGCCCAATTGGTGGCCCGCGACGATCCATCCGAACACGATGGGCGCGGCTGCCTTGCCGAACACGTCGTTGGTCAGGCGCACAGTGGGCGGCACGGTGGCAATCCAGTCCAGGCCGTAGAAGATCGCGAACACCGGCAGGCCGAAGAACTCGAAGCCGAACGCATACGGCAGGTAGATCAGCGACAGCCCGCGCAGCCCGTAGTACCAGAACAGCAGCACGCGGCTGTTGTAGCGGTCGGACAGCCAGCCCGACAGCGTGGTGCCGACCAGATCGAAGATCCCCATCGCAGCGAGCAGGCTCGCGCCCTTCACTTCGGAGAACCCGTGGTCTGCGCACATGGCAATGAAGTGCGTGCCGATGTAGCCGTTGGTGCTTGCGCCGCAGATGAAGAAGCTCGCGAACAGCAGCCAGAAATCGCGCTTGCGGGCCGCTTGCACCAGCGTCTGCATGGCCAGGGTGATCGGGTTGGCGCGCGGGCCTTGGGCGGCTTCCGGCGCATCGGCGGGTTCACCATAGGTGCGCAGACCGACGCTCTTGGGCGATTCCGGCAGCAGCAGCCACACGACCGGCAACAGCAGCGCCAGTGCGCCGGCCACGATCAGCACCACCGGGCGCCAGCCAAAGTGCTCGACGACTGCGGCCATCATCGGCAGGAACACGAGCTGTCCCGTGGCCGAGCTGGCCGTCAGGATGCCCATCGCCAAGCCGCGATGCGAAGTGAACCAGCGGTTGACCACCGTCGCGCCCAGCGTGATGGCCGCCACGCCCGTGCCGCCACCGACCATCACCCCCCACAGCAGCACCATCTGCCACGGCGCATGCATCATCGCCGAGAGTGCCGTGCCCGCCACCAGCACCGCCAGCGCACCGAGCACCGTCGGGCGGATGCCGAAATACTGCATCGACGCCGCAGCAAACGGCCCCGTCAGCCCGTACAGCGCAATACCGATCGAGATGGCCAGCGAGATCGTGCTGCGGCTCCAGCCGAATTCGTGCTCGAGCGGCAGCATCATCACGCTGGGCGTGGCACGCGTGCCGGCCGCGCACAGCAGGATCAGGAACACCACGGCCAGCGCGAGCCAGCTGTAGTGGAAACGTGGGGCGATGAGGCGGGCAAGTCGCTGCATGGGGTGTCCGATTTTAATTCTTGCTGGGGCGACAATGTGGCATTCGTTACCGGTCGGTAACAACGTGGTTGCGATAGTAGGTACCGCTCGGTAACATGTCAAGCAACATTCGAATGACACCGGCGCGCCTGGGGGTTTGTTGCCCGTCGCGCCCGCAGGAGCACCACCATGGCCACCGCCGCCCGTCGCGGACCTCGCGCACTTTCCACCGGTTCCACCGCTGACACCGTTGATCAACCCAAGCCGACGCCGCGCCGCATCAGCGGTGAGGACGCGCACGCCAGCCTGCTCGAGGCGGCGCGTCAACTGTTTTACTACGAAGGCGTGCGGGCCGTTGGTGTCGAGGCCGTGGTCGAGAAAGCCGGCGTCAACAAGATGAGCCTGTACCGGCAGTTCAAGTCGAAGGACGATCTCGTCATCGCTTACCTGGAGCGCAGCGACGAGAGCTTCTGGGGTTACTTCAACGCCAGCGTGGCCAAGCACCCCGACGATGCGCGCGCGCAACTGCTGCAGTTCTTCATCGATGTCTCCGAACGCGCTTCGCGCCCCGGCTATCGGGGCTGCCCGTTCGTGAATGTGGCGGCGGAGTTTCCGGACATGACGCATCCGGCGCGGCAGTTTGTTCAGCGCAACAAGGCGCTGCTACTCGCCCGCCTGCGGGACCGCGCCCAGGCCGCCGGCGCGACCGACCCCGATGCGCTGGCCGACGACCTGGCCTTTCTGATCGAAGGTGCCTACACCGCGAGCCAGACCTTCGGCACCGATGCGCCGCGCCTTATCAAGAGCCTGCCGCGCACGGCACGCGTGTTGCTCGATGTGGCTATCCCCCCGCACAAACCGGACTGATGTTGTAGCGCGCTCACGCACGCGAAACATGGGCGCACGAGTCTCGTGCGATGCCGCTACACTCGCTGGCATTGTTGCCTCGGCTGCACCTTGATGACGCCCAACCAAGTCCCGCTCTCTCCCGTTCGTACGACGCCCGCCACGCCGCTGACCTTGCCGGCGGCGTTGTCGCAGGCGCAACGCGCGCTTGATCGCATCGTGCTCGGCAAGCCGCTGCAGATCCGCCTGGCGCTGGCGTGTCTGCTGGCACGCGGGCATCTGTTGCTGGAAGACCTGCCGGGCGTGGGCAAGACCACGCTGGCGCATGCGCTGGCCCGTACGCTCGGGCTGCAATATCAGCGCGTGCAGTTCACGAGCGATCTGCTGCCCACCGACCTGATTGGCGTGTCGATTTATGTAAAAGAAAAGGGCGCGTTCGAATTCCACCCGGGGCCGCTGTTCGCGCAGGTGGTGCTGGCGGATGAAATCAACCGCGCCACGCCCAAGGCACAAAGCGCGCTGCTCGAAGCGATGGCCGAAGGGCAGGTCACGCATGACGGGGCGACGTATCCGCTGCCCGAGCCGTTCTTCGTGATCGCCACGCAGAACCCGCTCAACCAGATCGGCACGCATCCGCTGCCGGAGTCGCAGCTGGACCGCTTCACGATGCGGCTCTCGCTGGGTTATCCCGATCAAAGCTCGGAGCGTGCGCTGTATCTAGGGGGCGGTGCGCCGCAGGACATCGAAGCCGTGCTGACGGCTGCGCAAGTGGTTGCGCTGCAGGCCGCCGCCGATGCCGTGCACGTGGCGCCGGCACTGGTCGACTACGTGCTCGCGCTGGTGAATGCCACGCGCACCGATGCGCAGGTGCAGATGGGCCTGTCGCCGCGCGCGGGGCTGGCATTGCTGGCGGCCGCGCGTGCCTGGGCGCTCATCGATGCCCGCGATGCCGTACTGCCCGAAGACGTGCAAGCCGTGTTCAAGGCCGTGGCGGCGCATCGGTTGCTGCCCACGGGCGGGACGCTGTCGGCGACCGCGCTGGCGCAGCGGCTGCTCGATACGGTCGCCATCCCCTAAGCAGGCAGCGCCATGGCGCGATTGCGTTCTCTGCTGCTCGCGCCGTTGCGTGTGCTCGGTGCGGGCGTGGCGATGCTGCCCGGCGTGCGCTTTGCGCGGGCACGCGTGCAACGCTTTCTGCAGCGGCCGCGCACGCCACGCGAAGGCCGCATCCGCCTGGACCGCAATCACGTCTACATCCTGCCCACTGCGGCCGGCGGCGGCTTTGCGCTGCTGCTGGTCGTGATGCTGCTCACCTCGCTCAACTACAACGTGAGCCTGGGTTTTCTGCTGACGTTCGTGCTGGCCGGTGTGGCGGCGTCCGCCATGTGGCAGACGCATCGCAACCTTGTCGATCTGGAAGTGCGCGGCGCGGCGGGCGAAGCGGTGTTTGCAGGCCATGCGTTGAATGTGAGCGTGGCGTTGGCCAACGTCACACCGTGGGCGCGCGTGGGTGTGGATGTGAGCGCCGCGCAAGCCGCCGCGGTGGAAACATCGCTCGACGCGCAGGACGCCATCGTGGCCGCGTTGTCTTTCGCCGATCAGCCGCGCGGTTGGTTCAAGTTGCCGCGCCTGACGGTATCGACGCGTTTTCCGCTCGGCCTGTTTCGCGCGTGGAGCTATGCCGATGCACCGCTGACCTTGCTCGTCTATCCGGCCCCGGAACCTTCCGCGCCGCCGCTGCCCGCGAGCTTTGCGCCGGACCCTGGCGACGAAGACGACACGCGCGCCGCCCGCACCCACGTCGAAGAAGCCGCGGACCAGTTGCGCACTTATCGCCCCGGTGACGCGCTGCGCAGCATTGCGTGGAAGCACAGCGCGCGGCTCGACACCTGGATGAGCCGCACCGGCCAGCAAGTCCGCCACGCGCAATGCGTGCTCGCGTGGGAAGCGCTGCCACCGTCGATGAACGTTGAACAACGCCTGTCGCGCCTGTGCGCCTGGGTGCTGGCGGCCGAGCACGCGCCCGCCGGCGATGAGCCCGAATACACGCTGAGCCTGCCTGGCGCTGTCATCGGACCGGCACGCGGTGTCGCGCATCGGGATGCGTGTTTGCGCGCCTTGGCGTTGTGGGGTAAGCCGGCGATGCCGGAAGCCGAAGGCGAAGTCACATGACCACTGCCACCATCGGCACCGAAGCGGCCGCCTTTGGCTCGGCCCGTGCGCTGACCCATCGCGAGCACGGCTGGCTGATCGCCCAGCTTGCCGTCGTGCTCGCGCCGCTGCTGCGTGCGCTGCCGCTGGTGACCTGCGCCGTGTTCGGGGTGCTGCTGCTCTGGCGCGCGTTGTTGTGGGTACGGCGCGCGCCGTTGCCTGGCAAATGGGTGTTGGGGCTGACGGGCGTCGCCACGCTTGTCGTGACGCTGGCACTCGCCATGCGCACCGGCGGAAACATCGGGCGGGACTTGTCGGTGGCGCTGCTGGGCGCGTTTCTCGTGCTCAAGCTGATGGAATCGCACACGGTGCGCAACGGCGTGCTCGTGACGCAGTTGTGCTGTTTCCTGCTGCTCTCGCAGGTGCTGTTCGACCAGCCGCCGTGGCTGGCCGCCACCATGCTGGCGACCGTGGCGCTGCTGCTGCGCAACTGGCTGTTGCTGCTGCACCCGCAGGCGCGTGCGCGGGTGTCGCCAGTGCGCGTGCTGGCGCGTTTGGTACTCATGGGTCTGCCGTGCGCGGCGGTGCTGTTCCTGCTGTTCCCCCGGCTGGATCATCCCCTGTGGCGCCTGCCGCAAACTGCCGACACCGCCGTCAGCGGCCTGTCGGACCGCATGGCGCCCGGCTCCGTCGGCCAGTTGATCCTCTCAGATGAGCTTGCCTTCCGCGTCGATTTTGTCGGCGCGCCGCCACCGCTCGATACGCTCTACTGGCGCGGCATGGTGCTGTGGCGTTTCGATGGCCAGACGTGGACGGCCGCATCGATGCGGCAACGTCCCGCAGCTGAAAGCGTACCCAATTCTGCGGACGCAACCGGCGGTGCGCCCGGCGTGTTCGACTACAACGTTACGCTGGAACCGACGCGCCAGCGCTGGCTGTTTGCGCTCGATCGCGGCCAGTCGATCGAGGCGCGCGACGGCACCGGCCGCAGCATCGACGGCGAGTTCATCAGCACGCAACCGGTCGACCAGCGCGTGCGGTATCACGCGCGCTCGCGGTTGCCGGAGCGCAATCGCGCCGACGACGCCCGCCCGCTCGACCCGCTCACGCAGCAGATGGCGCTGGCGTTGCCGCCGGGCAACGGCCAAGCGCGTGCGCTGGCAGCGCAATGGGCAGCGCTGCCGCCTGCCGAGCGCGTATCCGCCGCACTCAAGCTGTTTGGCAGCGCACCGTTTGCCTACACGCTTGAGCCGGAACCGCTGCAGGATCAGCAGATCGACGATTTCCTCTTCCGCACGCACCGCGGCTTCTGCGAGCACTACGCGGGCAGCTTCGTCTTCCTGATGCGTGCGGCGGGCGTGCCGGCGCGTGTGGTGGTGGGCTACCTCGGCGGTGAGGTGAACGCCGTGAGCGGCGACATCATCGTGCGCCAGTCCGATGCACATGCCTGGGCTGAGGTGTGGCTCGACGGGCGCGGCTGGGTGCGCGTGGACCCCACCGCCGCCGTCGCGCCGCAACGCGTCGAACGTGGCCTGGCCGCCGCCGTGCCCGCGAGTGAATTCCGCTCGCGCCGCGCAGAAGAACCCGGCTGGTTGCGCAGCGTGCGCTGGGGGCTGGATGGCCTGATCAGCGGCTGGAACAGCTGGGTGCTCGGCTATGACCGCAACCGCCAGGCGCGCCTGTTCGCGTGGCTGGGGCTCGATGCGGCGGACCCGCGCGCGGTGCTATGGGGCGTGTCGGGTTTGTTCCTGCTCGCTGCGCTGCCGCTCCTCTGGCAGCAGCGCAAGCCCAAGCCTGATCCCGTGCAGGCCCAGTGGCAGCGGTTGTGTGACCGGCTGGCGCGACATGGTTGCACGCGCGGCGCTGCCGAAGGCCCGATGGCCTACGCCGAGCGTGCTGCCGCGCAGTTTCCGCAAGCGGCGCAGGCCTTGCGCAATGCCGCCGCCGGCTACGTCGCCTTGCGTTACGGGCGCGACGACGGCGATGCGCAGGTGCGTGCCCAGCGGTTCACGCAATGGCGCGAAGCCGTGGCGCAAGTCCGGCTCGGCTGACGCGGCGCAGCGGTTGATCGGCTTAAACATCGCGCCCCAAAAAGCGGGCGCCCACGCGGTTGATCGAGCGCTCCGGTCATTCACTTGTGATGCTGCGTGATCGGCATTGCGCAAAGCATCGCGCTGGCGATTCGCGCCAACCTGCGCTGTGCGAGTGTGATGGCGCGTCATCTCAATCACTTCATCGAAGCAGCGCCGATGCGCGGCATCGGCATCGAACGCCATCACCTTGATGCGAGCGTGCCGCAGCGCGCCCCAGGGCTTTCAATGCCGTGCCTGCCGGTTTTTCGAATGGCTTCGAGATAACGCCGGGCCATGGATTTAACCCATTTTGGTTAATTTAGAGCAAAGCCTTCAAACATAATCGTCCGAGCGCGTCAGCGCGCGAACCTTCGCGTCATGGTGACACCGCGTCCGGCGGGCTTCTTCTGATGCAGATTGGCGTCATGACGAGGGTTTTAGGCGTTTGACAATGTTTGCAATTGACGCCGCATTGGTTAATAGACTTAATTTGATCGTGCCATCCAGTTAATCTGGAGGTGCACCGATAAAACACCGAGTAGGGCGGGGCTGCGCGCATTATCAAGCGCATATTTGAAACGGGAGGCAGACATGAAGACATTGCAACGAGGGACCCTGGTTTCGGCGGCCTTGGCCGGCCTGCTTGTACTGGGCGGTTGCGCCAGTTCGGGCTCGGGCGACATGAGCGGCACCACTGGCAGCGGCGGCAGTTCGGCCAACAATGGTGGCGGTGGGTCCGGTTCCAACGGCTCTGGCGGCACGACGCCCACCGCGTCCACCACGCCCACCGGGGACGTGGCGAACAAGGGCGGCGGCGTGCTGACGGCCACGGGCGGTGCCGTCAGCGGGCTCGGTTCGACCATCGGCGGCAGCAATCTGCCCGGGGCGTCGGGGTTGGGCAACGTGGTCGACAACGTAGGCAAAACGGTGTCGGCGCTGGGCACCGGCGTGCAGTCGGGCCTGGGCAGCATCGGTACCAACCCGAACCCGATCGGCACCACGGCATCGAGCACCGGCAACGTGGTGACGCAAGCGGGTAACACCGTTGACGCCACGGGTGCCCTTGTCAGCAGTCTCGGTTCAGGGCCGCTGCAGCCGCTTTCGCCGGTGACATCACCGGTGGGCGGGGCAGTCTCGCAGGTTGGGCAGGCGGTGGCCGGTGCGGGCGGCACGCTCGGCACGGGCTTGTCGACCGGGCCGGTGGAGCAAGTCACGCAGCAGCTCAGCTCGACCGTGGTGCCGCTCACCTCGCAGGTGACCACGGCTACGCAGACACTGGGTAACGCAACGGGCCTGGGCGCTCCGGCAACCAACCTGCTGCAGACGGTGGGCGGCGGCGTAGCGAATGTCGGCACGTCGCTGACGGCGACCAACGCCCCGGTCGTCTCCGGTTTGGGCGGTGTGGTCACGGCCACGGGTAACACGGTGGCCGCCTTGGGCGGGGTGACCTCCACGCCGGGCGGCGCAACGTCGGCCAACCCGCTGGCACCGATTACCGGCGCACTGGGCGGCGTGGGCGGTGGCAGCAATCCGCTGGGCAGCGTGACGGGCGCACTGGGCGGCGCCGCCGGGGGCGGCACGACGGCTGGGGGTGCGACTGCGCCTGTCGGCTCGCTTGTCACCACCGTCGGTACGTCGCTGACGTCCACCGGGGCTGCGACGCCGCTTGCACCCGTCACGGGCGCTGTGGGCGGCGCATTGACCACAGTGGGCAGCGCATTGCATCACTGAGTGCGCGCAACATGACGGGCTGGCTTGTGCGCTTGGCCCGTCATCGAGCCGTTTCCGCCGCGTGCGGAACGGCTCGTACGCGTGTTCGTATGACGCGGCCCGCTGCTTTCGGCATACAGTACGTCTGACCGCGCGCTCTCCGCGCGTATCAGGAGACTTTCAATGATCCAGTACGCATTGTTCGCCCGACTCATTGCCAAACCGGGCAAGGAACAGGCAGTGGCCGATTTTCTTTCGGCCGGCCTGCAAATGGCCAACCAGGAAACCACCACCCCGATCTGGTTTGCGCTGCGCCTTGCGCCCAACGTATTCGGCATCTTCGATGCCTTTGCCAGTGAGGAAGACCGCCAAGCGCATCTGGACGGCCCGATCGCCAAGGCGCTCATGGCCAACGCGGCCGAGCTGCTGGCCTCACCGCCCGAGATTGCGTCGATCGAGGTGCTCGGCCTGAAGAACACCGGCGCAACCTGAGTTCCGAGAGAAAAAAGAAACCGCCGCATCCAGCCGTCAGCCGGATGCGGCGGTTTTGCTTTGCATGCGTGGTCAGCCTTCAGCCCGGCACGCGCACCCAGCCTTCCATCAACACGCGCGCGCTGCGGCTCATGATGGCCTTGGTGACGGTCCATTCGCCGTCAACGAGCTTGGCCTCCGCGCCCACACGCAGCGTGCCCGACGGATGCCCGAAGCGCACCGCGCCACGTTCTCCGCCGCCTGCCGCCAGGTTGACGAGCGTGCCAGGAATGGCCGCCGCCGTGCCGATGGCGACCGCTGCCGTGCCCATCATTGCGTGGTGCAGCTTGCCCATCGACAACGCACGCACCAGCAAGTCCACATCGCTTGCGCCGACTTTCTTGCCGCTCGATGCCACGTAGTCCTTCGGCGGCGCGACGAACGCCACCTTGGGCGTGTGCTGGCGCGTGGCGGCTTCTTCAATGCTCTTGATCAGCCCCATGCGCACGGCGCCGTGCGCGCGAATGGTCTCGAACATCGCTAGCGCCTTCGCATCGCCGTTGATGGCGTCCTGCAGCTCGGTGCCCGTGTAGCCGATGGCCTCTGCGTTGATGAAGATCGTCGGGATGCCCGCGTTGATCATCGTCGCCTTGAGCGTGCCCACGCCGGGCACCTCCAGGTCGTCGACGAGGTTGCCGGTGGGGAACATCGCGCCGCCCCCGTCACCGTCTTCCTCGGCAGCCGGGTCGAGGAATTCGAGCTGCACTTCCGCCGCCGGAAAGGTCACGCCATCCAATTCAAAGTCGCCCGTCTCCTGCACCGCGCCGTTGGTGATGGGCACGTGCGCAATGATGGTCTTGCCGATGTTGGCCTGCCAGATGCGGATGATGGCGACACCGTTTTGCGGTATCCGGCTGGCATCGACCAGCCCATTGCTGATGGCGAACGGCCCAACTGCTGCAGAGAGGTTGCCGCAGTTGCCCGACCAGTCGACAAACGGCTTGTCGATGGAGACCTGACCGAACAGGTAGTCCACGTCATGATCCGGGCGCGTGCTCTTGCTGAGGATGACCGTCTTGCTGGTGCTCGACGTGGCGCCGCCCATGCCGTCGATCTGCTTGCCGTACGGGTCGGGGCTGCCGATCACGCGCATGAGCAAGGCGTCACGAGCAGCGCCGGGCTGCTGCGCTGCCGGCGGCAGGTCCTGCAGACGGAAGAAGACGCCCTTGCTGGTGCCGCCACGCATGTAGGTCGCGGGAATCTTCACCTGTGCGGGGTGGCTCATGCGGCCTCCTTGTTCGATTCCAGGAAGTCCTGCGCAAATCGCTGCAGCACACCGCCGGCTTCGTAGATCGAGACTTCCTCATCGCTGTCCAGGCGGCACGTGACGGGCACTTCCACGCGTTCGCCGTTCTTGCGGTGGATGACGAGCGTGAGGTCTGTGCGCGGTTTGCGCTCGCCGATCACGTCAAAGGTTTCGGTGCCGTCAATGCCGAGCGTCAGGCGCGTGGTGCCGGGCTTGAACTCCAGCGGCAGCACGCCCATGCCGATCAGGTTCGTGCGATGGATGCGCTCGAAGCCTTCGGCCACGATGGCCTCCACGCCGGCCAGTCGCACGCCCTTGGCGGCCCAGTCGCGCGAGCTGCCCTGGCCGTAGTCGGCACCGGCAATCACGATCAGCGGCTGCTTGCGGTCCATGTAGGTCTCGATCGCTTCCCACATGCGCGTGACCTTGCCTTCGGGCTCGATGCGTGCCAGCGAGCCCTTCTTCACCGCGCCGTCCACCACGGCCATCTCGTTGATGAGCGTCGGGTTGGCAAACGTCGCGCGCTGGGCGGTCAGGTGATCGCCGCGGTGCGTGGCGTACGAGTTGAAGTCTTCTTCCGGCAGGCCCATCTTGGCGAGGTATTCACCAGCGGCGCTGCTGGCCAGGATGGCGTTGGACGGCGAGAGGTGATCAGTCGTGATGTTGTCGCCAAGCACCGCCAGCGGGCGCAAGCCCTTGAGCGTGCGCTCACCGGCCAGCGCGCCCTCCCAGTATGGCGGGCGGCGGATGTAGGTGCTCTGCGGGCGCCAGTCGTACAGCGGGCTCACGTTGGCAACGGATGCGCTGCGCTGCTCGAACATCGGGATGTACACCTTGCGGAACTGCTCCGGCTTGACGGATGCACGCACGATGGCGTCGATCTCTTCGTCGGTCGGCCACAGGTCCTTCAGCAGGATCGGCTTGCCGTTGGCATCGGTGCCGAAGCTGTCGCGCTCGATGTCAAAACGCACGGTGCCGGCAATCGCGTAGGCCACCACCAGCGGCGGCGAGGCGAGGAACGCCTGCTTGGCATACGGGTGGATGCGGCCGTCGAAGTTGCGGTTGCCCGACAACACGGCGGTGGCGTACAGGTCGCGGTCGATGATCTCTTGCTGGATCTTCGGGTCCAGCGCACCGCTCATGCCGTTGCAGGTCGTGCACGCAAACGCGACGATGCCGAAGCCCAGCTTCTCCAGTTCGTGCTTCAGGCCGGCTTCTTCCAGATACAGCTCCACGGCCTTGGAGCCCGGCGCCAGCGAGCTTTTCACCCACGGCTTGCGGGTCAGGCCCAGGCGATTGGCATTGCGCGCCAGCAGCGCCGCGGCAATCACGTTGCGCGGGTTGCTGGTGTTGGTGCAGCTCGTGATGGCCGCGATGATGACAGCGCCATCGGGCATCTGGCCCGGTGTCTCTTCCCACTTGGCGGCGATGCCCTTGGCGACCAGGTCGGTCGTTGCCACACGTGCGTGCGGGTTGGACGGGCCGGCCATGTTGCGCACCACGCTCGACAGGTCGAAGCGCAGCACGCGTTCGTATTCGGCGTTCTTGAGCGTGTCGGACCACAGGCCCGCGGTCTTGGCATACGTCTCGACCAGCTTGACCTGCTCGTCGCTGCGGCCGGTCAGGCGCAGGTAGTCGAGCGTGTTGTCGTCAATCGAGAACATTGCCGCGGTGGCGCCGTACTCGGGGGCCATGTTCGAGATGGTGGCGCGGTCGCCCAGCGTGAGCTTGGATGCGCCTTCGCCGTAAAACTCGAGGTAGGCGCCCACCACCTTCTGCTTGCGCAGGAATTCGGTCAGCGCCAGCACGATGTCGGTGGCGGTGATGCCGGGTTGGCGCTGGCCGGTCAACTCCACACCCACGATGTCCGGCAGGCGCATCCACGAGGCGCGGCCCAGCATCACGTTTTCGGCTTCCAGGCCGCCCACGCCGATGGCGATCACGCCGAGTGCGTCGACGTGGGGCGTGTGGCTGTCGGTGCCGACGCAGGTGTCGGGGTAAGCCACGCCGTCGTGTGCCTGGATGACGGGCGACATCTTCTCCAGGTTGATCTGGTGCATGATGCCGTTGCCCGCCGGGATCACGTCGACGTTCTTGAACGCGAGCTTGGTCCAGTCGATGAAGTGGAAGCGGTCTTCGTTGCGGCGGTCTTCAATGGCGCGGTTCTTGGCGAAGGCGTCGGGGTCGAAGCCGCCGCATTCCACCGCCAGCGAGTGGTCGACGATCAACTGCACCGGCACGACCGGGTTGACCTTGGCGGGGTCGCCGCCCTGGTCGGCAATGGCGTCGCGCAGGCCGGCGAGGTCGACCAGCGCGGTCTGGCCCAGGATGTCATGGCAGACCACGCGCGCCGGAAACCAGGGGAAATCCAGATCGCGCTTGCGTTCGATGAGTTGCTTGAGCGAGTCGGTGAGGGTGGCTGGGTCGCAGCGGCGGACCAGATTCTCGGCGAGGACGCGGGAGGTATAGGGGAGCTTGTCGTAGGCGCCCGGTTGGATGGCTTCCACAGCCTCACGTGCGTCGAAGTAATCGAGCTTTGTGCCGGGGAGCGGTTTGCGGTGGGTGGTGTTCATGGTAGTGGTACATCCCTTGTTTCATCCCCTGCCGGGGCTGACTCACTTTCTTTGTCTTGCCAAAGAAAGTAAGCAAAGAAAGGCGCGCCCGATGCGGCGACCCCCTCCTTGAATTTATGTCGCAAGGAGGAGAAGGGGAAAACTCGCTGCGCTCAGACAGTTCCCCTTCTTTTTTCCTCCTTGCAACAAAAATTCAAGGCGCCGCATAGGGCAGGAACGTCAAAGGCCAAACCGTCTGAGTGCGTGCGGTGGCGTTCTCTTACGGGCGCTTGCCGATCGGTACGAACTTCAGGTCGTCGGGGCCGGTGTAGTTGGCGCTCGGGCGGATGATCTTGTTGTCGATGCGTTGCTCGATGATGTGCGCGGCCCAGCCGGACGTCCGTGCGATCACGAACAGCGGGGTGAACATCGCGGTCGGCACGCCCATCATGTGGTACGACACGGCGCTGAACCAGTCCAGGTTGGGGAACATCTTCTTGATGTCCCACATCACGGTTTCCAGGCGCTCGGCAATGTCGAACATCTTGGTGTTGCTGGCTTCCTTCGACAGCTTGCGCGCCACTTCCTTGATGACCTTGTTGCGCGGGTCGGACACGGTGTACACCGGGTGGCCGAAGCCGATCACGACTTCCTTGGCTTCCACGCGGCGGCGGATGTCGGCTTCGGCCTCGTCCGGGGTGTCGTAGCGCTTCTGGATTTCGAAGGCGACTTCATTGGCGCCGCCGTGCTTCGGGCCGCGCAGCGCGCCGATCGCGCCGGTGATGGCCGAGTAGATGTCCGAGCCCGTGCCGGCAATCACGCGGCCGGTAAACGTCGATGCGTTGAACTCGTGCTCGGCATACAGGTTGAGCGAGACGTGCATGGCATCGACCCACGATTGCGACGGTTCAACGCCGTGCAGCAGGTGCAGGAAGTGGCCGCCGATGGAGTCGTCGTCGGTTTCGACTTCGATGCGCTTGCCGTTGTGGCTGTAGTGGTACCAGTACAGCAGCATCGAGCCGAGCGATGCCATCAAGCGGTCGGCGATATCGCGCGCGCCGGGGGTGGCGTGGTCGTCCTTTTCCGGCAGCACGGTGCCCAGCACCGACACACCGGTGCGCATCACGTCCATCGGGTGGGCGGAGGCTGGCACCCATTCCAGGGCGGCCTTCACGTTGGCGGGCAGGCCGCGCAATGCCTTCAGCTTGGCCTTGTAGGCAGCCAGTTCCGCCTTGTTGGGCAGCTTGCCGTGCACTAGCAGGTGGGCGACTTCTTCAAACTCGCACGCCCCGGCCAGGTCGAGGATGTCGTAGCCGCGATAGTGCAGGTCATTGCCAGTGCGGCCAACGGTACACAACGCGGTGTTGCCGGCCGTCACGCCCGACAGGGCCACGGACTTCTTCGGCTTGAAAGCGCCGGCGTTCGGCGTGCTGTTATCGGCTTCGCTCATGGTGTGGTCTCCTTGGATGCGTTGAATTGGTTTGGATGCGGAGGCGTTATTTCTGTGCGGCAAACAGCGCGTCGAGCTTGTCTTCGTACGCGTGGTAGCCGAGATATTGGTACAGATCGGCGCGCGACTGCATGGTTTCCACGGCCGCCTTCTGGGTGCCGTCACGCATCACGGTCTGATAGAAGTTGAGCGCCGCAGCGTTCATTGCGCGGTAGGCGCCGCAGCAGTACAGCGCAATGTCCACGTTGGCGCTGCGCAGTTCGTCGGTGGTAAAGAGCGGCGTGCTGCCGAACTCGGTCAGGTTGGCCAGGATGGGCACTTTTATAGCGGCCTTGAAGCGGCGGTAGTCGTCCAGCGTCTTCATGGCTTCCGGAAAGATCATGTCGGCGCCCGCTTCCACGTAGGCGACGGCGCGCTCGATGGCGGCGTCGATGCCTTCGGAGGCGGCGGCATCGGTGCGGGCCATGATGACGAAATCGTCATCGGTGCGGGCATCCACGGCGGCCTTCACGCGGTCGACCATTTCGTCGGTGGAAACGACTTCCTTGCCGGGGCGATGACCGCAGCGTTTCTGGCCAACCTGGTCTTCCAGGTGCACGGCGGCCACACCCGCCTTGATGAACGAGCGAATGGTGCGCGCAATGTTGAAGGCGCCGCCCCAGCCGGTGTCGATGTCGACCATCAGCGGGATCTGCACCGCGTCGGTGATGCGGCGGGCGTCGATCAGCACGTCTTCCATCGTGCTGATGCCCAGGTCCGGAATGCCCAGCGAGTTGGCCGCCACGCCGCCGCCCGACAGGTACACGGCCTTGAAGCCGGTCTGCTCGGCCATCTTGGCAGCGTAGGCGGTAATGGCGCCCACCACTTGCAGCGGTTGGGATTCAGCCACGGCAGCACGGAACTTGGCGCCGGCGCTGGTGGGGTGTCGATGGGTTGTGCTCATGTGTGGCTCCAAAAAGATCGGCCTAAAAGAGCAGGAAGCGGGCCACCCAGTTGAGTGGACGTAACCCCTTGATTTGTATGGATGTGACGTTACCGCCCGGGCGCACACCATCTCAAAAATGAAATGTGTGATTTCAATATGGAAATGCACGGCGCATAATGCTCGGACTGCCGTTTTTTTGCCGCGCCGCACCATGAGCCCCACTGCAACCGACCTGACCGACCGCCCCCGCATCTGGGCTTGCGGCATCAGCCGCCTGAGCGATCTCTTCCTCGATATTGCCGCCGAGTACAACGACCGCGCCGAGCTGCGCGTCATCACACGCGGCTTTGAAGACATCGTGCGCGAGATCGACGCCGCTGGCGCCGAGCGGCCCGACGTGGTGGTGGCGGGCGGCTCCAACGGCGCCTATCTGAAGCCGCGTCTGTCGCTGCCGGTGGTCGTCATCAACCCGACGGGCTTTGACGTGATGCATGCGCTGGCCCGCGCCCGGCGCCACGCGGAATCGGTGGCGCTCGTCACCCACGGCGACACGCCCGAGGAGGTGCGCCGCTTTGTCGCCGCCTATGGCATGGACGTGGTGTTTGCCTCGTACACCTCGCGCCAGGGCGCGGAGAGTTGCGTGCTGGACCTGCGCGACCGCGGCGTGGGTGTGGTGGTTGGCCCCGGTCTGGTGACGGACCTGGCAACGCAGGCGGGCATGAACGCCGTGTTCCTGTATTCGCGGGACTCTGTGCGTGCGGCATTCGATACCGCGCTGGAAGTCGTACAGGCCACGCGCCGCGAAACCCTGCGCCGCCAGCGGTTGGACAACCTGCTGCAGCATCTGCGTGACGGTGTGGTCGCGCTGGATGCGCAGGGTCGCGTGGAGGCCATCAACCAGCGGCTGGCCACCGCGTTGGGCATCGAGGCCAAGCAGGCCATCGGGCAACCGCTGCTCAGCATTGCGCCCAACCTGCTCGGCTTGCTGCCCGATACCGACGGCGACACGCTGGGCACCGTGCAGGGCGTGAACTACGTCATCCACCGTGGCCCGCTCACGAGCACCGGCACCGGCGCCGCAGAAGGCACGGTGTTCACCTTCCAGGAATCCCGCGCGGTGGAGCGGCTGGATCGCACGCTGCGCTCACGCCAGCGCCCGCAGCAGTTCAGCGCGCGCTATCGGCTCGAAGACCTGGTGGGCGAATCGCTGGCGATGGAACGCGTGCGTACGCTGATACGCCGCTACGCCAAATCCGACGCCACCGTGCTCGTGCTGGGCGAATCCGGCACGGGCAAGGAGATGGTCGCGCAGGGGATGCATCAGCTCAGCGCGCGGCGCGATTTTCCATTCGTCGCCATCAACTGCGGCGCGTTTCCCGAAGCGCTGCTGGAAAGCGAACTGTTCGGCTACGAAGAGGGCGCCTTCACCGGCGCGCGCAAGGGCGGCAAGACGGGGCTGATTGAAGCCGCGCACCGCGGCACACTGTTTCTCGATGAAATCGGCGAGATGCCGCTGCCGCTGCAAAGCCGCCTTCTGCGCGTATTGCAGGAGCGCGAGGTGGTGCGGCTGGGTTCCACCGAGCCCACCCGCGTCGATATTCGCGTGGTGGCCGCCACGCATCGCGCGCTGACGGACGCCGTGCAAGCCGGCACCTTCCGCGCGGACCTGTACTACCGCCTCAATATCCTGAGCATCGCGCTGCCCCCACTTCGCGAACGCCCCGACGACGTGATGCCCCTGGCCGTTGAACTGCTCGTGCAGGCCGCGCGCCGCGATCCGCGCCTGCTGCTGCGCATTGCCGACACGGAAGAGGCTGCCCGCGTGCTGGCCGGTGTTGCCGAGCCGCTGCGGCGCTACGCCTGGGCCGGCAATGTGCGCGAACTGCAGAGCGTGGTCGAGCGGATTGCCGTTGAACTGGCTTACACCGAAGACGCCAGCGCCATCACGCAAGACGTGCTGCGGCTGATTGCACCCGAAGTGTTTGCCCACGCCACACCGGGCAAACCGGCGGTATTGACGCTGCGCGAGCGCAGCCGGGGCGTGGAAGCGGAAGAGATACGCGCAGCGCTGGCCGCCCACGGCGGCGATCGGGATGCCGTATGTGCCGCGTTGGGGATCAGCAAGACGACGTTGTGGCGGCGGTTGCAAGAGGTGGCGTCGATACGGTAATTCGTTCGCTCCAGCGCTGCCCACCGGCACCGCCGCGACACGTCGGTCAACGTGACGCTATGCAGAGTGTCAAAGCAGGGAGCGAAGCAACGTCAGCCCGCCGATGCCAGCTACAACGCTGAGCAGCGCGTTTCGCCACATCAGATAGGTCAAGGCAACACCACAGAGCGCGATCACTTCCACGCCAAGCTGGCTGGGCATCATGCTACCTGCAAGCGCGTTCGCAACAAGGATGACCATCACGCAGAGCGGTAATTCGCGATTGAGTTGCGTAACCGCTCGGCTGCGTAGCACATCGCGGTTGATCATCAACGGCGATGCCCTGAGAAGGATCGTCAGTGCGCTCATGATGCCGACTGCGATCCATTGTTCAATACTGCTCATTACGTGGCGCTCCTTCAGGATGCTTCCACTGCGTTACCGCGGACAAGTGCGCGCGCCAACAGCGTCGCCAGTCCGAATCCGAGGGCCGTGATCAATAGATAGTTCGTCGCCATTCGCGTCGCTGCAAAGTAAGCCAGTACGCCTATCAGCGCCGGAGCCAATCTTCTCTGCGATAGGTACTGTTCGATGGCGAGGATGGTGAACAGTGACGGCAGCGCGAAGTCCAGGTTGGGAATCCAATCCGCAACCTTTTGTCCGAGCAGCACACCAAGGACGGTTCCCGCGATCCAATAGACGTGATGGATCAACGTCACTGCCATCGCGAACTGCTGCCGTTTGTCTGTGGGAAGGGTAGTGAGAACGGAATAGTTCTCGTCGGTTAGCGCTGCAACGATATAGGCCCGTTGCCAGCGCCGCGCAGGCAGGTGCTCAATCAGCGGGATGGCGTAGAGAACATGGCGCAGGTTGATCAGCAGCGTGGTCATGGCAAATGCGCCGAGCCCCGTGGCGACACTCAATAACGGCACCGCCGCAAATTGAAGTGCGCCGGCAAAGATAAAGATGCTCATTGCAATCACAACAGCGGGTGACAATCCCGCTTGCGTGGCCAGTACGCCAAAAGCGAATCCTGTGGGCAAATAGGCCATTCCTACTGTTGTGGTCAGTCGGAGAAGAACGCCCCGGTCAGATGCCTTTGTGGCCGAGTGCCCCTCATTCCGCCGGTACGACATGGGAGGTCTCCGATTCCTTGTACAAGGAGAACGACTTGATAAGCGGGCGAATCGCTTCTTCACGGCCAAACAGCGCAACGCAGATCACCTTGTTATGCTCAGGAGTCGCAGCCAGCGTTGCTGCCCGCTGACTCTCAGCGCTGGCGCCGATCATGGAGTCGATGAAGATGTTGTGCGGGATGCCTCTGTCGCGCAGGGCGCAAATCAACTTCTCCAGGGCCGATGAGCGTTTCGCTCGCAGTACGATGGCAGGAAACTCGCTGATGTGGCTTTCCGACGAAAAGGCCGGGCTCGGATATGCCAACAGCTTCCATGCGTCCCGATTGTTCGATCCTATGAGCCCCAGCACGGCGTGCGCGACGGCATTGATGATCGTAGGGCCAGGAAACTCCGAGTTCACGACGATCACGGTCTTACTTGTGTTGTCTGCGTATGCCATCTTATTCAGCTGCGACGAGAAGTTGTTGATCAGCGTGTGTAGCCGGCGTTTTGCCTGCCGACCTTGAAGGGGCAGGCTGTGCGGATTCAAGCCAGCGGAATTGATGTTCGATCATGTTCGAGATGCCCCACAATTCCCGTTTGGCAAAGCCGGGCCGGTCGCCACAGGCAATTGCGGCTTGACGCAGGTATAGGCTCCGCGGCCAGTCAGCGTGGCATAGACATTATTTAGTGTCGTGCTGTAAAAAAGACGATTGTGAATGGCGTGGTGCAAGTGAGTGACCTGCAATTTGCGCAGAATTCCAACTAGAACGATCCAAAGCGCAAAGATAATAGGCCATGCGGCCGGGGTATCCCATTCTGCAAGTGAAGCGAGAATTTGAATGGCAAGAATGCCAATCAACGGCGTGATTGCAATATCCGCTGTCTTTGGAAAGAAATATGATTTTTCTGATTCCTTGAGTGGTTTCCCAGTGAGCCACGTGAGAATTGGTTGTAATAAATCCGGAACCCTATTCATTGATTCGCGAACACCTTCTTGGAACATTTTGTCCCCCTACTAATCGTTTGGTTTGAAGCGGAAATACGTGGGGGCGATAATAGTGCACTGTCGAAAAAGCGGATTTTTGTTTGCAAAATTCAATTATTCTGTTGCTCATTTGAGGCGTTATTGGTTCTTCATGTTTTGATTATTGCGTTGCAAGGGCTAGCCTGCTAAGTGTCAATAAGCGAGCAAGTGGATCGATGCGGACGCCGTCGATAAGCTCGACACAGTGACGTAAGCCACGCCGCCCGCGGCGGCGATCGGGATGCCGTATGTGCCGCGTTGGGGATCAGCAAGACGACGTTGTGGCGGCGGTTGCAGATGGGCTAGATCAAAATTGACCAGCGTAGGTGGTTGCGGTCGACCGGCGCGATGACTATCGTGCAATCCTCCATCGAGCCTCATTGCGTGCCGACAGGCGCGCGACCAAGAAGGTCAACACCATGGCACAACAAAGCCGCCCCCACATCATTCTCGCCAGCCTCACGCTTGCCGGCGGGTCGCGCTATCCGTCTGCCCTGGGCCATCTCGTCCGGACGGCCGCTGTTGCGGCGTATCTGGCAAACCTTTTGGAGCTGGACGACGCGGAACAGCGGCACATCTATCTTGTGGCGCCCGTGCACGACATCGGCAAGCTGGGCATTCCGGATGACGTCCTGCTCAAGCCCGCCGCCCTGACCGACGCAGAGCACGAGATCATGCAGCGGCACTCGAACATCGGCGCCGAGCTGCTTGGCGGGACGGCCGATTCGCTGTTGCAAATGGCAGCGAGCGTTGCGCGCCATCATCACGAACATTTCGACGGCAGCGGATACCCGGCTGGCCTTGCCGGTGAAGACGTCCCGCTTGCCGCGCGCATCGTGGCCGTTGCCGATGCGTTTGACGCCATGCTGGAGCCGGGCGTTTACCGCGAGGGGATGTCGGAGGATGACGCGGTCGGTGCGGTGGCAGACCAGAGTGGCCGGTACTTTGACCCCACGCTGGTGGAATGCTTCCTGAAGAACGTGCTGGGGGTTCGGCGCGCTCGTGCTGCTGCAGAAAGCCTGGTGCAGCAGTACGGCGACGTGTCGGGCGTCATCCGGTTCTATGGAGCTCGAGACCAATCGCCGGCATTCCTGAGGTATATCCAAACGCTTTGAGAAGCAGCGCGCGGCGCAGCGCATAGTTGCTGACAGCGCATGCTCGGGGCGACGAAACGCCGTCCGTGGCAATCATTCCAGACGGGGCCGCACTCTTCGCGCGGATGCTTGCCGCGACACCGAATTTGGCGGAATCCACTCGTGCAGCGCAAGGCGACATAACTCTTTGGACGGCTTTTCGCTTGGGCCGGAACCGTGGAAAATCGCGTTCCAACCCTGCTCGCCACCCTGTAGTTCGGAATGATAGAAAACAATCCCTCGGAGACCGCCCGGCACGCCCTCAAGCTGCTGGCCTCACGCAGGTTGGCGCCCACGCCAGACAACTTCGCCTCGATCTTTTACGAAATCGCCGGCAACAAGCCCGACGCAGACCCCCAGGATGCCGAGCGGATGGCGCTCGTGCGTGAGTTGCGCGAGCAGCTTGCGCGCACGGTCGAATGCTGTCTGCCAGTGCTCGGTGAAGACGATGCCAGCATCGGCCCCGCGGCCTGGGCGCTGATCCGGGCCTGCCGGTCCGAATTCGAAGGCCTTGGCAGCTTGAACAGCAAGCTCTCCACGTTCAACCACCGGTTGTCACTGGCGGCGGAAGATCAGGGCGAGATCCGCCGGGCGTTGCTGAGCCTGCTGCAACTGGTGTTCGAGAACATCGCCGAGCTGTCGTTGGACGACCGTTGGCTGCGCGGCCAGATCGAAGCCCTGATGAAGGCCAGCGAGGCCCCCGTCAGCCTGCGCCGGCTGGACGATCTGCGGCGCCGCCTCATGGAGGTGATCCAGAAGCAAAGCTCGCTGAAGTCGAAGTCGATCGAAGCCCAGGAAGAAATGAAGCGGCTGCTGGCCGCCTTCATGGAGCGCCTGTCCGTTGCCGCAGAAACCTCGGGCGAGCATCACCGCCAGATGGAAGCCTGCGCCAAAAAGATTGAATCGGCCAACAGCATCGCCGAGATTGCACCGGCCATTCAGGATGCGCTGTCGGCCACCCGCTGGATGTCGCTGGAGTCGGCCCGCAACCGCGACGTGCTGTCGGCGATGAAGGTCAAGGCCGAAGAGGCCGCCGCCGAGGTGGCGCAACTGCGCAAGGCGCTCGACATGGCATCGGCGTCGGCGCGTCACGATCTGCTGACGGGCGCGCTCAACCGCAAGGGTCTGGAAGAGGCGCTGGAGCGCGAAGTTGCCCGCGCGGCCCGCCAGAACACGGCACTCTGCATCGCGTTCCTGGACATCGACGACTTCAAGTCGATCAACGATACGCACGGCCACAGCTTTGGTGACGATGCGCTGTCGCACCTGGCCCAGGTGGCCCGCGAATCGATGCGCCCGCAAGACACGCTCGCCCGCTTTGGCGGCGAAGAATTCGTGATCCTGATGCCGGACACGTCGCTGGAAGAGGGCGTGCAGACCATCGTCCGCCTGCAGCGGGCGCTCACGCAGCGCTTCTTTGTGGCGGGCGATACGCGGCTGTTTATCACCTTCTCTGCCGGCGTGGCGGAAGTCGGCAAGGACGAACCGCCCATGGCAGCCATCCAGCGCGCCGACCGCGCCATGTATCAGGCCAAGCGCGCGGGCAAGAACAAGGTGGTCAGCGCCTGAGGCTCGCCGAAGGCCTGCTGTGTTTACTCCAGCAGCGACAACGCATCTGCCAGCGACAGCACCGTCGTGCGCGACTCAAATGCCGTCGCAAAAAGATGCTCGTGCACGATCGGGTCCGGGTCGTAGCAGCAGTCCTTCACGGTGGACAGGCGGTAGTCCGCATCGCTTGCATGCGCAATGGAAGACAGCATCACGCCGGTTGATGCAACGCCCACCATGATCAAGGTATCGATGCCCTTGGCGGATAACCGCACCTGCAGGTCCGTGCCGTAGAACACGCTGGCGCGGTGGGCGATGATGATCGACTCATCGGGTTGCCGGCCGAGTTCCGGCGAGATGCGGTCTTCAACGAACAGGCCCAGTTGCTTCACGCCTTGCCCGTTCTTGTTCAACGGGCTGACTTCAGGATAGCCGGGGCTGAAGTGGAACTTCGCAAAGTAGACGCTGACGCCCTTGGCTCGCGCGGCATCGCACAGCGCGCGGGTGTTGGAGAGCAGCGCAGGCGCGACCGATGGAAACAACGCCATGATGTCGGTCTGGTAGTGCATGACCAACAACGCCGTTTGCTTGGGGACAAGCGCGAATGTCGACATAGGGCTACGCGATGACGGATGGGGGGCGGTCGACTCTATCACGGGCACCTGTGTGGATTGGCCACAGTCGACCACGCCTTCCGTTGCGGGCCGGCAGCGCAAGGTTAGCCACGCCGGATCACGCTGCGCGCCATCAAGGCGCACCACGAAGCCGCCTTGCGCCCGGTCCTATAATCTCCGCTTCCCCGACCCCCACATCCCTAGCACCATGTTTCCGCCTCTCCACATCGCAGATCGATCGGCGCGTCGGGCCAGGAGACTCTGGGCGAACTACGGCATCTTCTGGCTCGGTGCCGTTCTCGTGGGTCTCGTGTCCGTCGCCTACGCCAAGCTGATCGATGTTGGCTTCGAGCTTTTCCGGAACATGGTGTCGCACGCGCTCTGGCTGCCGATCGTCATCACGCCGGTGGGGGCGGCACTGGCCATCTGGCTGACGCGCCAGTTCTTTCGCGGTGCCGAGGGCAGTGGCATTCCGCAGGTGATCGCGACGCTGGAGGATGGGCGGCTCTCCAGTTCGCTGCTCTCCCTGCGCATCATGTTCGGCAAGATCGTCGTCTCGTTCCTGGGCATCCTCTGCGGCTTTACGATTGGCCGTGAGGGGCCCACGGTGCAGATCGGCGCATCGCTCATGTACGCCATGCGCCGGGGCTATCGTCGAAGCAGCAAGCACATCGAACGGCAACTCACGCTTGCAGGGGCAGCGGCCGGGCTTGCCGCCGCGTTCAACACGCCACTGGCGGGCGTCGTGTTCGCCATTGAAGAACTGACGCGCAGCTTTGTTGCCCGCAACAGCGGCACGCTCATCACGGCCATCATTTTTTCCGGCGTAGTCGCTTTGGGCTTGCAGGGCAACTATCTGTACTTCGGGCGCATCCAGGCCATTGGGCAATTCCATCTGGCGCTGGTGCCTGTGGTGATTGCCGCCAGCGCCATCTGCGGTGTGGCGGGCGGCGTGTTCTGCTGGCTGCTGCTCAACATACCCCGCTGGATGCCTGCGCGGCTGGTTGACCTCCGGCAAGCGCAACCGGTGTGGTTCGCCTTTCTGTGCGGAGTCGCCATTGCTCTGATTGGCCTTGTGTCAGGCGGCATCACGTTCGGCAGCGGTTATGCAGAAGCGCGGGGCCTGCTGGAGACCCATCAGGCGCTCTCCCCGTTCTACGCGGTGCTCAAGTTCTGCGCGCTGATCGCGTCGTACCTGTCCGGCATTCCGGGCGGCATCTTCGCGCCGTCGCTGGCCATTGGTGCGGGGCTTGGCAACATCATGTCGCTCGTGACATCGGCGATCCCGCTGCCCAGTCTTGCCGCGCTCTGCATGGTCGGCTACCTGGCGGCGGTCACGCAGTCGCCCATCACGTCGTTTGTGATCGTGATGGAGATGATCGACGGCCACGAGATGGTCTTGCCGCTCATGGCTGTGGCGTTGCTGTCGAGCCAGGTATCGAAGGCGCTGACGCCGTCGTTCTATCACACGCTTGCGCATCGGTTTCGTGGGTTGGTGTCGCGCCCGGCGGCGTAGAAAACCCAGGCCGGAACAGCGCCGCGTGCAGCGTCGCTGCTCCGGTTTCAACCCCCGGCAACGTCACCCCCGCCGCGCCGCCTCAATCGCCGCGATGTCGATCTTGCGCATCGTCATCATCGCGTCGAAGGCGCGCTTGGCCGCTGCGCGGTCCGGATCGGTATAGGCCGCAGTGAGCGCGCGCGGCGTGATCTGCCACGACAGGCCCCACTTGTCCTTGCACCAGCCGCAGGCGCTTTCCTGCCCGCCGTTGCTGACGATGGCGTTCCACAGCCGATCGGTCTCGGCCTGGTCGTCGGTGGCAATCTGGAATGAGAACGCCTCGCTGTGCTTGAACTGCGGGCCGCCGTTCAGCCCCAGGCACGGAATGCCCGCCACGGTGAACTCCACCGTCAGCACGTCGCCCTCCTGGCCGGCGGGGTAGTTGCCCGGCGCGCGGTGGACGGCGGTGACTTTGCTGTCTGGGAAAGTCTGGGCGTAGAAGTTGGCCGCGTCCAGCGCATCGCGGTCGTACCACAGACAGATTGTGTTTTTGCTGACCATGCGTGTCTCCTCACCGGGCGGGCGCCGGCATGTGAGGTGGAGGCGGTCCACAGCTTGCGCGCCCGTGATGTGACGTGGATGCCTTTGCCACTGCCGTGGCTTGCACTCTCTCACATTCCTACGCTTGCGACGGTACTGATTCTCGTAGGTTTGACGCCCGCGTTGAGTGTTCAATGGATGCCGCCAAAACAGAATTTACGCATTTGGAACTCTAGGCAATGAACGTATAGTGCGTGCCCATGAAACGAGACCTGTTTGCTGAACTGAAAGAAGGAATGGATGCGCTTGCCGCAGAACGCGAAGGCAAGGCGACTCTCCCAAAACTCAAGGCGGGTAAGCCTGAGCCGGTGGAGGTAAATTCGAGCCCCGAAACCCTGCAGATGCCAGACGACGTCTAATGCGACGCCCCAACAAAAAAGCCGCCCCAAAGGCGGCTTTGTTCTTTTGGTAGAGCCTCTCAGCTCGCCCCACCCGTCGTCGAACTGGCGGGTTCAGACGCAGGTGCCGGGCTAGGCGCCGCTGCGGGTGCCGTTGGCGTAGTCACCGCAGGCGCCGATGCCGGCGCAGCCTCAGCAGGCGCCTTCGGTGCCGGTGCAGCAGCCGGAGCCGAAGCCGGAGCCGCCACCGGCACAGGCGGCGCGGCCGGCGTAGGCACCACGGGCGTCGTCATCTTCATGGGCTCGCCTTGCGGCGTAGGCGCGGGTTCGGGCAGCGGGGCCACGTGTTCCTTCTCCGCCGCCTTGGCCACCTTGTGGTCTTTGCGGGCGGGGTCGATCTTCAGGAAGTGGTCGACCAGGTTGAAGTAGCGCTCGTAAAACACCCCGGCGGGAATCGTCTCGCTGGCCACCTTCACCATCGAATCGTCCCCCGAGCCGATGGGCAGCGACACCGAGCCGAGGATGCTCAACCCCACGCTTGCCGACGTGCTCGTCTTCTTGAGCGTGTAGCGGTCTTGCACCGCGTTCACATAGGCCGTGCTGGAGGTGCCGTCCGCATTGGCCTCCGCGCACACCACGTGGAACGAGATCACCACGTGCGAATCGTTGCTCGGCTGGAAATTCTTGCTGCCATCGATCGTGTCTGCGCGCGGCGAACTCGACACATAGCCCTGACTCAGCAGCGCCCGGCGCGCCGCCTCGCACGTGGCGTCAGACTTGGCGTGGAAGGTGCGCGCATAGGGGCTTGCCGCCGCATCAAACTGCTCCTGCTGATAGAGCGGCGTGGGTGCAGAGCTGCACGCAGCCAAAGCGGCAGCGATGCTGGCAGCAGCGCACAAAACAGACAACGGACGGAAGCGGTAGGGCATGGCGTTGGGCAAAAGGGCTTGGCCGGGTGATGGTGCGGCCCGGCGGTGCCACTGCAGGTGCGGCGCAAGTTTTGTGCGCGGCAGGCGGTGGCGGCGTGGGCGGGTGGCCGGGCGTCATTATAAGTTTGTCGGGTGACACGTCACCCCGCGATATGCGCCCATTCTGCTCGCGCGACATCTTTGGCATCGCGGGTAACGGTTTCATTAGGTCTTTGAGCATGCCTAGCCCTGGGGTTCCACCTTGCCAGTGCGCAGCGCAACCGCCCAATCCTGCCGGCCCCGCTGCTCCGCAATCGCCGCTGCATCGTTTCACGCGTTTTCAACCGCACGGAACTCGGCCGTCCACTCACCTGCGTGTTCAGTCACGATGGCATAGCGCGCATGCGGGCTGCCGGTTTCAATCGTGTGGGCCAACGGATAGGCATCGCTGTAAGCCTGTAGGCCGACGCTGCCCGTGTTGACGATATAGCGGCCATCCACCAGCTTTATCGCGCGTGGCATATGGGTGTGGCCGCACAGCACGAGCTTCGCGCCGGCATCTTCTGCGCAATAGGTGCCGCATCGCGCCCGACAGTTTTTGCGGGAGTACGAGCAAACCGCCGTGTAGTCAAAGGCCGCCGCACAACAGCGCTTACCGGCAACCCGGCGCCGCTCGTGCCTCGCATATGAGTAATTTTTAATTCAGATTTTTACCAAATATAAATCTGACGCCAGGCTTCGATCTTTATCCAACCCCCGCCCAAAAAACCTCCAAAAACCCCACCAACGGGGGCAGCGCAATCCCGATGCATCGCCTATGCTATTTCCCATTAAAAAACGGCGCCCTGATTTGAATCGGATTATCAGAGAAAGCGCCTAGTCCTAAATATCTAAAAGCATTCGGCCGGGGGCGGTAAATGGGGCGGAGGAGAAAACAAGCATCCACCAGCGACGTGCTGTTGGCGCTGCCGTGGTGGATGCTGGCCATTGGCGCGGCGGCCAGTTACCTGATTTTTCACAACATCCTCCCGGCGGCGTTTAGCGCCAATCCGCTGTTGAGCGGCGTCGGGATGCTGGCGCGCGGGCTGGCCTGGATGCCCGCGCTGCTGCTCGGCTTCTTTGCCGTGCTGTCTTACCTACGGGAGCGCAGCCGGCAGGCCGATGCCCGGCTAGGGCCCCCGCGCACTGAACCCTCCGGGCGATCCCGCCCGCCCAAGGCACCGCCCCAGCCCGCCCGCAACGCAGCGGGCAGCAACACACCCAACCCGCCTAACTCCACTCGCAACACCACCCCGCCCCCGCAAGCCCCCACGCCGTCAGAACCCGCCACGCCCCAAAGCTGGACGCTGGAGGCCATCCAGTCGCTCGAGTGGAAACGGTTCGAGCTGCTGTGCGTGCAGTACTACGAACAGATGGGGTTTGCTGTGAAGACGGTGCCGCACGGCCCGGACGGCGGTATTGACGCCACGCTGTACATGGCCGGCCAGAGCGCGCCCGTGGCGGTAGTCCAGTGCAAGGCGTGGTCCAAGCCCGTGAAGGTGGAGCAGGTGCGGGCGCTGGGCGGCTCCATGCTGGCGCACAAGGTCAAGCGGGGCGTGTTCTGGTCTTTGTCGGGTTATGTCGGCAACCCGGTGCAGGAGTTTTCAGAGCTTGCCGGTATCCAGCTATTGGACGGGCCGGCGGTGCTTGAGCGCATTCGCGCGCTGGCCGAAGACAAGCAGGCCGCGCTGTTGGCGAAGGTGTTTGAGGGGGATTACCGGACGCCGTCGTGCCCGGCTTGCGGGGTGAAGCTGGTGGCGCGGAATGGGAAGAGCGGGGCGTTTTGGGGGTGCAGTAATTACCGGACGGGGTGTCGGTATACGTTGCAGATGGGGTTGAGGACTTAGGTGCTGCTGCCGTGGACTGGCTCTATTGGCCAGTTAGTAAGAAACGACTATCAAGGGGGGAAATCATGCTTCAGACGCTAGCCGATGCGATTCAGCATAAACGTGTGCTCGAGTTTGTTTACGACGGATGTCAACGAATTGTAGAACCTCATGCGGTGGGGTACTCCTCCGAAGGAAACTTGCTCTTGCGGTGTTACCAAGTTGAGGGCCAGAGTCGTCACTCGCCAATACCAGATTGGCGGTTGATGACGGTCGCAAAGATTCAAAATCTGACTGTGGTGCCGAACCGTCACTTCACTTCGCCGCGGGACGGTTATAGGCGTGGCGATAGTGCTATGGCAACCATCTACGCTCAGTTGTGAACTCGCGCTGTTACGGCATACCAATACTCTTCATTTATCGTTTGCGAATGACTCCAGGTTGTTATTTTGCGCGGTGAGTGAGTGTTCGGTAGAGAAAGCCAAGGACTAAGGTCTGTAATGAAAATCGAGTCCGTTCAAATAAAAAACTTCCGCACGTTGAAAGACGTGACGATACCTTTTGATTCCGTAACAACGTTTATCGGGCCTAACGGTGCCGGAAAATCCACTGTGCTTCACGCGCTTGACTGGTACTTCAATGGCAAGCCTGCTGCGCTCACGCAGGATGACTGTTCCTTCGGGGCAACTGATGAGGGCATTGAGGTGGGGGTGACGTTCACTGACCTCACTCCCAAGGATCGTGAAGCGCTCGGCAAGTACGCACCGAATGATGTTTCATCGTTCACTGCATGGAAGCGCCGGTCACCGAATGGTCTTGAGGTGCTTTCAGCCAATGCAAAGAGTTTCCCTGATTTCAACGCAATCAAGGCAGCAAGCGGGGCGACGGCGAAAAAGAATGAGTACGCTGCACTCCGAGAACGACGTCCAGATCTGGACCTCCCTGCCGCCGGCACAGGCACTGCGGTAGAGAAGGCGATGGTGGCGTGGGAATCAGCGCACACGAACCTGCTCGTTGACGCCCCAGATGAGTTGCAGACCAACTTCTTCGGTTTTAACAGCGGCGGAAAGATGAGTGGTCTTTTCAATTTCGTCCTCGTTACTGCTGACCTTCGAGCGAGCGAGGAGTCGATCGACGGCAAGTCGAGCATCATTGGGCGAATTCTTGAGCGTTCGGTTGATCGCACAGCAGCGGATGAGGCGATCGAGGAGATCGTCGCAGAGTCGCGTGCTAAACAACAGAAGGTCTACGAAGAGAAGTTCACGGAGAAGCTTGATGCTTTGACGAAGCAACTCAACGACGTCGTTAAGTCATATTCGCCGGGACGCGCGGTCAAGGTTTCACCGGCAGTGGTGGACCTCAAGGCTCCTCGTACAACGTTCAATGTGGCAGTACTGGATGGAGAAAATCAAACTGCTGTGGAACGACAGGGGCATGGCTTTCAGCGAACACTGCTGATTTCGGCGCTCCAACTGTTGGCTCAGTCAGGTGCGGCATCAGCGGAGGGGGTTATCTGCTTAGCGATCGAGGAGCCGGAGCTCTTTCAGCACCCGATTCAGGCTCAGACGTTTGCGAAGGTACTTCGGGCGCTTGCTGAGGACGCAGGGAAGCGTATCCAGGTAACCTACGCTACTCACAGCCCGTACTTCCTTGAGGCACGAAATTTTCATCAAGTCAGGCGGCTCACAAGGTCTTCCGATGACGCTCCTGTGGTCACCGTTCACCTAGCCACCGTTGCTGGTGTTAAAGCGCGGTTACAAGGAGTGATGAAAGCGAATACCGTTGATCGTCAACTCGATGGCATTGTGACGAATCAGCTTGCGGTAGCTCTTTTTGCGAATCGCGCACTTGTTGTCGAAGGTACGACAGAGTGTGCAGTGTTCTACGGCATTGGCGACAAAATGTCTCCCGGGGCGCTCGAGGCCGCTGGCATCTCGATAGTCCCGGTAGGAAGCAAGACCTCCGTTCCGCTAGCGCACGCGATCCTGATGGAGATTGGTATCCCGGTCTATGCCCTATTCGATGCCGATGGCGGGTTTGCAGCACGGGCAAAGGACAACGGGAAGGCAGCAGATAAGATCGCTGAAGAGCGAAAATCTCATGTTGTAGCGAATCGTGCAGCTTTGAGGTACTTCGGTCTACCTGAAGAGGATTTCCCATCCGCCGTTGTTGCAGACAATGTAGCGATTTTTGAAGACAACCTCGAAGCGTTTCTGTCACAGAGTTGGCCGGAATGGGGCGCGGCCTGGGCTAGCGTTGAGGCGGCTGCCGGAATTGCGCTCGGGAAGAATCAAATCGCGTACCGAACAGCCACACACAGAGCGGAGGGGACGGTGCCTGAGATGCTTAAGCAAATTTTGGCGAAGATGAAGGACAAATGAGCATGCAAGAAATTATCTGCCCCCATTGCGGCAAAGCCTTCAAGATCGATGAGGCCGGATACGCGGAAATCCTGAAGCAGGTTCGTGACAGCGATTTTGAGAGGCAGCTGCACGAACGGCTTGAGCTGGCTGAACGTGACAAGCGGAACGCCGTCGAACTCGCTGAAACTAAGGTTGCCAGCGAGTTGCAGAAGGCTGCCGCAGTGAAGGATGCCGAAATTCAAGAGTTGAAGGCTAGGCTCGATGCTGGTGAGGTAGCGCGACAGCTTGCTGTGGCGGAGGCTCTGAGCATTGTGGAAAAAGAGCGTGATGCTCTTGTGAACGAACTGGCGCAGGCGAGGCATGACAGGCAAGCTGCATCTGAGCTAGCTGAGGCGAAGCTCGTGAATGAACTCCAAAAGACTGCGGCCTCAAAGGACTCAGAGATTCAAGAATTGCGAGCCAGACTCAATGCCATCGAGGTTAGGCAGAAGCTTGCGATTACCGAGGCTATCAGTACGGTCGAAAAGGAACGCGACGAACTGAGGAGTGGTCTTGAGCGTGCAGAGCTCGAGAAGCAACTTGCGGAAAAATCACTCAAGGACAAATACGAGACGCAAATCAAGGATCGCGATGAAGCGATCGAGCGTCTGCGAGATATGAAAGCTCGTCTGTCGACGAAGATGGTTGGTGAAACGCTCGAGCAACACTGCGAGACTGAGTTCAACCGCCTTCGCGCAACGGCGTTTCCGCGTGCGTATTTCGAGAAGGACAACGACGCGCGGACCGGCAGTAAGGGGGACTACATCTTCCGCGACTCGGACGAGGCAGGCACAGAGATCGTCTCGATCATGTTCGAAATGAAGAACGAGAATGATCACACTGCAACTAAAAGCAAGAATGAAGATTTTCTGAAAGAGCTCGACAAAGATCGCGTCGAGAAGGGGTGTGAGTATGCGGTCCTCGTATCTTTGTTGGAGCCCGAGAGCGAGCTATACAACACCGGCATCGTAGACGTGTTTCATCGGTACCCGAAGATGTATGTCGTGCGGCCGCAGTTCTTCATTCCCATTATTACGTTGCTGCGGAATGCCGCCATGAATTCACTTAAGTACAAATCGGAATTGGCGCTCGTTAAAGCGCAGAACATCGACATTACCAACTTTGAAACTGAGCTGGAGGGATTCAAGACCGCATTCGCGAAGAACTACGATCTGGCGTCCCGGCGCTTCCAAACGGCAATTGATGAGATCGACAAGTCGATCGACCACTTGCAGAAGACGAAGGAGGCGCTGCTCGGCGCAGATCGGAACCTTCGGCTTGCGAATGACAAGGCGCAGGATGTAACGATCAAAAAGCTGACGCGTGGCAATCCCACGATGGCGGCCAAATTCGCTGAACTCAAGAACCAAGATTCTTCCGGCGCGGGATGATTCAGACAGCCTATGTTGGCGCTGGCTTTCACACGCGTAACTTGGCACGGCGGGTCATTCCCTGACTTGCTCTCCGACTACCCCACCCGCTAAACTCCCTCCGCTGCGGCAACAACCGCAGCCGGGACTGCAATCCCGAATTCAACTTTACCCGTGAGTGCCGTTATAGCCCTCGCGTGCCGTCGTTCGTCCTCATGGGCGGGCCCGGCAGGGAGGGCTTCGGCCCTGCCGGTTTTTGGTAAGTTGATCGGTATTGCAGACCTTGTCGTGTGCCCGCCCACCCTCCCAGGTGGGTGGCTCCTCACTTAACCAGAGGGCAAGACAATGGATCAACCGACCCAAGCTGTACCCATCCCCATCCCACGCGGGCATCGCCCCGCAAACTGTCAGTTCACCAGCATCGCGCGGCGGCCTCCGCCCGGAGGTGCCCGATGAACGTCGATAACAATCTCCTGTACGCACAGGGCGCCTTGGCCGCCAAGG